>JAOZOF010000246.1 GCA_029933425.1 Marinilabiliaceae bacterium
TTTTGTTCTGTTTTTGTTCCTTTTAAACTGTTCATGATTCTATAAAATTTTGGTTATTGATTTTTTAACTAACACGGAGACACAGAGACACGGAGTATTTTTGTGTCTCTGAAAGAAATAAGATACTCGTGCTAAAGCGGTTCGAACATCTCTTTTGTCGATCCGCAGGTTGGGCAAACCCAGTCGTCTGGAATATCCTCAAATGGTGTTCCTGGAGCAATGCCTCCGTCAGGGTCTCCTTCATCAGGATCGTAAATGTATCCGCATGCAAGACAGCGGTATTTTTTAGCTCCCGATGATGTTTCTGATCTCTCTTTCTCAAGAAGCTTCTGATCAACATAGGTCGGAGCATTCTTAGGCGCAAGTCCTTTCTTTACCTGATGGTAATAAGCATAGGTGAGAGGTTCTCCGTCTTTTTCGATAAGGTCGTTTTCTATCACTTCGGCAATGAACAGGATGTGTGTACCCACATCAACCTGTTTCACAACCTTACACTCGAACCATGCAATGCAATCTTCCGTAACAACAGGGGTATTGTTAGCAGTTTCAATATGTCCTGTCTTTTCGAACTTATTAATGTCCCTTCCGCTGTGATAACCGAATGTTCCGATAATATCCTGTTTAACATCCTGTTTTAAAACAGAAATGGAGTACATTCCTGATCTTTCTATCAACGAGCAGGTGTAATTGTCCTTGTTACAGCCTATGGCAATTTGTGACGGTGTTGCAGTTACCTGAAATACTGTATTTCCAATAAATCCGTTCTTTTTGCCGTCATGAGCGGAAGATACCACATACAAACCGTATGAGAGTTTAAAAAAAGCTTCTATTTTCATTTCGGATATATATTTTTCGACCTATTAAATTACTTAAAAAATGCCTTTAAGCCAAAGAAGGAGTGCTATTTGTATTTATTATAAATATTAATGAAATATTGCGCTATTTTAATTCATACTTTTTATCTTTGATGTTTTTAAAGAATAAAATTATGGTAAGTTCACTGTCTGCCGATGTTGCAGCCGGTTAATCTTAAAAATAAATTATGTTCTCATGAATAAAATTGTTGAGAAAGAGTATTTCTCGGATAATGTTGTAAAGATAGTAGTTGAAGCTCCACGCATTGCAAAATCAAGAAAAGCAGGTCACTTTGTGATAATCAGGGTTGAGGAAAAAGGTGAACGGATACCGCTTACTATTGCTACTTCGGATGAAGATAGAGGCACGATCACTCTTGTGGTACAAACCGTAGGTGTTACATCATCGAAACTTGCGGCATTGGAGGTCGGGGATGTCATCCTTGATGTTGTAGGGCCTTTGGGACAGGCAACTCATATCGAAAATGAAGGCACAATTCTGGCTTGTGGCGGAGGTGTGGGAGTTGCCCCTTTGTTGCCTATAGTTGAAGCTTTTAAAAAAGCGGGTAACAGGGTCATTACTGTCCTGGCGGCAAGGTCAAAAGACCTTATCATTCTTGAAGATCAGATGAAGCAATACTCGGATGAGGTTGTGATAATGACCGACGACGGCTCGTATGGTAAAAAAGGTCTTGTCACCGAAGGTATGGAGATGGTGATAAACAGGGAGAAAGTTGATCTTTCGGTGGTTATCGGGCCTGCCATAATGATGAAATTTGCAGCTCTTACCACTAAGAAATATGACATTCCTACAATGGCCAGTTTAAATACCATTATGGTTGACGGTACCGGTATGTGCGGTGCCTGTCGGGTAACCGTAGGAGGAAAGACAAGGTTTGTTTGTATCGACGGACCTGAGTTCGATGCTCATCAGGTCGATTTTGATGAGATGCTTCTTCGTCTTAACGGTTATAAGGAGCAGGAGAAAAAAGCTTATGAAGAGTATTTGGCAACAGTGAAAAAATAATTCAAATGTCAGTAGCAAAAGAATATTTAAAAGAAGAACGTAGTCAGGAGTGGAGAAACGAACTGCGCAAAAGCCTTAAAAGTAAAGAACGTTTAGAGTTTAAGCGTATCAAGATGAATGAGGTTGCTCCGCTCGAAAGAATAAGATCATATATAGAAGTGAACAGCGGTCTGACCGAGATAGAGGCAATGGCTGAGGCACGTCGTTGCATCGATTGTCCTGATCCCACTTGTATCACCGGCTGTCCGGTTGAGATCAATATCCCTAAGTTCATTAAAAAGATCGAGGTTGGTGATTTCCTGGATGCTGCAAAGGTGCTGAAGGAAACAAGTACGCTGCCTGCTGTCTGTGGTCGTGTGTGTCCGCAGGAGAAGCAGTGTGAGGACAGGTGTTTCTATCAGCAGAAGCTGGGCAGAGAGGCTGTTGCCATAGGTTATCTCGAGAGGTTTGCCGCCGATTACGAGAGAGAATCAGGACATATTTCTGTTCCTGACGTTGAAGAACGTAAAGGTATAAAAGTGGCTTCCATCGGTTCAGGACCTGCAGGACTGGCATTTGCCGGCGATATGGCCAAAATGGGTTACGACGTTACGGTTTTTGAGGCTTTACATGAAATAGGCGGTGTGCTGAAATACGGGATTCCTGAATTCAGGCTGCCGAACGAGATAGTTGATATCGAGGTTGACGGTTTGCGTAAAATGGGGGTTAAGTTCGAAACTGATTTTATTGTAGGTAAAACAGCTACCATTGATGACTTGCGTGCCGATGGTTTTAAAGCTTTCTTTGTGGGAAGTGGTGCGGGATTGCCGCGATTCATGAATATTCCCGGCGAAAATTACATAGGTATTTTAAGTTCCAATGAGTATCTGACAAGGGTAAACCTTATGCATGCGGCGCAGCATGAATACGACACCCCGCTTCTTGAAGGTAAGGTAGTTGCCGTGATTGGTGGCGGCAATACTGCTATGGACTCGGTACGTACAGCAAAGCGTTTGGGAGCGGACAGAGCCATGATAATTTACCGACGTTCAATTGAAGAGATGCCTGCACGTGTCGAGGAGATAAAACATGCTAAGGAAGAGGGCATTGAGTTCCTTAACCTGAATACTCCGGTTGAATACTTTGCAGATGAAAAAGGGCGTGTAAATCGCATGAAGGTTCAGAAGATGAGGCTTGGTGAGCCTGATGCGAGTGGTCGTCGCCGTCCTATTCCTATCGAAGGATCCGAGTATTTTATTGATGTGGATACCGTTGTCGTTAGTGTCGGTGTGTCACCTAACCCGTTAATACCGGCCGCTTTGCCCGAGCTTGAAGTTACCCGTTGGGGAACCATTGTGGTGAATGAGGATACTATGCAGACATCAATTCCTGATCTTTTTGCAGGTGGCGATATCGTAAGGGGAGGAGCAACCGTGATACTTGCCATGGGCGACGGAAGACAGGCGGCAGCAGGTATGAATAAGTATATTCAGGAAACGGTAATGAATAAAGTTTAATTATACTCATCAGATGACTTCGAGTCATCAGATGAGTACATAGAAATATATTTATAAGCGGGTAGCAAGTTGTTATCCGCTTTTTTTTGCGGTAGAGTTAATTGTTTTATCGCTGAAACATTCTTAAATTTGAATAAAATACGGAAAAATGGATACTGCGGAATTGAAATTAATGTTGTTCAGAAAGATAGATAGTCTTGATCTTGAAAAACTTCAGGAGGTGTATGGATTAGTGGAGAATTATTTAAACAGCCACATTGATATGGAAGAATGGAGTGTTTTGAGCAACGAGCAAAAGCAGGGATTATATGATGCAATATCTGAAATAGATAAGGGTAATTGGATAGCTCATGAGGATGTGATGGAGAAGTATCGCAAAAAGTATAGTGATGAATAGGTATGTCATTTGGTCTTCTCTTGCAGATGATGATCTTTCAAAAGTTTTAGAGTACTTAGATGAAAAATGGGGAATGAAGGTGGTTAATGATTTTCTTGATATTGTTGATCATGTTTTAAGTCAGATAATACTAAATCCTAAGCAATTTTCTGTGATTAATAAAAAAAGTAAGATCAGGAAGTGTGTGGTTACGAAGCATAATAGTTTGTACTACCGTATTAGGAAAGATTCAATAGAAATACTGCGTATTTATGACACAAGACAGGATCCTCACAAATTGAAATTTGAATGAGAGGAGAGATGTATTAATATTTAAGATGTACAAAGTGCACCGATGAATACTGATTATCGTAGATCCTTACAAAAAATATCAGTATACATCCATAATATCTGCCAGATATGTGTCCCATTTACTATTTTTAACTTCAAGTTCAGTTGCTGAATTCAAATAAAAGTTCTATTTTTGCGCCCTGATTATTAAAACCATTAAAATTTAAAGATTATGTTAAACCAGTATGAAACCGTTTTCATTTTAACTCCCGTTTTGTCTGATGCTCAGATGAAGGAAGCGGTTCAAAAGTTCCGTGAGCTGATCACGAAGAACGGAGGAGAAATCGTAAACGATGAGAATTGGGGTTTGAGAAAACTTGCGTACCCCATCCAAAAGAAATCAACCGGTTTTTACCAGTTGTTCGAATTCAAGGCTGAGCCTGATTTCATTAAAAAATTAGAGACATCATTCCGTCGTGATGAGCGTGTTCTGCGATTCCTGACATTCAGAATGGAAAAGTACGCTATTCAGTACAGTGAGAAAAGAAGAAGTGCAACCAAAAAAGTAGAAAAGGAGAACTAAATCATGGCACAAAATCAATCAGAAATAAGATACCTGACTCCTCCGTCAGTAGAGATCAAAAAGAAGAAGTATTGTCGTTTTAAAAAGAACAGGATCAAGTATGTAGATTACAAAGATCCCGATTTCTTAAAAAGATTTTTGAACGAGCAGGGTAAGATATTGCCCCGTCGTCTTACAGGTACTTCTTTGAAATATCAAAGAAAAGTAGCCAGGGCTATAAAAAGAGCAAGGCATTTAGCTTTGTTACCTTATGTTACAGATTTGATGAAATAATTAGTAAGGAGGAATTACAATGGAATTGATATTAAAAGAAGATGTGACCAATTTGGGTCTTAAAGATGATATAGTTACTGTTAAGGATGGTTTCGGACGCAATTACCTTATCCCCAGGGGATATGCAATTCTTGCTACTGAAACTGCCAAAAAGATCCACGCCGAAAACCAGAAGCAACGTGCCCACAAGCTTGAGAAGATCAAGAATGAGGCATTGGAACTGGCAGCAAAATTAGAAGGTACTTCACTTACTATCGGAGCTAAAGCAAGTACTACCGGTAAGATATTCGGATCGGTTAATACCATCCAGATAGCTGAGGCCCTTGGCAAAGAAGGATTTGAGATCGATCGTAAAAGCATCGTGATCAAAGAAGACGCCGTTAAGGAACTTGGAAAGTACACAGCTACAGTTAAGCTTCATCGTGAAGTGAAAGTTGAAATTAACTTTGAAGTTGTTGCTGAATAATTAAAAAGTTTAATAACACAAGATACGTTTTTCAAACATTCAAACAGGGAAAAGCATCGCATTGCGCGGTGCTTTTTTTGTGAGTGTACCGTCGGTGTCGCTTGAAGCGACGCCGACGGTATTCCTGCCGGCTGTGCCTCCCTACATGAATAATAATTATTTCACAGCAATCGTCTCGATCTCTATCA
>JAOZOF010000247.1 GCA_029933425.1 Marinilabiliaceae bacterium
TGTGGGGGAACGGCGGCGTGAGCTGCCTTCTACCCGATTAGAAATTATAATTGAACACTACCGTAAGGTACGTAGTACCGTAATATTAAACCCGTCTGGCATTAAAATTATATTAAAAGCGACATCTATGCTTCTGCCGGTTTACCTTTAATCCGATCAAAAAAGAAGCCATAGAATGATGTTGCCAGTAAAGGTATGACAACAACCAGGAGTGAGGTTTGCAAGCTGAAATTATCGGCAATTACACCAAACAGTAACGGAATAAAGAACCCTCCTGATATTGCCATGATTATGAACGAAGAAGCTTCGTTTGTGTCTTCCCCGAGATCTCTCGTTGCAAGGGCAAAAATTGATGCAAACATAATTGAGATAAAAAATCCGATAGCAGTGATCGCATAGATACCGACATCTCCTTCGGATAACATAGAAGTTATAACGAGAAGGGCGGCTATTAATGCAAAGGAACCGAGTATCTTTGAAGGATCGATCCTGGTCATGGCCCAGGCTCCTGTCAGTCTGCCTATCATTAATCCGTAAAAAATGATTGATGATAACTTAACTGCCTCAGCATTGCCGAGCTGACCCACTTCTTTAAAGTATGGTGTCATTAACTGATATAATATCGCTTCGGCACCCATGTAGACAAACATAATGATAAAACCGATAACAAAATGGCGGTGTTTAAAAGCTCCGCCTGGTTTGAGTTTTATTGTTGAGTTTTTTTGTTTTTCGAGGGACGGGGCAGGAGGCAGCTCAACCAAACTAACAAAAAGTGCTAACATAAAAAATACTCCTGCAATGATGAGATAGAATATTTTTATCCCCTCAAAAACATCATCACCATACAGTTTTAAAATGAACCAGCCGCCAACGGGGGCCGTTAATGCAGCTCCCACAGCGCCCATTGCCTGCGCAAAATTAATACGCGCTCCACGGTTTTGCGGCTTCCCTAAAATGCCGATGTACGGGTTGCAAACCGTTTGCAGAATAGTTACTCCGGTAAATACAACAAATAGTCCTGCCAGGAATATTTTATAATTCATGAGGATTGATGCCGGATAAAATATCAGCAATCCGGCCCCGGTAATTGCAGACCCTATTGCGATCGACTTTTGTACGCCAAACTTATCAATTATCAGTTTTGCAGGATATGACATCAGGAAAAATGCCAAAAACGACAGTGATGTTCCCAGCGATAACATCATTATTGAAAGGTCGAATGATTCCTGGAAAAATGTGGCTAATACATTGAATAAATTCCAAATGAAACCCCACATGAAGAACAGGATATAAACTATGAACAGAGGCAGGAATGAAGGTTTTGTGTTATTCATATGGTTATGCGTTTTTCTGATAAAAACCGGATATCTTAATTTTTAAGTCAGGATTCTCATCTTTAAATTTTTCTATTTGAAGATAGGCATTATGATCTAATTTAATACCGGTATAGTGCCATGGTTTATCTAATCTTTGATATTTGTCTTCACAAATATCATTAAACAGGTTTAATTCCCACTCGGTAAAAAGCCCGGAGTAGTTATCCCGTATTACCTGCGCTATGGTATTCAGATTTTCGACGCTGTTTGTCGAGCCCGGAATAATGGGGGTCCTGAACTGCAATTCGGGTTTCCCGTGTTGCTCTTTATACGCTTTTATCCATTCCAGAGAATCGAAAATGCGTGAAGTTCCCTGACCTGTTAAATGCTTTGCAGACTCTTCGTCCATCACTTTAAGGTCGAAGAATACAAGATCGGTGTGGGGGATGATCATTTCAAGTGCCTTTGTGGGGATATGTCCTGATGTGTCGAAAGCCGTATGTATACCTTCATTGCGGCATTCAATAAACAGCCGGCTGACAAACTCAGGTGATAATCCCGGTTCACCTCCGGTTACAGTAATTCCGCCTTCCGAAGCATCCAGAAAAGGTTTATCCCTCAAAACACGATCAAAGACTACTGACACGGTGAGATCTTCACCCAGTTTCTCGATAGCTTTTGCCGGGCATACATCGACACAGGTATAACAACCAACACACTTGTCTCTGTTTACAATTATCCCATTTTCACCGGGAGAAAGGGCAGATTGCGGGCAGGCATCGACACAGCTTAAACAACCAATGCACTTGGAGTGCATTATCCATATCTCTTTGCCTGATGAAATACCTTCGGGGTTATGGCACCAAAGACAATTTAAAGGGCATCCTTTCATATAAATAACAGTCCGGTAGCCCGGACCGTTATGAGTATTTAAAGATTCGATCTTGAAAACCCTGCCTTTTACCTCCGTGTTTGTGTCTTGCATATTTTAGAAGCAAATGGGACCTTACTATAAATTGTTATAGTTTACACGCTCAACAAACTCCTTTTGAAAGCGTTTATCCATAGTTACAAAATGGCTTGAATAACCGGTCACTTTTACGTTAATGTCATTGTAAACGGGGTTGTCATTATCATTCATGGCTTTTTTAAGGACATCCAGATCAACCAGATTCAGATTTATCTGAACGCCGCCCTTCTTGAAAAATCCTGTTGAGAATGCATCCATCAACTTCTCTTTTTCTACCCCTGCTTTAAAAAAGTCAGGAGTTAACTCTATCTGAAATGATCCTCCCTGGTATTTTGAGAAATCGAGTTTGGTAAAAGAGTTTACCGTGCTGGCTATACCGTTGCTGTTCCGTCCGTGCATGGGGTTCATTCCGTGAGCTAACGGTTCTTTTGCCAGACGGCCGTCAGGTGTGGCACCCATCATCGGGCCGGCATAAGTATGTCCCATGTACTGAAACAGCGAGGGCCGGTAGTTAAATCCTTTGTTGTTCTTTTTGCTTTCCAATACCTCCCTGACCTGTTCTGCCACCCGTACAGCCATTTCATCCGCCCCGTCATGATCGTTGCCGAATTTAGGTACGTTCAGGAAATGCTGTCTCATTATTTCCCGTCCCTCCCAGTTCTCTTTAAGGGCCTCTGACAGTTCTTTAAGGGTATATTGCTTTTTGGTGAAAACCAATTCCTTAATGGCATACATGGAGTCGGCAACATTCGGGACTCCCAAAACATTAACAGAAGTGTAATTGTATCTTACAGCACCTTTGTCGGTACAATCCTTACCTTTTTCTATGCAGTCGTGCATGCAGAAAGAGGTAACCATTTCAGGCCACACTTTTGCCTGCCAGTCGTAGGTTATGTCTTTGAACTTAACTAATGCATTTGCAGTTCTGTCAACTTCATAAGAATAGAGGTCCCAGAATTCTTCAAACTGTTCAACACCCTTTTCGATAGCATTATCAATAGCTCTTTGCATAGGTTGTATCAGAACTAAACTGTTAACATCCTGGTCGTTGTATTCTGTGCCGACACCGCAATACCACTGACATCCGCTATACGCAACATTCCAGGCATCTTCCGGTTTGTATCCGCTGCGTACCTCGCTTGCTTTTAACACATCGTAGTTTACCAGGATAGGGACTCCGCATCCATGCCGGGTCAGCACATCGTTGGCATACCTGTAAAACTCTTTGTCGATGTCATCATGCCACATTACACCCATGTGATTTATTCCACCCACCAGGTCGTATGCTTCGAGGCAAACCCAGCTCATTTCGTTTGTTGCATCCGACATATCCTGCAATCTTCCGCCAAGGGCAATGTAGCTGCCGTACTTTATGTACATTTCCCCGACCAGTTCACGTGCCTGTTGACGGGTTATTCTTCCTTCAGCTATATCTTTTTGGTAGAATGGCTGCAGAAGCTGGTCCATACGGCCGTATCCGTTGCCGTGGCCGTGCATACGTTCTGCTACCTGAAAAAACCATATCCATTGTACTGCTTCATGGAAAGTCTGAGGAGCGCGTACAGCGAGGTTGTCACAAACTTCCGCAATGGTAAGATACCGGTCTATCTGTTTTGAGTCATTACATTCAACAGCCAGTTCACGGGCTTTGTCGGCATGCCGCTTTATGAATTGCTGAATCGATATAGCGATCATCTCCGATCCTTTCAGGTAATTGACCTTATCGGGTTCATTTTCCTTCTCATATTTGGCAATGTACTTTCTGACTTTTTCAAGCAGTCCGTTCCAGCCCAGTTCCAGTCCGATACTCAGATCGGGAGTGGTGTGAGTAAAGCTTATCCCTCCGGCTCCGAGCTCCCGTGCCTCAAACCCTGCATTTCGCTGCTCATCGGGATATTGAAAGTAACGGACTTCATCAAGCTGCCAATGGAATTCTCCAACGATCAGTTCATTTTCATAAACTTCGGCAGGACTGTTGTTAATTAAGAATGAGTAGTCTTTTGCCCAGTTCAGAGCTGTATATTCGAACTTCCCCTTTTTTGAAGGAGTGTCTTCCAGTTTTGGAAAAGGAATGCCGATATCCACTCTCGCGTTATGGTCGCCGATCCCTATTCTTTTGTCGATGTCGCAGGCATGTTCGCCTGTGGCAGGAGAAAAAGATGCTGCTTCACCGGACCAGTGATAAACTAAAAATTCGGCATTGTCAACATAAATATCTCTCTTCTTTTCAATTACCAATTGTAACCGACGGTCGATAAGAGACTGCATTCTTTTGTCAGGTGTAAACTTCCTGATAACTTCATTTTCCTTCACAATAGTATCTTTTATTTTGACGTAATGATCTTTAACTTTATCTTTATGACTATAAAATTAGATATTTGCGTATCGATATAAAATAAATAATTCAAACTAAAACATATACGATCTTAACTATTATGGCAATTGATTCATTTGAATGTAAGATCATAACCGGTGGGTTTAACAGGTGCGACAGCTCGTGGAACAAGAGCAGCGATGAACTGGACCGTTGTTTTAAAATATATAATCCGGTAAAAGGCGAAGCTGAGGTGGTTATTGATGGTGTGGAACATACCCTTGAATCCGGGAAAGTTTATCTTATATCGGGTTTTAGTATTGATGCGCAAAAATGCAGCACTTTTATGGATATTTACTGGTTACATTTTGTGCCGGTTTCAATTCATCTAAAGCATATTCTGCTGGGGGCAAAACCAATTCATGTCTGGGATAAAAAGCATTTTCATTTTTTACCTGATCTCAATAAGCAAATAGAAGCACTTTTTACAGATGAAAATTATCTTTCGTCAAACATATCAAATTTGCCCTATTCTTATGAGGAAGCAAAGATTCAGAGTTACATTCTCAGTTTTGTGGCAGAAGCAATGAAAGATATTCCGCATGATGATCTTGTACGATCGAAAGAGATATCAAAACTGTCCCCGTCGATTAAATTTATGGATAGTGAGTTCAAGACCAATCCGTCACTTAAAGAAATAGCATCAAAATCGAATCTTGCCCCGAATT
This sequence comes from Marinilabiliaceae bacterium, assembly GCA_029933425.1. Taxonomy (GTDB): domain Bacteria; phylum Bacteroidota; class Bacteroidia; order Bacteroidales; family Marinilabiliaceae; genus JAADEM01. The sequence goes on from JAOZOF010000247.1 coordinate 5,329, forward strand.
ATTTTCACAGGATATTTAAACAAAACTTTGAAATTACTCCATACGAATATATGCTCAGGTTACGTATGGAGTTTGCAGTGAAACTGCTTACCACGACCAATAAAAGTGTAAAAGAGGTGGCTTTTGAATCAGGTTATAACAATGAGTTTTATTTTTACCGCCAGTTTAAAAAGCAATACAATTACAGTCCCGGAAAGTTGAAGAAAATACGTCCTTTTTAA
>JAOZOF010000047.1:0-11681 GCA_029933425.1 Marinilabiliaceae bacterium
TCATTGAAATGGCGGATAACTTTCTTACAGGTGCCGGGGTTTATTATCAGGCTAACGAAAACAATGGTTTTGCTTTCCAGCTTCTTGACAGCCGTACAGGCACCTTTGAGGAGTTGTACGATACCGTTCCCGATGTTAAGGCGTCGAAAGTGCCTCTGGCTCTTGTGTTCAACTGGAGAGGCAACTTCTTCGACGGTAAGCTTTCTACCATCTGGTCATACTCACTTTTTACCGAGGCTAAAGGAATAGGAATGAACTACATTGCACTTGGTAATCAGTTCCGTTCCGACAAGGTTGATATTGCTTATGACTTCAAGATCAGCTTTGAGGATCTGGACCGTACCGGAATTATCAGCAACGACATCCCTGATGATCTGTACAACTATTCTGTCCGAAAAACAGTCTACCGATCCCACTGGACAAGGGTCACCTATAAGATGTCACACAAATGGCACCTTAGTCTCGATGCATTTATCGATTGTGCGTTGTGGAAGGATGACCTGGACCCATTGAAAACAGAGGATAAGTTCAGGACAGCATACAGTATCGTTCCTACGATAGAGCTTTATCCTTTCAAGAATTACAATCTGAAGTTCTTTTTAGGATACGTAGGACGATGGTATCAGTATTCCGACTATGCAAAAGACCGGATAGGTCTGTCGGATTACAACACCGGACGAGTCATGATCGGATTGATATCACCACTGCATATTTTGTAAACATAAAATCATTACAAAACAAAAAGCCCCATGTCGTTCATCAGACAGTGGGGCTTTTGTATGTTTAAAACAGAAACTGATCAATCAGCTTCCTGACGTATAAATACAAGCTTTTGTATCTGAGCTGAATATCCCGGGATATGATTAAGATATTTCCAACCGTAGCTGTACATGTAATTCAGCAGTTCAGTCTGACTTGCAAATATTTTTCGCTGCTTTTTTGATATTTGATCAAAAAACTGCCAACTCAATCCATCACCCATGTCAACCGTTGTTTCGGAGCGTCCACCGTTTTTCCAGTCGTATCTGATGATCAAATAAGTCATTCCTTCTATTTCTTTCTTCTCTCCTTTTGATGAAATGATCTTTTGTGAAAATACCATACTTGATGATAAAAATAACAAGCCAATGATTAATAGTTTTCTCATCTTATTTTTGTTTTTAAGTTATTATAATTGATAAACAAATCGGATCGTTTAATATTCTATAAAGAAGTATTCGTCAAACATATTGCATTTATACTTTTAATCAGGGACAATAGTTACAAATCAATGAAACATTTTATCTGAAGCATCGTAATACTGCAAAGATCTTAAGTGTTTAAAAAAATAAAAAATCTATGCAAAATTTCAGAAGACTATTCCCGGTTGTATTAATGTTAATGTTATCAGTTGCTTCATTCGCAATGAAGAAAACTATTGTTGTTAGCGCTTCAGAGGAAGATGCCAAGATTTATAAAAACGGCAAATTCATAGGTACAGGACAAGTTGAGATCGTTATTGTTTCCAATAGTTGTGCAACAATTGAAGCAAGAAAAATCGGTTATCTAACAGAAAAAGTAAAGTTCTGCAACAACAAATATTCGGCAAAGCCTCCTAAAGCTTACTTTTTTGAAATGCAACGTGATGATTCCTATGATGCATCAATAAGGTCGGACATTGCAAACAATGACATAGAACTGAAAACAACAAAAAATGAGGACGAGGCATGGAAGTTGATAAACCAAATTGTCACATCATATTTCGATGTTATCGAGATAACTGATAAGGAAACAGGTTACCTTCGAACTGCATGGGTAGCTCAAAGCTTTAAGCAAAATACAATTCGTACACGTTTTATAGTTAAACAGGCATCCTCAAATCCCTTGACCTATAAAATGAAACTGGTATCTGAATTTTCGGGAGCGGCCGGCACGAGTATAAAAAGAGATGAACAATATCGCGAATGGGACCGTGTTCTCAGAAAATATGCAAATATCATTTCTGAACTTACGACCCGTTTGAAATAGCTTTAACCTGAAAATTTAAAAAAGCCCTTAATCGTTTTCGGTTAAGGACTTTTTTTATTTGGGCTAAAACGAATTTAATTATTCCACAACAGTTACCCAACCGTAAGGATCAGGCTCATCACCGTATTGAATGGCTCTTAACTTGTTGTAAAGCTTCTCTGATATCTCACCCGGTTTTCCGTCTTTGCTGTAAATGTATGATTTACCTGTGTCGATATCATCAATACGTCCTATCGGACTGATCACCGCAGCAGTACCGCAGGCACCTGCCTCTTCAAAAGTCTCAAGTTCCTCCAGAGGCACTTTGCGACGCTCGGTTTTAAGTCCAAGGTCTTTTGCCAGTTGGATCAGACTTTTATTCGTGATCGACGGAAGAATAGAATCTGATTCAGGAGTGATATAGGTATTGTCTTTTATCCCGAAGAAATTTGCCGGACCGCATTCATCAATATATTTTTTCTCTTTGCTGTCGAGATACAACACTGCAGCATATCCTTTCGAGTGGGCAAGATGACCTGCCTTCAGGCTTGCCGCATAATTACCTCCCACTTTGTACCTACCGGTGCCAAGCGGCGCTGCACGGTCGAACTGACGCGATATCATCATGTTCGTTGGCTTGAATCCTTCTTTGAAGTAAGGACCAACAGGCATTACAAATACCATGAACAGATATTCGTCAGTGGGAGCAACACCTATTTTGGGACCGGCACCAAAAAGCAACGGTCGAACATACAGTGCGGCGCCTGACTCATAAGGCGGAACAAAACGCATGTTCAGCTTCACAGCTTTTAGTACGGCATCAACAAAAAGCTGCTCCGGCACTTTGGCCATCATGATACCTTCGGCAGAACTGTACATCCTTTTTGCGTTCTCTTCAACACGGAAAAGACGCACCTTACCGTCCCTGCCCTTAAAGGCCTTAAGGCCTTCAAAAGCCTCCTGGCCGTAATGCAGCCCCGTGGCCGCCATGTGAATGTTTACGTGCTCATCCGAGCTTACCTCCAGTTCTCCCCATTTGCCATCGCGATACCAGCAACGCACATTGTAGTCTGTCTTCATGTAGCTGAAAGAGAGGTTTCCCCAATCTATATCATTCATAGTCTTAATATTTTAAAAAGTATTCGTTGAATTTCTTCTAAAGATAATACAATAAGCTAATATTTTAAAAGGTAATTTGTCATACATTTCCGCTGACAAATGTTTTATTTAAAGAACAACATCAGCGATGACAAAAAGATAATGACAAAGATAAAATATCTGTAAGCTTTTTCAGGAATGAACTTAACAATATACTTTCCGGAATAGGCCCCGATAATTATGCCGGGTATCATGAGCACGTCGAGGTGGAATGTACTGAGAGTAATAGTATGCCATGAAAAAACGTGGAAAGGAACTTTAAAGATATTCAGGAACAGAAAGAACCATGCTCCCGTTCCGATAAATCCGTTCTTGGGCAAACGCATAGAAAAAATGTAAAGATTGAATATGGGACCTGCAGCATTACCTATCATCGTGGCAAAACCGCCTGTAATTCCAAAGAACGACCGGAATACCAGTTTGTCGGACAAACTCTCTTTTTTCCCTCTTATCTCGTTGAGGAACATTACGAAAAGACTGATCAGAAGTATCCCTGCAATAGCACTTTTGAACTGTTTATCATCTATCTGATTGCCTACAACTACCGCTACAACTATCCCTATTGCCGCAAAAGGGAAAAGCCTGATTATCTCCTTTATCTTTCCGCTTTTATGATAATGATAAACAGCCATTATATCTCCGAAAACAAGTATTGGTAACAAAATGCCTACTGATGCCTTAGCACCATACAGGAACACCATCAGCGGTATTGTCACCATGCCGATACCTTTGATCCCGCTTTTAGACATTCCTACAAGAAATGCACTCAGCAATGTAAGCAGCCATACAACCGGGGAAGTATTTAGAGGATTCAACAATTCAGTCATCACATTTAATTTAAATTTGAAACAAGGACAGGAACATTCATTACCTACATCTCACTTTTCAGCCCGGCCTGCTCTTCGAGCAATATTTCATGTTTAAATATCCGGTGTGTGAACAAAGAGTAAAACAATCCGGGGATCGAACTTAACAAGGAAATAAAATAAAATATCAGACTTAATGCAACGGCATGTCCCTGATCGATACCGAGGTATTGAGCACCTATTGCATAGGTCATCTCCCGGGCTCCTATACCTCCCAAAGTCACCGGTATAGCTGCAGCAATGGTTGAAAGAAAGAACAGAAAAAGATAATCACCACGGTGTCCGGTCACGTATGTTCCCATTGCTTTGAGGATACTTATCACCACCAGCATCTGTATCCCCTGTATAACAAGCGACCATACTGTAACTTTCCAGAAAACCTTAGTGAGAGGCCTTTGGATGATCCACAAAAAGAGATAATATCCCGCACTGACAACAGGTATCAGAAGAAAATACCATTCTTTATACGGAATGTCATAATCGACGTAGTAAACAAGTGCCAATATATATATCAGGATTATCGACAATCCGCTGACCCTTTCAGCAAGTACTGCCGACAACAACTTTTTTACTTTAACATCGAAATACTTATTCAGCAGAAAAACCTTATACCCATCTCCTCCAACACCTCCCGGAAGAAAAAAGTTATAGAACAAACCCATCCAATACAATTTGATATTGGTCCAGTTGGTTATTTTCAAAGGTAAGGCAGCAAAGATTGTATTAAGACGATATGTGCTGAGTAGAATCGCAAATACGTACAACAAGAATGCGATCAGTAGAAATAAAAGGTCGGATTCTCTGATAGCTTCCCAAACCTCGGCAAAGTCTATTTTTTGAGTTACATAATAAATAGCTGCTCCGGAAAACAGAACTTTAAATACTACTTTCAGATAGTTTTGGACTCGTTTGTTGACCGGCATGCCTGACTTGTATTATCTTGCTTTTATTTTTGTTTGGTATCCGTTCCTGATAAGTAGATTATTTCAGCAAAATTCCGGACAGGTCCTCCTCAAAGAAGAAATTCTCATTTCCGAAAGCCGGTTGCAGATCTGTCATCCATAAGGCTTCCTCATCGTATTTTGCAAAGAACGGTCGGCATACCCAATCGTTGTTTCTGCCCTGTATAAATTCCAGCACGAACGCCTTTTCCCCTCTGATCTCTGTTGTTCCTATTATCCGTACTTTACCCGGAGTGCACGACATGCTCGGTCCGCGAACGGTACGTGCGATCCCGCTGACATTAATATACGCCTTCTGAAAAATTTCCCACGCTTCCGCAAGAGGTACTCCGAAATACTCCTGCGCCCCTGTATCACGGGCAATGAACATATAATATGGTATTAATCCAAGTTTTACCTGTTCCTTCCACATCGTACTCCAAATCTCCGGTTCTGCATTTATGTTTCTAAGGATAGGGCTCTGTGTCCTGATCTGTGCTCCTGTTGCACGTATTCTACGGATTGCTTCTTGTACGGCCTCTGTATGAAGTTCACGGTAATGATTAAAATGAGCCATAAAGGCCAGAGACTTTCCAGAATTAACTACCTTCCTGAAAACAGCAAGCATCTCATCAGCATCATCATCTGTAAGATAGCGGTACGGCCAGAAACTCAACGATTTCGATCCGATCCGGATATTCTGAAGGTTAGGAAGATCAGCTTCCAGAAGTTTTGTAATGTAAACATCAAATATCTTTGCTTTCATCACCATCGGGTCTCCGCCAGTGAACAGAATATCGGTAACCTCAGAGTGTTGTCTCAGATACTCAATAACATACTCAATCTGATTCATGGCAAACTTCAGTTCATCCATTCCTGTGAACTGCGGCCAGCGGAAACAGAAAGTACAATATGCATGACACGTTTGCCCCTGCGAAGGAAAGAAAAGTATTGTTTCTTTATATTTATGCTGAACGCCTGTTAACCTAACGCCATTAAGTTCAGGCACATTATATTCAAGTTGTCCTGCAGGATGAGGATTTAATTTCTGACGTATCTTATTGGCCTCTTTTTTTATCGTTATCTTGTCTGCTCCGCTTTTAATCAACCTCTCCATGTGAGCGAAATCCTCCGGTTGTAACATTCCTTTTTGAGGGAAATTAAGGATGAACATCGGATCGTTGTGGTAATCGCTCCAGTCTATCAACTCATTTATCACATAATTATTGGTTTTAAAAGGCAATACATGACCAACAACCTCTATATTGAACTGCTCCTCTTCCGGCAACAGTGCTATTTGGGGAATATTCCTGAAATTATGCAATGAAAAGATCTGGTACTTCATACTTATTCATTTTTAGGTGCAACGTTGTGCACTCGGTATCACAAAGGCGCTCAACACTAGCCCTCAATGAAGGATGCCAACCTGCAAATATTATTTATTGACCGGAAGCTTGAGCGGCAAAAATTTTCCTTTTTAAGGAAAGGGATTACGAAGTTAATAAAAAAATAGGAATTTTCAAAGTGTTAAAAAACCCGTAACGGACATATCAGTTAAAGCCTTGATCAGCGTATCAGTTCATTCCTGTTGGTATCTAATTTCAGGAATATGAACAGCAAAAGGGTAAAGCCCCACAAGGATGATCCTCCGTAACTGAAAAAGGGCAACGGGATTCCAATAACAGGAGCAAGCCCAATTGTCATACCTATGTTTATCGCAAAATGAAAGAAGAATATCAGCGCCACACCATAGCCGTAGATCCGGCTGAAATCGGAATGCTGTCGTTCTGCAAGGATAATAAGCCGTAATATGAGCGTGACAAACCCGATTATCACGAACATTGATCCTGCAAATCCCCACTCCTCGCCTACTGTACAGAAAATAAAATCGGTACTCTGCTCAGGTACAAAATCAAACTTGGTTTGTGTTCCTTCAAGAAATCCTTTACCGGTCAGCCCTCCCGAACCTATAGCGATCTTCGACTGATTAACATTGTAACCCGCACCAAGCGGATCTTCTTCCAGTCCAAGCAATACATTTATCCGTGTACGTTGATAATCATTCAGCACTTTATTGAAAAAATAATCGGCAGAGAATGCCAGAGTTATTGCTCCCCAAAGTATCAGAAGATAAAGCGGGATAACACGCAATCGTTTCTTAAAAGAGATGATAATCAGATATATTGTCAAAGCTGCTATGCCTGCAAGCATAACATAATCAGGAAGCAGATTTATCTTCAGCAACTTTCCTGCAAAATAAAGCGAAGCAGCCGCAAGAGCTCCCCACAGCAGACCTTTGATCTGACACTTTCTCACTCCGTTGTAAAACAGAGTTATAAGTATGGTTGCCGTAATCAGGGCAAAAATGTAGATATTAGGAATGATGAGCGTCAGAACAGCAACAATAGAAGCAATAAAACCAAAAAACAGAATATATCCTGTCATCCCCTCCCTGAAAAGAACTAAGATGAAAACAAAGTACACCAATGCCGAACCGGTATCATTCTGCAACAATATCATTAACACAGGAATGAAGATAATAGCCCCTATCTTTACAATGTTCATCGGTTTCGACATATCGAACCCGAAGCGGCTCAACAGCCGGGCAAGTGCAAGTGCTGTTGCAACCTTTGTGAGCTCGGCCGGCTGAAATCGTACAGGCCCCACCTCGAACCACGATTTTGCCCCGTTGATCTCTTTCCCGAACAACAGAACCGTAACAAGTAAAAATATGGTAAAACCGTAAAAAACGTAGGCAAACTCAACAAAGAACTGACTGTCGATAAGAAATATCATACCTATGATAACAAGAGACAACGCGATCCAGATAAGTTGTTTAAAATGCTCACTGCTCATATCGAAAAACACTGTGGAATCCGGAGAATAATTAGCCGCATAGATATTGATCCACCCGAAAGTAACCAAAAGTGCATAAATCACTATGGTGAACCAGTCAACACTTGATTTGTAACTATTTCTTATTGCCATGAATCAGATCTCCTTCCAAAATACGTTTTTCAAGCCATGCTCTCCTTTGTGATACTTCTCCCGTTAAATATTTCTCTATCATAAAACTTGCTATCGGGGCTGCCCATGTTGCTCCGAACCCTCCGTTCTCCACATAAACGGCAACTGCGATCTTAGGATCATCTTTCGGAGCAAAAGCTATGAAAATAGAGTGATCCTTACCATGAGGGTTCTGCGCGGTACCCGTTTTACCGCAAACAACTATTCCGGGTATCCGTGCAATTCCGGCTGTACATCCCGGTCCTCCCTGAACTGCAAGCTCCATTCCTTTTAACACAGGAGTGAAATTTGCCGTATCAATACCTGTCTCATGTACCGTTCTGAACCTCTCAGGAATATCACCATCCTCGATCTGCTTGATCACATGAGGTGTAAAATATTTGCCGCGGTTACTAAGCATCGATGCCATATTCGCCATCTGTATGGGAGTCGTCAGTATCTCTCCCTGACCGATTGCCAATGAGATCACCGTTAGCGAACTCCAACTCCCACGGTATATCTTATCGTAGTATGACGCATTCGGAATAAATCCCCGTGCCTCATTCGTAACATCCACACCCAGCTTATACCCGAAACCAAATTTTACCATAAAATCTTTCCAGGCATTTAGCCCGGCCTGAACACTTCCGTATTGCGGATTATCAAGAATATTACGAAAAACATGACAATAATATGCATTACACGATATCATTATCGAATGTGTTAGATCAAGCGGTGATACATGATGATGACATCCCACTGACAATGAGCGGGTATGATATCCCATATTACAGGAGTACTCGGTTGCAGGAGTTAGTACTCCTTCCTGAAGTCCTATGAGAGCATTAAGTGTTTTAAATGTTGAACCGGGCGGATAGCGGGCCTGAACAGCTCTGTTGAACAGAGGTTTCAGAGAATCAGTACTCAATATCCCAAAATTGTGTGATCTTACTTTTCCCACCAGTAGTGACGGGTCATAGGTAGGGGCAGATACCATGGCCAGTACCTGACCTGTTTGCGGTTCAATGGCCACAATGCTGCCTATCTTGTTCTTCATCAACATCTCTCCGTATTGCTGAAGATCAATATCCAGCGAAAGTGTTATGTTATTCCCCGATATGGCAGGAACATCAAACCGCCCGCTACGATATGACCCTTTTATTCTTCCGTGAACATCAACAAGCTCGTATTTCACACCTTTATGCCCGCGCAATTGCTCTTCGTACACTTTCTCTATCCCGCTTATTCCCACATAGTCGCCCTGAGAATAATAGGTGTCCTTTTTCAGAAGTTTCTTGTTTGCTTCACCAACATAACCAAGAACATGTGCTCCCAGCGGATATTCGTACTTACGTAATGTACGACGCTGAACGAAAAATCCCTTGAACTTGTACAGCTTTTCCTGAAAACGGCCATATCTTTCTGCTGACAGCTGCTTATAAAAAACTGAAGGTTTATAGGGAAGTATCTTTTTTTGCCTAAGCTGTTTGCGCATATTCACGAACATGCTTCGCAGTTCATCAGGTGTAACACCTATCGATTCGCAAAAATCAAGAGTATCGAAAGCCGTCAGGTCCTGAGGTACTATCATGATATCGTACACAGCCTGATTCGACACCAGCAGTTTACCGTTCCGGTCATATATCAATCCCCTCGACGGGAATTGAATTACTTTACGGCGGGTATTACTTTCGGCTGATAATTTGTATGACGGATCGGCAACCTGCAACACGAACAGTTTCAGCGCAAAAATAGCGCCGATCAGGATCACAAAGATCCCGATAAAAACAGCTCTGTTATTATTCCCGCCCACTGTTATCTCCGTTTATTCTTTTTAAATACAAATAGTTGTGCAATGAATACAAATATCAATGTGAATATTGAACTTGAAATAATCCTCCACAGAGTAGAGAAAAAATAAGAAAAATCGTATACCTCAATAAAGAAAAGTGTTATATGATGAACAAGTGTTAAAACCACGGTATACTTGAAATACCACCCGAAACCGTAATCATGCATCGATGGCGTTGTCCCCGGCTGATAGTCATCCCTCGGGGCAATAGCACGCAACAATGAAGGCCTCACAAAAGCCATCAACACCGTTGCAAATGAATGCATTCCGGGAGTGTTACTGAAAAGATCGATGGTCAGGCCCAATATGAAAGCAAGTATCAACAACAGATACCCGGGAGTCTCAAAAGGCAGCATGAAAATGAACAGAATGTAAACATACGGGTTCACGTAACCGCTGAACTGAATATTGTTGAACACCAATATCTGCAACAATACCAGCAAAAAGAAACTTAATATGTAACCCGGTAGTCTGTTAATCATTGTTCGTACTTTCTAATTCTAACTGCTCGTCTCTCATATTATTACTTATGACCTCAACAAAAGAGAGGTCTTTAAAATCCACACTCAGCTTCACTTTTATCCTGAAAAAACTTTCACCTTTATCTTTTTCCACCTCTTCAACTGTTCCTATCAGTATTCCTTCCGGAAAAATGGCAGAGTATCCGCTTGTCACCACAAGGTCGCCTACCGTAACAGGAGCATGAACGGGAATCTCATTCAGCCAGGCATACCGGTAATCTTTACCATCCCAGCCTAAAGCACCAAAAAAACCTTTCCCCTTAAGTTTAGCCGAAATAGAGAGCCGTGTATTCAACAGAGAGATGACCGATGAATAGTGCAGGGTAACATCTTTCACAATCCCCACAACCCCTTTGGCAGATATGACTCCCATCTCCTTTTTTATTCCGTTATAGGAACCTTTATTTATCGTAAGATAGTTAAAATGCTTGTTGACCGAATTATTGATCACTTTAGCCGACCTGTAGGTATACTGCCTTTTGTTCAGACTGTCGTACACCAGGCTGAAATAATCCTTCGAATCTTTGAATGATGCAGGCATCTGACTCCGGAGATAAGCATTTTCTTTGGCCAGTTCTTCGTTTATTTGCTGCAACATCAGATATTGTGTTGCATTACTGTAACTTTGATAGACATTACCTGATATTTTGTTCGACGATGATATCCACGAGGCCCGGTGATAACTATTAAAATTGACTAACAGGTAGAACGAAACTATCTCCAGTATTAAAAAGAGAAAAGTAAAATGATTCCTGAATATGAAAAGGAGAAAATTTCTCATGCTGTTTTCAATAGTTTCGTAAAAAACAAAAACCACCTGAAAGAAGTGGTTTTATGTTTTGGGGTTATCTTATCAGGTAAGGTAACCCCCTGTGTCTGTTCTTAAGTGCAATTCCTGTGCCTCTTGCAACCGCATGCAACGGATCTTCGGCAATATGGAACGGTATGTTTATTTTTTCTGTCAATCGCTTGTCCAGTCCGCGCAGTAATGCACCACCACCTGCAAGATAGATACCGTTGTTCACAATATCGGCATAAAGCTCGGGAGGTGTCTGTTCAAGGGCTGAAAGAATAGCTGTCTCGATTTTCGAGATCGACTTTTCGAGACAATGAGATATCTCCTGGTATGATACCGGCACCTCGATAGGAAGAGCTGTCATCTGGTTCGGTCCCTGAACTATATAATCCGATGGCGGATCTTCAAGTTCCGACAATGCAGACCCGACATGTAATTTGATCTCCTCTGCCGTGCGTTCACCAACCTTAATGTTATGCTGACGACGCATGTACTCCATGATGTCGGCAGTAAGGTCATCACCGGCTATCCTTATCGATTTGTTTGTTACGATAC
>JAOZOF010000047.1:11781-19271 GCA_029933425.1 Marinilabiliaceae bacterium
ATGTCGGCAGTAAGGTCATCACCGGCTATCCTTATCGATTTGTTTGTTACGATACCTCCAAGCGACACTACGGCGATCTCGGTTGTACCACCACCTATGTCAACAATCATGTTACCCTCGGGCTTCTCAACATCCAGTCCTATACCCAAAGCAGCAGCCATCGGTTCATATATCATGTACACCTCACGTCCCCCGGCATGTTCCGATGAGTCTCGCACAGCACGTATCTCCACTTCCGTACTTCCCGAAGGAATACATATTACCATTGTAAGTGAAGGAGTGAAGAACCGGGATTTCTGATTGATCATCTTGATCATCCCGCGTATCATCTGCTCGGCAGCATTAAAGTCAGCGATCACACCGTCGCGTAAAGGACGGATTGTGTAAATGCTGTCATGCGTCTTACCATGCATCTGACGCGCCCTCTCCCCTATGGCAACCAGTTTATCGGTATGACGGTCAAGCGCCACTATTGAAGGTTCATCAACAACAATACGGTCGTTGTGAATTATGATGGTGTTTGCTGTTCCAAGGTCGATTGCGATCTCTTGTGTTAAAAAAGAAAATAAGCCCATTTCTCTGTTTTGTTTTTTTAGTGTTTAAAATGTCGTGTACCGGTGAAGACCATAGCAATTTCAAACTCATCACAAGCCTGAATAACCTCTTCGTCACGGATACTGCCTCCCGGCTCAACGATATATTTTACGCCAAACTCATTGGCTGCCTCTATGCTGTCGCGGAAAGGGAAAAATGCATCCGATATCAGAACAGACTCTTCCATCTTCACATTCTCTTTCATGTTGAAACGCGGAATTGTCAACTGACGAAGGCTGTCGAGCCTGTTGGGTTGTCCCATGCCTGCTCCGGTAAGCCAGAAAGAACCGTCCTCATTTTCGGTAACCAAAGCAATAGCATTACTTTTCAGGTATTTACATGCTGTCACTCCAAATCTTGCAAGATTCATTTTATTTTCGGCAAACTGAATCTTCGTCACATTACGGAATTCTTTGTCCTCTCCTTCATCCTCATCCTGAACAAGCATTCCACCACTGATGGAGCGATACAATTTCTCTCCGGTGACATTTTCTTTCACCGGGATCTCCAGAAGGCGAAGATTTTTTTTCTTACTGAATACTTCCAATGCTTCAGGAGTGAACTCAGGTGCTATGACGATCTCAATGAAACGCTTTGCAAACCATTCAGCTATCTCTTTAGTAACTGTTTCGGTAAATGTTATGATACTGCCGAAAGCACTTATCGGGTCACCTGCCCAGGCCAGTTCAAGCGATTTACTAATGTCATCACTGACTGCAAGCCCGCATGGATTTAGGTGCTTGACAACCGCAACGGCAACTTTGTTCTCAATGTGTGTTACTGAATGATAAGCATCACTTGCTGCTTTCCATGAAGCATCAGCATCCAAAAGGTTGTTGTACGACAAAGGCTTACCCTGAAGTATTTTAGCGTCTGCCAGTGCAGCACCTTTTCCCGTATTCTTGAATTTATAAAATGTTGCCTGTTGATGAGGATTCTCTCCGTAACGCAATACATGCCCGTTATTAAGGCTTATCCTTTCGGCTCCCTCTTCCTCGTTGAAATAATTGAAGATGGCCGCATCGTAATGTGAAGACACGGCAAATGCATCTCTTGCAAATGTTTTACGATCATCGATCGAAGATTCTCCGTCTTTCTCCTGAAGCAGTGAAAGAAGCGGTTGATACTGATCTTTTGATGCTACAATGATAACATCCTTGTAATTCTTGGCCGCAGCCCTGATCAGTGATATTCCACCTATATCTATCTTTTCAATGATATCCTGGTTCGATGCTCCCGAAGCAACAGTATCCTCAAACGGATAAAGGTCAACGATCACAAGATCAAGCTCCGGAATATCGTATTCCTTAAGCTGGTCAACATCGCCGCTGTTATCCCTTCGTGCAAGAATACCTCCGAAGACTTTTGGATGAAGCGTCTTAACTCTTCCGCCCAGAATTGAAGGATAGCCGGTAAGACCCTCTACGGGTGCTACTTCAACACCTAAACTCTCAATAAATGACTGGGTTCCTCCGGTAGAATATATCTTAACACCAAGTTTGTTCAATGTATCAATAATTTCGTCCAGACCATCTTTGTGGTAAACCGAAATCAAAGCACTTTTTATTTTTTTCAAGTCGTTCATTTATATACCCTTAAATTATTGTGGCAAAAATAAGAAAATAAGAACACTTCACAAGTGTACAACCTCTATTTATTTCTCTATTTTTTACAGAATTTCACCAACATCTGAAATGCCACAAAACATGCATTTCTACAACATCATCAGGGAAACTAAATATTAAGATGTAGTTTCTAACGTATCCTGCAAAAATTAGTTGCATAAAATGACCTGTTTTTGTTCATTTTTTAGAATTTTTCCAACAATAAAAAAGCTCCTTTTTTGCCGGATTTTCATAATCCGCTATCAGCCTGCATATTAACCCTTTTTCGCCTGTTGATAAGTTTGTTGAAACTTTTAATATTTATTTCAATTTGACCATTGCCTGTTTCTTTTGATTTTCTATATTGGCTTATTGGAAATATTATATTTTTGCGGCTGTTTGTATTTTTCACCATAACTAAAAGCTTTGACAGACCAGGAAAAGAATACAGAACAAATATTAATGGAAAATGAGCGCCTGAAACGCATGATAAAACGTGTGTCAAAAAGTGCAATGGGAATGATGCGTGCAGGTGGTTCTGAAAGCGATACAGGCCAAAGCATTGACTTCCTGCCAATCAGGATATCTTCGATCCTTATGGCATCCCGTCCTCTTGAAAAAAAGCTGGACGAAGTATTAAAAACACTTGGTGAATACATTGATGTAAGCAGGGTTTACATTTTTGAGAACTTCGACGAAAACAGTAAGTGCCGAAATACATACGAATGGGTAAACCAAGGTGTTGAGTCCCAGAAAAATAAACTCAGTGATATTGATTATGAAAATTTTCCATACTGGAAAAAGATCCTCATAGAAAAAGGTTCCATAGTTGTTTCAAACATCAGAGACCAGTTGCCTGAATCATGCTGGGAAATACTCGAATCACAGGACATACTTTCGGTACTGGCATTCCCGCTTTGGGTCAACGGGGAATTCTGGGGATTTATGGGATTTGACGAATGTAGTTTCGAGCGTGAGTGGATACCGTTTGAGGTCAATATCCTGAAAGTCACATCCCAGCTTATCAGCAATGCTATCGAAAACCAGGAAGCTCAATCAGGCATAAAAGAGAACGTCAGATTGCAGGAATTGCTGCTCAACATTTCTAACTTGTTCATTACATCCGACAGTTTTGGTGACCAGCTGAAAACATCGCTTGATACTTTAGGCCGGTTTTTTGGTGTTGACAGAGTTTATGTTTACGAGAATTCTGCCGACACAAGTTTTTGCACGTTCCTTTCGGAGTGGTGCGAAACAGGTATTCAAACAAGGAAAGAGAAACTTCAGGTACTGAATTACAGCACCGACCTCCCCGGATGGCACACAACACTCCTGGAAAAAGGATACATATCCACAAATCTGGAAAAGCAGAATGCAATAATCAAACAAAGCCTTCTGTTCAAAACAGGTAATGTTTCTTCTCTGATGGTATTCCCCATAAAATCACAGTACCACTTCTGGGGTTTTATAGGTTTTGACGATTGCAAAGCAGACAGGGAGTGGACTTCACTTCAGCGAAATGCACTGGAAACGATAGCCGGAATACTGGCAGGTGCTTTTGAACGCCGTCAGGTGAATGAAGAGAACAGGCGAAATCATGCCAACATACTGAAAATAAACGAACAGCTCAAAGAGAAAGAAGGATTCCTTTCTCACATTCTCAGTGCCGCACCGGTAGGAATAAGTGTAATTAAGAACAAGAAGATAACCTTTGTAAATGACAAGGTCCTTCGGGAAACAGGGTATATCAAAGATGAACTTATAGGTCAGTCTCCCCGCGTACTCTACGATTTTGAAGAGACGGGAGAAAAAAAGACAGAGGAGTTTTATGAGTTGATGAAGAAAACAGGAATAGGTACAATGGAAATAACCATTGTTACTAAAGACGGAAAGCGTGTTCCTGTACAATTGACCGGTTCTCCTGCTTCCTACGACAATGACGGTGACAGCTTTTTAATGATAGCACAGGATGTTTCAGAAGTTAAAAGAGCTCAAAGAGACCTCATCGAAAGCCAGAACAGGATAAAAACCATAATTGAAACAACAATCGACGGGATACTTATCTGCAGTAAGCCTGATGAATTCAATTACATAAATAAGGCAGGAACAAAGCTTCTAGGGTATACAAAAAGTGAACTGAACAAGATCTCCCTTGATGATATATTCCCTGACAATAAAGAAAAAACAAAATTTCTGAAGGCATTTACCTACATCGATGAGAAAGATGAGTTCAAAGGCGACATACAGATCATCAACCGCAAAGGGGAGACTGTCTATCTTGAGGTCTCAGGAACATCAGTGATCCTTGACAAAGAGAAGCAGTATTACTTCTCGCTTCATGATGTAACAAACAGGATAAAGGACAAGCAGGCATTGCAGCTTAGCGAAGAGAAGTTCAGGACCCTTACCGAGAATTCCAGGGATCATATCATCAGACTTGACAATAGCGGGAAAGTACTGTACAGCAACAGTTCATTCCTTGAGGAATATGGGTTCTTAACAAAGGATGTGATCGGAAAGAGATTCACTGAGATTAGCAACATCCCTGAAGAGTTCAAGAAAGGCTTGTGGCCTAAAATAAATGATGTCCTCAGGAACGGAGTTACCTCAAGCATAGAGCTTGTGATACATTACAGGGGCAGATATCTTGTGTTCGATTGGACCATTACTCCGGAAACAAATGTAGCGGGAGAATCAAATTCGGTACTTGTTGTTGGCAGGGATTACACGCGAAGGAAAAAAGCGGAACAGGACCTTCTTGTTGCGAAGGACAAAGCAGAATCGGCTGACAAACTGAAATCCGCCTTTCTTGCCAACATGAGCCATGAGATACGTACACCCTTGAATGCTATCGTAGGTTTTGCCAATCTTCTTAAAGAGGACCTGATCGATAATGAAGAAAAAGAGGAATACATCAACATCATCAACAAGAGCTCCGATAACCTGATGATGCTTATCAACGACATCATCGACCTGGCACGTATTGAAAGCGGTCAGTTGAACCTGCGGAAAAAAGCGATCGACCTGCATGAGATGCTGAATTCTATTTTTACAACTTTCAAACAAAGAGCAAAGGCAGAAAAGGGCGACAAGGTGAACGTTATCCTTTCTATTCCCGTTAATTCGGAAAGAATGTATATCCTAGCTGATGAGAACAGGCTGATACAGATATTCAACAACCTGATGGGCAACGCTCTCAAATTCACAACACAAGGATTCGTTGAGTTCGGATACACCATAACTGACGGCTTTATCAGATTTTATGTACGGGACACAGGAATAGGCATTGTGCATGAGAAGCACAGCATCATATTTGATCAGTTCAGGCAGGCAGACGAAACGGTTTCGAAGAAATACGGAGGGACAGGTCTGGGACTTACCATTTGCAAAAGACTGGTTGAAGCTATGGGAGGGAATATCGGCTTACTGTCAGAACCGGGTGAAGGAGCTGAATTTTTCTTTAACGTGCCGCTGATTCCCGTTGAAGAAGATGAGATCATTAAAAAGCCCGAAGAAGAAACTGAAAAAGAGGTTGTAATGGTGCACCATGTTGAGCCCAATAAAAAATACGAATGGCCCGACAAGATGGTATTGCTTGTGGACGACAACAGCAGTGCACATCTCCAGCTTCGCAAATACCTTGAAAAAACAGGCGTAACAGTGATCTCTGCCCGGACAGGAAAGTCTGCTCGTGAGCTTCTGAAAAAAAGAACCGATATCAACATGGTTCTCATGGATGTTCAGATGCCGGGACTTAACGGAGAGAACTTTGTTCAGGAGATGAAAAATGAAGGTATTAACGTCCCGATAATCGCCCAGACTCCCCCCGACTTCACAAGTAACAGCGAGGATATCCTGAAAGCAGGATATGTTGAATTCGTTTCAAAGCCCATAAACAGAGACGAACTTCTGAACAAAATGGACAGATTCCTGAATGAGTAAAAGGTCCGCAAACTCTATTTAAGTTTTTATCGAGAAATTACTAAAGCCAAATTCAGGAACGTCGTGTACAATAAATTCATTCACCCTTGCCATTGACGGTCCCTTGCGGCAATCGGTCATAAAACGATACAGGTTATCACTTTCGCCTTCTGCATCAATCTCAACCCTTCCGTCGTACATATTCCTCACATATCCTTTTATGTCGTGCTCCTGAGCTTTTTTAGAAACGAAATAGCGAAAACCAACGCCTTGTACTCTTCCGTCGACAATTATTCGTACCCGTTTCATTAATTTCAGATATTTGGTATGATGTTTAAAAACAAATTTACTAAATCTGATCGAAGTTTAAAATAATGAAATCCATATTGCCAATTGTATTTTATGATCAATAAGTATATCTTTAACATTGAATTATCAGAAAACACATAAAAAAAGGTTTCCATAGAATGCAAAGTTGATATTGCAAGGGATTGATATTAAAATAAATGTTTTATGAAAAAGATACTTAATGTAATTATTGTGGCACTTACTGTTTTAACATCTTCATTCAGCCAGGAGGTCAGCATAATGACCTATAACATACGTTACAACAATGTGAACGATGGAGTGAACAGATGGGATCAGAGAAAAGATCAACTGCTTGGTCAGATATTATTTTTTGCTCCTGACGTTTTTGGTATTCAGGAAGGATTGGAAGATCAGGTAATTTTTTTGGATGAGAATCTAAAAGATTATGACTACGAAGGAGTAGGAAGAGCTGATGTTAAAGAGAACGGCAAAGGTGAATTCTCAGCATTGTTCTACAATAAGAAAAAGTTTAAAAAGCTTAAAGGCGGGACATTCTGGCTTTCGGAAACTCCCGATAAACCGTCGAGGGGTTGGGATGCTTCGCTGAACAGAATATGTACTTATGTTTTATTAAAGGACAAAAAAACTCAAAGGAAATTATGGGTATTTAATACACATTTTGACCACAGAGGAGATACTGCCCGTATGGAATCAGCAAAACTTATAATAAAAAAGATCAATGAGTTCAACTGGGATAATTCACCTGTATTTTTAACAGGAGACTTCAATCTTTTACCGGAATCGGCTCCCATCAAGTTCTTGTCAGAAAGCATGAGTGATGCAAGAAAGGTGACAAAACTGGAGCCTTATGGTCCGTTTGGCACATACAATGGTTTTAAAGTTTGCGAAAATCCCAGGAAGAGAATTGATTATATCTTCACAAGCCCTGATAATATTGTCGTTTTAAAATATGGCGTGCTTGCAGAAGTACAGGACCTCAGGTATCCTTCCGACCATTTCCCTGTTCTGATAGTTGCACAGATCCAATAAAACAATGGTTTT
>JAOZOF010000048.1:0-14972 GCA_029933425.1 Marinilabiliaceae bacterium
ATGTGCCCAATCCTGACAAGTACGAAACATTCACAAAGTTCATCAAGCGATTCGGATACGAAACGCACACGAAAGACGGACAACCGGTGAGTTCGGCTATCAACAATATCCTTTCGCAGGCACATGGCAAACCCGAACAAAACATTGTGGAAACACTTGCCGTACGCACCATGGCCAAAGCAGTGTACTCAACTCACAACATAGGTCATTACGGACTGGCATTCAAATATTATTCGCATTTCACATCTCCCATTCGTCGTTATCCCGACATGATGGTTCATCGTTTACTCGAAAGATACCTTAATGGAGGCCGTTCGGTAAATGCCGACGAGTATGAAACAAAATGTGATCACAGCTCCGATATGGAACAACTTGCCACCGAAGCCGAAAGAGCTTCGATAAAGTACAAACAGGTTGAGTTCATGAAGGACAAGCAAGGTATGGTTTTTGACGGCATAATCTCCGGCGTTACCGAATGGGGTTTGTACGTGGAACTTATCGACAATAAATGTGAAGGAATGATCCCGATACGTGACCTGGATGACGATTTCTACCACTTCGACGAAGAGAACTACCGTCTTGTGGGAGGCAGATATAAAAAGAAATACCAACTTGGCGATAAGATCAGGGTAATGGTTGCAAAAGCAAATCTTGAAAAGAAACAACTTGATTTTACTCTTCCTGATCCGGCTTACGAAGTATCGAAAGATTTCAAGCCAAGGACAGAGTCTGAAAAAGGTAAAAAGAGATAATGTTCTCCGAATCCCCAAATTAAGTAGCGGAAACTAAATACAAAAAACACAATGATCACATTGCAGTAATTTCTTATTTTTGCACCTTCATTTGTGTCATTAAAATTCAATAACAGCTATGCCGATCAAGATTCCCGACAACCTGCCCGCACGTACGGTGCTTGAGAGTGAAAATATTTTCGTGATGGGAAGCAAACGAGCCGACCATCAGGATATCAGACCGTTGAAGATACTTATCTTCAACCTGATGCCTTTAAAAATAAAAACTGAAACTCACTTGTTACGTTCTCTTTCGAACACTCCGCTACAGGTCGAGGTTGAATTTCTGATGACCAACACTTACATGTCGAAAAATACCCCGCGCGAACACCTGATAAGTTTTTACAAAACCTTTGATGAAATAAAACAATTCAACTACGACGGACTTATCATCACAGGCGCCCCGGTAGAACTTATGGAATTTGAAGAAGTGGCATACTGGGATGAACTTGTTGACATAATGGAGTGGAGCAAAGAGCATGTTACCAATACTTTCCACATATGCTGGGCTGCCCAGGCGGGATTGTACTATCACTACGGTATAAATAAATACGAACTCGAAAAGAAACTTTCAGGAATATACAGACACAAGCTCCGGAAGACCGATGAGCCTCTTGTAAGAGGTTTTGATGATGTTTTCATGGCTCCCCACTCCCGTTACACCGAAGTGAGAAAGGAAGACATTGAGAAGAATGAGAACCTTTGCCTGCTGGCCGATTCCGAAGAAGCCGGGGCATACCTCATCATTTCAAAGGATAAAAAACATATTTTCGTTACCGGACATTCGGAATATGACAGATATACCCTGAAAGAAGAGTTTGAACGTGACGTGAAAAAAGGACTGGAAATAGAAATGCCAGTAAACTATTTCCCGGAAAATGATCCTGCATCAGAACCTCTTGCTACCTGGAGAAGCCACGCGCATCTACTGTATTCCAACTGGTTGAACTATTACGTTTATCAGGCAACTCCGTACCTGCTCAATGCCAACAAGTAAGAGATGATTAAGCTTTTTGCAACGGATCTTGACGGAACGATCCTCACAAGGGACAAGGGATTTGTGGAGGCAGATATCGATGCATTGCGGAAAATTGGAGAAAAAGGGATCATAAGAGTGATTGCAACAGGTAGGACGCTGAATTCTGCCCGAAGTGTAATACCTGCTGATTTTCCGGTTGACTACCTTGTGTTCTCATCGGGCGCAGGAGTATACGACTGGAAAGAAAACGAGCTGCTGCAGTCAAAGCACCTGGGAACAGAAAAGCTTAAGGAATTGATACCACTGCTCAGTGACCGTAAACTTAACTTCACCCTTCACTGGCCCATTCCCGACAATCATCATTTTTACTACTCGCAGGCTGAAACAGGGCATGACGATTTCCACAGGTTCATCAAACACAACGAACAGTTTGCCTTATCCCTTGAGGATGATCTGCCTGAAAAGGACTACACGCAAATACTGGCCTTCCTGCCCGATATCGACACTTACGAATACATTTCGGGGAAAGTCAGCGGAGTAAAAACAGTGAGAGCAACATCACCCATTGACGGACAAAGCGTTTGGATGGAATTCTTTCATCACGGGGTTTCAAAAGCCGAAGGTTTAAAGTTCCTTTGTAACCTTAAAAACATAAACGAAAATGATGTGGTCGTTCTGGGTAACGACTTTAACGATCTGGATATGCTTCAGACATTCAGGTCGGCGTACGTAGTAAGCAATTCTCCTCAGGAGCTCAAAGAAAAATACACTGTGGTAGCAGCAGCATATGAAGGTGCAGCAGCCGATCTGCTGAAAAAACTGTCTATTTTGTGATCTCGGCCTCCATGGGGTGACGAAGCCCTTTGGCACTAACGAACATCGCCTTTACCGACCCAATGAGTATCTTGGCTTTTACAATTATAGGTATCCGGTTATCATCGTCGGTAACCCATACTGTCATCCCTTCACCGCTGGTGAAAATAGTGCCTTCAACCAGAAGAGGAGAAAAAACATAGCATCTGAACTTGCGTCCCTCCCTGTTCTTTACAGTGTCCTTACCTTTGTATGTCACATAAAGATCATAAATCTTACCGTCAACGATCATTTTTATAGGTATCCTGTCACCGGGTAAATAATTGTCGAAATCGATATTTCTTGCCTTATACACCATCGACAGAAGATCGAACGAACAATCTTCCCATATCAGCAACGAATCTTTGTAAGGTTTGTTATCCTTGCTTATAGAAGTATAAACAAGGCTGTCCTTACGATCGAAAACGTAATGGTGACGGGAGTGAGTGCTTCCTTCATTAGTAACCCGCTTAAACTCAAAAGGCCTCAGACTTAAAGTGTCGACAAAAACCTCGAAAGTGTCACGTACTTTGTACAAAAAATCATAGGATTTGTATGTTTGGCCGTATGCACTTAAAAAATAAGCCGGATCGTTTTTGTAAACGGCATCCTCAACACCGAAAGTAACAATGCCGGCATTGACCCATATAAAACCCCAGTTGTAATATGCGTGATACACAACCTCCTCTCCCCCCTGAAAAGCAATATTACGCTCTCTGCACTGAGACTCCGCAGATTGAAACAAGATCATCCCGAAGATCAGAAACACTAAAACTCTTTTAAACATCAATTTAAATTTACGAAAACTCCCTCCTGTTACTTGCTCACATTCCCGATCTTCTGCTCAATTGAAGCAATCTTTCCTTTCATCCTGTTCCCTTTACCCTTACGTGCATCAATGCTAATAGTGCTGTAAATCCTGTCAGAAACAGGCTCTAAAATATTATAAGCACCCTGAACTATTTTCAGAGCCTCATCCATCGTCTCAGTTTCAATGGTAGTTCCCATAGGATTTAACTTGTACGGCACACCGCTTTCATCAATATACCTGATGACCTTACTTACATACTGACTGACACTTGTTCCCTTATCGGTCGGGAACATTGCAAAATTCAAAAGTATTGACATGATCTGTAATTTTTATCTACGTTTTTTTGATGATGGTACCCTGAACTGTTTTGAGAATTTATAGATATCAAAATCCTGCGGCACCCAATCCTGAATTATCATATCCCAGTTCGCTCTTAACGACACCTTTGCAGGATAATAGATCAATCTTTCGGGTTGTAGTTTCTCATCATAATTGCCTGTATCCCATTTCCCGTTATGGTTTTCGTCCACCACGATCCTTAACATATATTCTCCCGGGGTCAGATACTGAAAAGCTATCTTGCCATTTTCAGGAACGTACCCTTGCTGAACTACAGCCTCTTTAGCATTAATTATCTGAAGCAACCAATTCTTACCGGGAGACTGAAGTTGTATGAATATCTTACCGTAATCACTGAGTTCCTTCACCTTAAAGCTTTTCTTCTCATTAAAGTTTATGTGATGATAAATATCTTCGATTGCTGCGGAATCAATGGTTAAGATGTAACTGCCGCCCGGTTCCCATTCACGTAATATGTAATATTTCCTGATGTTCAATGAGTCCTGCCACAGATCAAATTTAACTTCCTGCTCTATGGTATCAACCATTTGATACAGATGTATCGCATTCTCATTAAACTTTACGGCAGGTGAAGGAAGTTGAAAACTGTTAGCCGCATACACATTGAGTTTTGATGTAAAATTTTGGATCTTCAAATGGGGTATTTCAACTTTCACTCCTTTTTTCTTCCGCTTTTTCTTTTTAGACACAGGTTTCTCAAAATAATACATTGCAATGGTGTCAATTCTGTCAACAACATTCTGCATTGAATCTTTAACAGGATATCGTAACGTTACCGAAATCGAATCCCTGTTGTACAGAGAACTGTCCCTGATCCAGCAAACGACAGTATCATTGGTAGCTGACCTTTCCATTATCATCCAGTCCTTCATCTCGTCATGACCGGTGACTTTTATGTCAAGATTCTTTTCAAGTGTTCTGTTGAATATGAAAGAGAGTTTGGCTTTTTCAGGCCGGTCATTGCTGACAAGGAACTGCTGTTTGTAATCCTCCTGAAACAGGAACATCAACAGGCTGTCAGGTGTATAGACAAGCTTTTCGGTATACACAACTGTATCGATCGTCATCGAATCAACATTGATGGAAACCGAATCAAGCACATTCTTGTACTCATACGACGGTTCAATTATGGAGTCAAGCCAGGCAATGCGATCACCCGGATTAACAAACTTATAGCTGTTACTGTTGTCGTCGAGTGCATAAACCCGGTACTTACCCGGACGGACATTATGAATTGAAAAGTAACCTTTCTCATCTGTCTTCGCCATACGCATCGGCACCAATGTTTTGAACGCACTGTCTGCCAGGTTATCATACAGCATTACCAGTATCCCGTCGGCAGGCGAAAGATCATCTGCCTCGAAAAGATGACCTGATACTTGCATTGAATCAACGGTTGTTCCTGTTGAAAACGAAAACCGGAACGACTGAATTACATTTCCTTCATTGAAATCGGAAATGGCATCAGCAAAATCAAGGGTATATGTTGTATTTGGCTGCAGCTCTTCTTCAAAAAGTATCTCCAGGGTCTTACCTTTTGTTACAAGTGATGGCTTTTTGTTCATCGGGGGTGACACAACCAGCTTCTGACTGGCCTCTTTCAGCTGTATCAGTTCATTGAACTCAATTGATATCTTTTTCCCGTGAAAGTTCAGAGAATTGATAGGAGGTACTGATTTTTTTATGTGTGGAGGTTCTTCATCCTTAGGGCCACCTGTAGGAAAACCCATATTGGCACAAGCCGCGATCATCAATAATGATATAAGAACAAAAAGGATCCGGAAAACAATTTTTCTCATATAAATGTCAGCTAATATCAATATCAGGCAAATTTATAAAGATTAGCGATTATGCGTGTATAATTTGCATCCTTTTGTCTTTTATTAACAACTACGGAACAAATATTTCATTGCTTCCTGTTTGATATAATTATTGCGGTAAATATAATTTATTCTCAATAAAAACACTATATCATGCAATCACCATGTATAAACCATCGTTATTAATACTTTAGCATGTGAATGAATTGTCAACGAGATAAAAAGTTTTAACTTTGTGCTTCAAATAGAAAAGGGTATAGATTTATGAGAGAAACACTGAATCATTTAAAGCAAAATAAAACACTACTGATAATTTTTGCAGCAGCAATTGTGTTGATAGCAGTACTCGCAATTCTGTATTACTCCAACAAAAAGAAGATGGAAGAGATGGTCACCGAGCTGAATGTCGAAAAGATGGAGCTTACCAAGGAATATGAGGAGCTGGCTCTGGATTTTTCATTCCAAACGGATATTGATTCCATAAACAATCTTCTGGAACATGAAAGAGAACGCATTACCCAGTTGATTGAGGAGATAAAGACAATTAAAGCAACAAATGCCTCGAAGATACGTGAATACAAGAAAGAGCTTACTACTTTGCGCAAGGTGCTTAAAAACTATATTTATCAGATAGATTCACTGAACCAGCGGAACAAACAACTGACTGTGGAGAATAAGGAATACCAGAAGAAGTACACCCACATCAGAACATCGATGAAGGTGCTGGAAAAAGAAAAGGAGACACTGAAAGAAAAGGTTGACATCGCCTCCAAACTTGAACTGAAAGATATAACGGCCCAGGGCCTGACAGGTAAGAATAAAGCCACGAAAAAAACGAATAAAGTAGCTAAGATACGTATATGCTTTACCATACAAAAAAATCTTACCGCTCCTGTCGGCGAAAAAACAGTTTATCTGCGCATTGAACGACCCGATAAGTCTTTGCTTATGCAATCACTTGATGACAAATTCGAGTTTGAAGGATCAGAAATTAACTACTCTTCAAAACGTGTCATCGAATATGGAGGTAAAGACCTTGATGTTTGCGTTTATTACAAGGTTGACGAGGGTGAGTTAATGAAAGGTGAATATGTAGCAGATATTTTCATTGACGGCAAAAATGTGGGAACAATAACGTTTGAGCTTAAATAAGAAAAGGCCGGATAATCACCCGGCCCTTTCTTTCCAATTGTTGCACTCCTTTGCCTAATCATCCCTTCAGGCAAATTTCTTAGATAAAGCTTCCTCGTTAAAAAATTCAGAAACCTCACTGTCTTCTTCTATTGTTTCCTTCCCCTGGGGGATTATTATTTTTTTTATGTCATCCGGATAGTTCAGAAAAGTCTCGTAGAACTTTACCTGCTCAAAATAATTCAGTCTCATCTTTGTAGGAGTCATCAGGTATTTTCTCGTCCAGAAATCAACAGGATCATTCATGTTAATGATCTGAAGACCTTTGATCTTAAGAAAATAATCCATCATGAGAGATTCAGGAAATCGGCTGTTGGTTATTTTCCCCATTGTTTCCAACACCTTTTGTTTTTGCTCTTCCCCGTTAGGGAAAAGATGTCTTTCCAGATCTTTTGTAGCTTTATGTTCTGCTATTAGTTGTATCCCCTTTTTCCAAAACCAGAATAAAAATACCAAAAGAACTGCAAGTGCGGTTAGTACATATATCATTCCTTCTTATTATTAAAGTGTTATAAACTTTTCAAACCAGTTACATCTTTGTGTACGCAAAAAATGCAATAAGGTTATCGATTTTTTCAATTAGTTATACACAAAAAAATGCCGATAAGTTTTTTCAGATTGACCAATAGACAATTATAAATTACATTTATGTATTTTTTGGGGATAAAAAATTATTTAAGGAAATTATGCAGTAACTTTTCCAGAAGATCATTCTTTAAAGGAGTAAGATCCTGACCGTATTTTAAGAGGGTTTTCACATCAGCATTTAAAATATCTGCCTGCTCTATGACAGTAAAACCGTACCTTTCACGCATACGACCGGCAAGATACTCCTGCTCAGGCTGCCCGGGTGTGGGAACAAGCAAAGCCCTGCGTCCGGCAGTAAAAAGATCCATCAGAGTAGAATACCCCGGTCTGCAAATAATGTTACGCGAATTACACATCAGGCTGTTCAAAGCATCAGTTTCGAGATGATCGAACATGGTTATTCCGTTGTATTCATACTCTTCACTGCTTCCTTCGGGAACACCTCTTACGATAACTGAATTGCCGGGTAAATTTCCGAATAACCGGATCAGATCTTTTTCGAATTTATTCCTCCACGGTTCCGGTCCGGAAATAACTGCCAGATATTCATACCTGAAGTTAAAATTCTGCGTACACTCTTTAAATCGTGATAACAATCCGGCATACTTAATATTCAGATCAAGATCATTATTCGACAGTTTCCCCGAAAGGTTATTTTCCCCCGGAACATCAGGCACCCAGCACTCATCAAATTTTCTTATCCATCTATTGAAAATTCGGGATACAGGACGCTCAAAAAACCTGAATCTGCGTCCCAGGGCAGGCGACAACTGATGGGTAACCAATACCGAAGGAATATTTTTGTACCAAACGCCATAACGATTATCGGAAATAATAAGATCAACACCGAATTTCTTAACTACCTCTTTCGTTCTTTTATGTTCCCTGGACTTATGAAAAAGAAATTTCACGCTCTGCCTCATCAGTGCAACAGTCTGGGAGTGAGATGATGAATAAACTGGTGTAAAACCTTTCAGCTCAACATGTATACACTCTTTAAACTCTTTTTTCAGAAGTGTGGCGGAATCACCGTAAGCACCGATTATTACTTTTTGTCCCTGCCCGATCAATTTCCTTATCAAAGGCACCATCCTTGCAGCATGCCCCAACCCCCAGTTCAACGGGCTTACTAAAACCGTTTTTTGCTTATTTTCATGCATAACTTAACCTGATACCTGTGTTGTCAGGCCAATGGCTTCCACCCGGCGGGCAATTTCATAAAGCTCGTCAACAGGTACTTTGTACAACGTATCGAACGGAGTATCGCGTTCGATGGTATAGATCATCACGCTTTGAGGCTTTATCTCTTTAAGCAGCTCAAGCCATGTGGTAATATCTTTCTCCGTGGTATTGTCAACTACCACACCATTGAATTCTCCCCTTACGAACATGGTCTGGATTATTACCTTCCCTTTAAACCTCTTGAGCTCCTCAACTGTTTGACGCAGACTGAAATTATAGTTGGGTCTGTCAAGCAAAAGTATCGTTTCTTCAATTCCCGAATCCAGCTTCTGAATATTATCGTCCACTTTCAGCAAGGCGTTAAAAACCTTATCATTACTTATACGTGAAGCATTGCTCAGAACTGCTATCCTTGCTTCGGGACAATATTCGTTGCGTAAAAACAGGGTATCATCAATTATCCTGCTAAATTCAGGATGAAGCGTAGGTTCACCGTTTCCTGCAAAGGTGATGACATCGGGTGGCATCCCATCCTCATTCATCTCCTTCAATTTCAGTTCAAGATCTTCCGCAACTTTCTTTCTGCCGGGCAGCTCAGCCTTTTTCTCACGTTTATCCGGATTCAATCCGCATTCGCAATAAATGCAATCAAAAGAACAAACCTTACTGTCAACAGGCAGAAGATTGATTCCCAGAGAAACACCTAGTCTGCGGCTTCTTACCGGCCCGAAAATTATTTTATCGAAAAGAAATGTAGACATATTTCATGTTTTGTCAGAAAACAAAAGTAATGTTTTTCAGCCGCATTATTAATAAAACAGTACCCTCTTATGCATTACGGTTACGGGAAATGATAACTATCCTTAATTGATCTTCAGGCCGAACTGCAGTATCAGGCCTATTGTAGATACAAGCATGAAAAGTATTGTCATCGGCAATCCTATTTTCATAAAATCCTTAAAATTATATCCGCCGGGACCATAGACCATCAGATTGGTCTGATATCCGATTGGAGTAATAAAGCTTGCAGCTCCTGCAAATGCAACAAGCATTGCAAAAGGTCTGGGATCAACACCTAACTGCAAGGCCAGATTTATTACCACAGGAAATACTATCGCCACAGCACCAATGTTGGTTATAACAGATGCAAGCAGATTAGTTAACAGAAATATTCCGATAAAAAGGCTGAAAACACCATAAGGCTTGAATACATCAACAAATACATCGGATGCCATGGAGGCAATACCTGTTTTGGTCATGGCCTCACCAAGTGCAAGAGAAAGTGCAATTATCAGGATAAGATTGTAATTGATCGTTTTAGGCACATCTTTGGGTGATGCAACCCCTAGCAGGAATAACAAAATAAGGAATACTATCAGTGAATTGAAAAGAGGGATTATATGAATCGAGGACAGCACAATGGAGGTGATCAACCCTCCTGCAATTAAAATACTTTGCAATGTGGGCATCTTATCAATATTTCTGACCTTGCCCAAAATATAAAAATCCTTGCTGTCAACCCTTTCGTCAAAATCCTTTCCTGTGATAAGTAACAATAGGTCGCCTGCAAGAAGCTTTATCTCACCTATCTTACCTCTTAAGCGCTCTCCGTTCCGGTGAACGGCAATTATAGCAGCATCAAATTTCCCCCGGAAACCGGCCTCCTTTACCGTTTTATCTATCAGTCCTGAATTTGGTGACACAACAACCTCCACAACAGCTGTTTTTGCTCTTTTAGCAAACATCCCTAGCTGCGAAGGCTTCAGTGTTTTATTATTCTCTACCATATCAGCAATAGTCTCGGTATTACCTGCAAATATCAGCAGGTCTTTTTCAAGTATCACGGTCTGCGGACTAACAGGAGAAATGCTTTTATCCTTCCTTATTATCTCAACAAGAAAAAGACCTTTAAGATTCCTGAGATTTGCCTTTTCCACTGTCTTTTGATGATAGTCGGACCCATTTGCCACCTTTACTTCAACAACATATTCACGGCTTGATAAACTTATATTGTCTATCGGGTCTCTTTTATCGGGCAATAACTTATTAGAAGCTATGACCAGATAAAATCCTCCGATAATTATCATGCTCAAACCTACCGGAGTAAAATCAAAAATATCGAGTGATCTGAAATCCGGAAAGATCTTCTGTTCACTGACCATTCCGTTCACAACAAGATTGGTTGAAGTTCCGATAAGTGTAGCCGTACCGCCGAGTATCGCAGAATAAGAAAGAGGGATCAGCAGTTTCGACGGGGCAACACCATGATTCTTTCCCCAGTTGTGAACATAGGGCATTAATATTGCCACCAATGGAGTATTGTTAATTATGGCAGACAGTCCTGCCACCGGAAATATCAACCTGAAGATAAATTTTTTATAGGTCTTTGTTCGTCTGAAGAAGCTGTCAAAGAAGCTGTCGATCAATGTTGATTTTCGAATTACCTCACCTATTAAAAGTAAAATTATTATTACTGCAAGTTGTTCATTAGCAAAACCGCTTAATATCTCCTTAGGTGTAAGTATACCAAGAAAACCCAGAACACTTAAAGCAATGATGAATGTAAAACCCGGACCCAAAAGGTTTTTATACAATGAAACAATAATGAATATGATTACAACAATTACAATTATTTGATCACTATTCATTTTATGTTAATTATATTACTGTTCTGATGTTTGAGAAAAAACAGGGAGTTTAACCGTAAATTCCGAACCCTTTCCGGGTTCACTGTCAACCTGAATTGTGCCGTTGTTTTTCTCCACCAGCTCCTTACACAACAAAAGACCGACTCCTGTTCCCGGTTCATCCTCGGTACCGGGAGAAGATAAATTACCTATCTCAAAAAGATCATTTATTTTATCCTCACTTATTCCCACGCCATTATCCCTGATCGAGATCAAAACGGAATGCCCGTCCTTTCCTGCCCTGATCTCAACTTTGCTGTTCCTTGGAGAGAATTTAATGGCATTAGACAAAAGATTGCGTATTATTGTTTCAAGCATGTTCCGGTTAACACAGATATGGAGATCTTCATCTATCGATGTTTCAATGACAATATTCTTGTATTTGGCATTATTATACAACAGCGCTACCGTTTCTTTGACAATAGAGGTCACTCCCACCGGAGTCTGGGGGAAATCTTCATCACCAGGAACAGTTGCCCAGTCAAGCAAGTTCGACAACAACCCTAAACCCTGCTGTGCAGATGTGTTTATTGCATTAACTATTTCCAGCACCTCTTCTTTCGACATGTTATCATGATCGGTGGCAAGAAGTTCAGATAAAGAGCACTGAACCGAGAAAGGCGAACGAAGATCGTGCCCTACTATCGAGAACAACCTGTCCTTTGTGGCATTTGCAGCTTCTAGTTTTTCTTTTTGTTCCCTGATCAGTTCAGCCTGCCTGTTAAGTTTCTCGTTAAGCTCTCTCTCCTTTCCCAATTGTGACTTTGCCTGTTGGGCCTCGATGGCCAGTCTTAATTCCCGCTCATTATGCTCTTTAATAACACTGACCTGCCTGTCCACAAGTCTTTCAACCATTTTCGGAATGCTGAACATAAAATACCCCATCAATGCCAGATATGAACTGCGGAATATCTGCCCATCCCAACCCATCGAATCCACCTGGTCGATCAAACTCTGTGGAATAGAAGGCCTCAGAAACAAATAAACAGAATTGTAAACAAGAATTATCAACCCGGTAGAATAGAACACCAACCGACCGTTATATCTTAAAACGGAAAAAAGTATCAAAACAGGATAGAGCAGGACAGTAGCTGAAGTGACTATAGCTGTGGGATCGTAAAGTGCCCCGTAATAATATAAATAACCAGAAAGAATGAGAATATCTATTGTAGTAGAGAAATAGCTTATCCACACCGAACTCTTAAACCTGCGAATAACAATATTCAGAAAATAATTATAAAAAATGAAAATGAGCGAGAATGTCAATGCCATTAATGCCCACTCTTTCATTCCTATAAGATAACGGTATCCGATAAACGAAATAAGAATAAATATGAGCAACCATCTGAACTTAATTATCTCCTGCTCGCCCCATCTTATATCATCTTTAAAGAAAAAATTGAATTGAGGTAACATTAATGCCTTATCCTTTTGTTTATTACAAATATATGTTTTTTCAGCATATCAAGCTTTGCATAACAGCTTTTTTTTATTCCAATATAAAGTTATATTTGTTTTACCATAAACAATAATATATATTTCATGCAAGCAATAAACGATTTTCTTCTCAAGATAGATTCCTATATCGGCAGCAGTCCATGGTTTGTTTATTTTCTTCTTGGTACCGGAATATTTTTCTCACTTTACCTTGTCTTTCCTCAGTTCAGATATTTACGATACTCACTAAGAATTGTAATGGGTAAATTTGACAAGAAAGGGGATGAAGGAGACACCTCGCACTTCCAGGCTTTGACAACGGCACTTTCAGGAACAGTGGGAACCGGGAATATTGCGGGAGTGGCGCTTGCTGTTCACCTCGGGGGACCGGCGGCCCTGTTCTGGATGCTGGTAACAGCTCTGTTTGGCATGACGACAAAATTTGTAGAAGTTACACTGTCGCACAAATACCGGGATAAGCTTCCCGACGGATCATTTGCAGGCGGCCCGATGTATTACATGAAAAAAAGACTCAACATAAAAACCTCATCCGGAAAAGTTATAAAAACAGGTTCGTGGATCGCAGCCATTTTTGCTTTCGCCACAATTCTTTCCTCTTTCGGCACAGGTAATCTGCCTCAAATAAACAGCATAGCAAATTCATTGTACACCACTTTTAAGTTACCTAACATAGTTTCCGGATTCATACTCGCCATTCTATTGGGGTTTGTGGTGATCGGCGGAATAAAACGTATTGCCAAAGTAACCGAAAAACTTGTGCCAAGTATGGCACTACTTTATTTTATAGGAGCTTTATCAGTCATTTTTTACAATTACGAAAACATTATACCGTCACTTGAAGCGGTGGTTGGTAATGTATTTACGGGGACAGCCGCAACCGGAGGATTTTTGGGTGCAACCATTGCTTTTGCATTCAACCGGGGAGTGAACAGAGGCCTTTTCTCTAATGAAGCAGGTCAGGGATCGGCACCTATAGCTCACGCCGCAGCCCGTGCTCACGAACCCGTATCGGAAGGTCTTGTTGCCTTACTTGAGCCTTTTATCGACACTATTATTATCTGTTCTCTCACTGGCTTTGTTCTTCTTTCTTCCGGAGTCTGGAACGAAAAACATCAAAACCGTTTTCAGGTTTCCGATATAGTTGTTTTAGACGGTACCAGTTATACTGATAAAACAGAACAGGGACGAGAGGTGCTCAGCAAATTCATAAAAAAGGAAGTGACACTTCCCCTGTATACCGGGAATATTGAAGTTGAAGACGGAACGATCACATCGCCGGTCACCATCATGCATGCACGCTCTCTTGCAGAGAAGATCAAAGTCTATAACAACGGGAAACTTTATTCCGGTAAGTTGTCGGCAAATAACGGACAACTTATCATTCCCTCTTCATCAAACAGTAATGATTCCTGGCACAAATGGCTGACGGGTATATTCTCCGGTGACAGCTCGGAGGGAGTCTACCTTGAAGGTATCTCTCTTATGCACAGCGCCCCTCTTACGACCTTCGCATTTACCAAAAGCTGGCTTGGAGAGTGGGGAAAGTACATTGTTTCCATCGGTCTTCTACTCTTTGCATTCTCTACAGCGATCTCATGGTCGTACTATGGCGACAGAGCTGTAACCTTCCTTTGGGGGCCACAGTATGTGATATGGTATCATATGATCTATGTTATAGGATTTTTCATCGCATCATTTGTCGATACAACAATCATCTGGACACTCAGCGGTATTACCATTGCCCTGATGACCATCCCGAACCTGTTCGGCATACTTATCCTTCATAAAGAGATGAAATCAGAGGTCAAAAAATTCTGGATCGAATACAAACGAAGATTTCCCGAACAAAAAGTCCCCAAGTATTAAAGTATGACCTCACTGACAGTAATAGTTTTATTCATTACCGGCATAATTGCCGGCCGCTTTTTCAGGAACAGTAATTCTGCCCGCAAAGGAATAGACATACTTGTTACATGGGCCGTTTACATCCTGTTGTTCCTGCTTGGCATCTCCGTTGGCATAAACGACAAGATCATCAATGACTTTTCCCGGATAGGATACACCTCTGTTCTGCTGACCATAGGTGCAGTTCTGGGAAGTATAATTCTTGCAAAGATCGTTTACGTCTACTTTTTTGATCGATCATCAGAAACTGAAAGTAAAAAGCAACCTTAATTCTGCGGTTCAATAAATTACCCACAACAATGAAAGGCAGCCTGATCATACTTGCATTTTTCACATTTGGACTGTTTG
>JAOZOF010000048.1:15072-16168 GCA_029933425.1 Marinilabiliaceae bacterium
ACAACAATGAAAGGCAGCCTGATCATACTTGCATTTTTCACATTTGGACTGTTTGGCGGAATGTTCAGAATATTTCCGGAATGGATCTTAAATGATGAATTGACCACTTATGCCCTTTATGTGCTGATGTTTCTTGTGGGAATAAGTATCGGAAGTGACAGGGGAGCTTTTTATATACTGAAAAAGATGAAATATAAAGTCATGCTGGTACCCTTGTTGGTAATTATCGGCAGTCTTGCCGGCACAGCCCTGGTATCAGCATTTCTGCCGAACATCAATTTATGGGAAGCAATGGCTGTAGGTGCAGGTTTTGGTTACTACTCACTTTCAAGTATCGTAATCAGTCAGTTAAGCGGTCAGGAACTTGGCGTAATTGCACTTCTTTCGAACATAATGCGGGAAATTACAACATTGCTTGCTGTTCCCGTAATGGTAAAATATTTTGGCAAGCTGGCAGGCATAGCATCAGGAGGCGCGACTGCTATGGACACGACCCTGCCTGTCATTGTTAAATTCACGGGTAAGGAATTTGGTATAATTGCCGTTTTCTCAGGCATTGTACTTACTGCTCTTGTGCCGGTGCTGGTAACGTTATTGCTGGAAATATTTTAAACAAATCAGCGATCTTTTAACACTACTGGCCATTTTCCCTGGCTATTTTCAGTGCCGTAGTTGTAATGTAATACTTTGTGATCATATTCGGGACTTCCCATTCCGGCATTTTACCTTCCTTCATATATTTAAGGAATTTATCCGTCACCTGCCTGAAATGGGCTTCATGGCCAACTTTGTATTTTTGAGGTATTTCGAGATAGAATAGCCTGTCCGATTCTTTTTCTAATATCACACCTGGATATTTAGCGTTGATCACTTTCTCTACAGCCTCTTTCAGTCTCATTTCAAAATCAGTAATATTTTCATTGGCATTTGGCTCGATATACAAAACGGGTTTAAACTGCTGTTCGGCGCCCTGCCTGATAACGAGATCACACTTTGTTCCGCGCATTAAGCTGTAATGAGTATCGCCTCCCTTAGGTTCATCATAGTTCCATATCACAGAAACTTTTGCCCATACATCTTTTATTTTGTAAACTAT
>JAOZOF010000048.1:16268-19184 GCA_029933425.1 Marinilabiliaceae bacterium
ATCTCATATCGCTCGGTCATAATATCATAAAGTAAAACACCTTTCTCTTCGGCTGTTTTAAATGCATCTTTAAGCAATGAAAAACTTTCCGGACTAATGACCATAGGTTTATCTCCAAGCACATTCAGTCCGGCCTTAACCGACCTGAGAATATACTCTGTTTTTCTTTTATTGTTGCCTGCGATCACCACAAGGTCTCCTGCTCTTTCATCAAGCATCTTTTCCAGGTAATCATTACCGGTATAAACTTTTTCGATCCAGTGTGTAGGATCATTGCTCCTGCTGTTGAACCCGTTTACCATGTCAAGATACAACTGCACCTCAGGCCCTGCGGGAGCGTAAACATGAACAGTATCGCAAACATCAGGATACATTGATTTCTGTACCAGGGCCGCATGAAAATGCCCGGGATCCAGCATCAGGATACCGACCTTGCTACTTTTCCCTTTTTTTAAATCATTTTTCATAGTTGCTGATCTGTTGCTACCGCCCGTACAAGCGATCATGAAAATTATTGCCCCTAAATTAAATACCCGTAAAACATACCTCATGACTTTTCTGTTTTTTTGACCTATGCAATTTACTAAATAAATTCTTGTACTATAAAATTTAACTCTACTGTTACTCACATTAACTTTCTTTAAAAAGAATTATTGCCAATATCTTCTATATTTGCATCTCTTAAAATGAGCTTTATGGATAAAACAAAGATACTCTTCGTATGTCTTGGCAATATTTGCCGGTCTCCCAGTGCTGAAGCCGTAATGAAAGGAATTATCGAGAAGGAGGGCGTCAGCGGTGATTTTGAGATCGATTCAGCAGGTACCGCAGCATGGCATGCGGGTGAGCCTGCCGACCCTCGAATGCAGGTTCATGCACGAAAGCGGGGATACAATTTAACAAGCATAAGCCGCCCTGTTGATCCTGATGTTGATTTCGATAAATTCGATTACATCATTGCAATGGATACTCAAAATATGCGCGACCTGAAAAAGTTGGTCAAAAACAACAGTCATCTTGAAAAATTACACATGATGACCGACTTTGCTAAAGAGTATGATTACAGTTCTGTTCCGGATCCGTATTACGGCGGCGATGAAGGATTTGAGCTGGTTCTGGATCTGCTTGAAGATGCTTGCCAGGGACTTTTAGAAAGCGTTGCAAATGAACAAAAGGTTAAATGACCTCATAGAAGAAAAACTCGGAGAACCCGTCAAAACCGTTTCCGGTGTTGGCGGCGGGTCTATTGCCGACAGTAATATCATTGAAACAACCTCGGGGAAACGATATTTCCTGAAAACAGGCTTTACAGGTACAATGTTCCTTAATGAAGCCAACGGCCTGAAAGAGTTGCGAAAGCCCGGCTGCATAAAAATACCGGATGTCATTGCTGCCGACAAACAATTCCTTCTGTTAGAACTTATCACTCCCGGCCCGAGACAAAAAGACTTTTGGGATATTTTCGGCCGGCATTATGCACAAATGCACCGATATACTGCAAAAGCCTTTGGGTTTTATGAAGATAACTTCATCGGCGCCACACCACAAAAGAACCTCCCGTCGGAAATAGAAAAGAATAACTGGACAGCATTCTATTTCAACAAAAGACTTCTGTTCCAATACCGTTTAGCTGAACAGAACGGATATGCAACAAACGAGCTCAAAAGGGCATTTACCGCCCTCGAATCAAGAATTGATACGATATTAAAGGGAAGTGAAGAACCGCCGGCTCTTTTACATGGCGACCTTTGGAGCGGTAATTATATTACAGGCCCGGCCGGTGAACCTGTTCTGATCGACCCTGCCGTCTATTACGGCCATCGTGAAGCAGACCTTGGAATGACATATCTTTTCGGAGGCTTCAGTGAGCAGTTTTACCGGTCATACAATGAAGCATATCCGCTAAAAGAAGGCTGGGAATACAGAGTGAACATCTACAAACTTTACCATGTTCTGAATCACCTTAATCTTTTCGGAACAGGCTATTATAGTCAGGCCATAAGGCTTATGGAATATTACATTTAAACCCGGAGGAACCTCTTACAGGTTCAAGGTATACTATACGAAGCCGCGTATCTCAGATATGATCACCAGTAATTCAACTATCTCGGTATCGCTCATGTCACGATAGTTAAAGCTGATAT
Source organism: Marinilabiliaceae bacterium (assembly GCA_029933425.1). Lineage (GTDB taxonomy): Bacteria > Bacteroidota > Bacteroidia > Bacteroidales > Marinilabiliaceae > JAADEM01. The sequence goes on from JAOZOF010000048.1 coordinate 18,413, forward strand.
TGAAATACTCCACATCCGGTTTGTCGCCCTCAAAGAAGTGTCTGAACTGTGCCCTTTTCCTGTCTTCCTCGATACATTTTCTCTTTGCTTCCGAAATTGACAGATTTTCCTCTTTACTAACTTCCTGCGTTCTCCAGTCAAGGGGAGCAACAATCTTTGCGTGAAATGATTTTTTTATATCCTTGGTAATCGCTTCTGCTGCCCTTCCTACAATTATCACATTTCCCTCAGCAGCTGTCTCATAAATAAACTTCGCGATCGTATTTTTTATTTTAGTATTTCCCGGATAATAATTATCTGAAAAAAACAATGCCAGATCTTCAATAAAAGAATTATGTTTCCGGTCTGACAATTCATGAACCAACGTCGGGGATAACTCTAACTCTTTAGCCGATTCCTCAATTATCTCTTTACTTACCACGCGCCACTCTCTTTGTACGCCAAGATGTTTGTTCTTTTCATTTAATGTAGCTGCAAGTTGTGCCGCGATCTTTCTGGCCGGACAACCATATTCACGTGAAATAGTAATTACCGGACCCAAGGAAGCATCATCAATTTTCTTGCCTTTTCGCCTGCCGGTACGTTCTTTCATGTATTTAAAAAAGAGGTTATCCATAGCATTATTATTTAAGTTTGGTTTAAGATAAAAAATAATTAGGATATTTCAAAGTTCAACCGGTAGTGGTTCAGAAAGTAATAAATAAAAACAGGCTGTTTAACTCTTTATATTTTTGGAAGAAAATGGTCTTTTTTAGCGGGATAAACAGAATAA
>JAOZOF010000049.1:0-7632 GCA_029933425.1 Marinilabiliaceae bacterium
AGGGCGATTAGCTCAGTTGGTTCAGAGCACTTGGTTTACACCCAAGGGGTCGGGGGTTCGACTCCCTCATCGCCCACTAAGGAAGGTACTTTTGCCTTCCTTTTTTTATATAACTAAGGACTACATCTAACCCGATATCTGAAAAAGATTTTGCAATTTTATAAAAAATCTATTGCAGATACTTTTCTTTATTATAAAGTTGATTAACTTTGTATTAAAGCTTATCAATAATAGAATCATGAGTAAAGACAGTAAAAAGAAGAACCGCATTGTACCGGAACCTGCATTACGACGTATGCCGTGTTATCTGGCACAACTAAAAGTTGCACAAAAAGAGGGTTTAAAGTACATCTCATCTCCGCGTATTGCCAACATCATGGAAATTGATCCCACTCAGGTCACTAAAGATCTGTCATATACCAAGATCGCAGGGAAAACACGTGTTGGTTATGAAGTTCTTCCTTTGATAGAGGAGCTTGAGGACTTTCTCGGATTCAAGACTATGGACGAGGCATTTCTTTTCGGGGCAGGAAGTCTAGGAACAGCATTGATGCGTGATTACGGACTAAGGCAATTCGGATTGAACATCACATCGGCTTTCGATATTAATCCGGAAATAGTTGGAAAGGATTTTGACGGTGTCAAAGTTTATCATCTGGATGAGCTAAAAAACATGATCAATCCGGACATTAAGATCGGCATACTGACCGTTCCTGTAGAAGTTGCACAGAAAACAGCCGAGATAATGATCGATGCCGGAATAAAAGCTATCTGGAACTTCACCCCTGTAATTCTCAGGGTCCCTGATGATATCGTAGTACAGAACACCTCTCTTTATGCTCACCTGGCAGTTATGTTCAACAGGCTGCACAGCAAAGAAAGTAAAAGAAAAAATTGATCATACAACCGGCCCCTGTTTAAGGGGCTTTTTTTTACAGGCAAATTCAACATCTAAAATGTAAGTGTAAAAATCGTTTCCCTGTCGGGATCGGAATATGCACTTACATTTCCTCCGTGCTTACGCATTATCTGCTTTGTAAGACTAAGTCCTATACCGGAACCTTCGGCTTTTGTGGTAAAGAACGGAATGAATATTTTATCAAGCACATCAGGCAAAATGCCTTTCCCGTTATCAATGACCTGAAGTGTGATCCGTCCTCTTTTGTTCAAAAAGCCCCTCAACGTTATTTCCGCATTCTCTGTTCCCGTTAATGACTGTATCGAGTTTGTAAGAAGATTTATAAGCACCTGTTCAACAAGTTTTTCATCAGCTGTCAGCTCCAGGGTCTCCGGATGAACATCGATATTACATTTAATATTCTTATTTCTGATCTCTTCTCCATGAAGATTTTTAATATCCTCAAAAAGAGACTTTACCGGAAAGATCGTCAACTGTGGTTGAGGAATTGATGTAAGGTTCCGGTAGGTATTAACGAAATGCAAAAGGCCGTCGGTGCGTTTATGAATTGTCTGAAACGCATTTTCAACATCCTCTACCGAGTCAAGCGTCTCCTCGTCAGCACCCTTTTCTTTCAGACTCTCTTTCAGGTCATCAATGATCATTGTAACAGTAGATGACAGCGATGAAATGGGAGTTATCGAATTCATTATCTCATGTGTGAGTACCCTTATCAGCTTCTGCCATGACTCCATCTCCTTCTCTTCAAGCTCTGCCTGGATGTTCTTTATTGATGTAAGGATTATCGTTCTGTCATGAATGGTAAATTCGGTTGCATAGATCGCCAACTGAAGAATATCATCCTTTTCCTGAATACGCAGAAGAGTATTCTCTCCGTGTTTGACGGTCAACAACTTCTCAACAAGCTCAGGACTTACCTTTTTAAGTTCTGAAATATTCCCCAGACTGCTAAGCTGAAAAAGCTTTTTGGTGGCATTATTGGTGAGTTCGACAGTGCCGTCCTTACGATATGCAATAAGGGCTATTCCGATATGCTGGATAACTGTCTGCAGATAAAAATAGTTCTCCTCCTTTTCTGCTTTTACAGCCTGAAAATTCTTTATCACCTCGTTGAACGATTGCTTTAATCTGCCAAATGATGAGCTGGTGTCATCCACCTGAAAAGTTCGCGTAAAATCGGAATACTGTATTGATTCCAGGAAGCTGTTAAGCACTCTGTTAGTACGGTCAACATAACTTATGAGCCACCATATCTGAATGATTATAAAAGCGCCTACAAGAGAAAGTGTTATTACAAATCCGGTTTTGAACAGAAGAAAAAAGAACACGAACAAAGATGCCGCCAACAGCAGCACCCTTAAGATCAAATTAATTCTGAAATCCTTATAACCCATGTTTTTCCAGTCTTCGGTACAATGACGTCCTTGTCAGTCCCAGATCAGCAGCTGCCTTTGAAACGTTCCCTTTATACTTTCGCAAAACCTTTTCAATGATAGTTTTTTCAATCTCTTCAAGATTGTATGTATCAAGCTCCATACCCTCCGAGGATGATGACCTGTGTGTTGTAAGATGGAAATCATCTTCGTTCAGCACCGGACCATCACTCATGATAACAGTTCTCTCAAACACATGCTGAAACTCCCTGACATTCCCGGGCCAGGGATATTCCGAAAGTTTCCTTATAACAGAAGATGACAGCTTTCTGAACTTTTTCCTGTATTTCTTGGAATAAACATTCAGGAAATGTTCTGCAAGAACAGGTATATCCTCTTCCCTCTCCCTTAAGGGCGGCAACTCTATTTCTACTGTATTTATCCTGTACAGCAGATCCTGCCTGAAATTGCCCTCTGCAGCCATATCCTTCAACGGCATATTGGTTGCCGATATCAGCCTTATATCGATAGGACGGGGTTTATTTGAGCCCACCCTTATAACTTCTCTCCGCTCAAGAACAGTCAGAAGCTTTGATTGCATAGGCATAGAAAGGTTACCAATCTCATCCAGAAATACAGTGCCTCCTGATGCAAGTTCGAACCTGCCGGGACGACTGGCCTTGGCATCGGTAAACGCTCCTTTCTCGTGTCCGAACAACTCACTTTCGAAAAGTGATTCACTGATAGCACCTAGATCAAGGCTCACGAAAATCTCATTATTGCGTAAAGATTCGCGGTGAAGAGCCCTTGCGACAAGCTCCTTACCTGTCCCGTTCTCTCCAAGAATAAGCACATTCGCATCAGTACCGGCAACCTTACGGATAGTTTCAAACACTTTTTTCATACCGGGCGATACCCCTATGAAATCGGCAAATGGCTGATCCATAATTGTACTTAACTCACGCTGTTTTGTTTTCAGCTCATTCACCTCACTCTTCGATTGTCGCAATTTCAATGCCGAAGATATGGTTGCCATAAGCTTCTCATTCTGCCATGGTTTGAGAACAAAGTCGGTAGCACCGGCCCTTATCGCTTTGACCGATTTTTCAACATCGCCGTATGCCGTAATGAACAGCACAACGGCATTAGGGTCGATCTCAAGAATCTTTTCAAGCCAGTAGAAACCCTCTTTCCCGCTTATGGCATCCTTAGTAAAGTTCATATCCAAAAGGATAACGTCGAAGTTCTCCTTATCCATAAGAACCGGGATATCGCGAGGGTCAGTAGTTGTTTTAACACTTTCAGCAACCGATCGCAAAAGCAACTTCAATGCAAACAGTATATCTTTGTTGTCATCAACTATTAGTATCTTTCCTTTCTTCTCCGCCATATCTTCAATAGTTTAGTTAAATGTAATAAAAAAATAAGTATTGTCCGATTCCGAACATGACATTCCGCTTATTTCACTTAAAAGCTACTCTTCTTAGCGTATATCCATGTTACTATCAAACATTCCCGAAAACATCCCCAAAAAAGGTGCCATTAGCTTAATCACCTTGATTATAAGCGGTTAACACAAATGGCACAAAAAGTGCAATAAATTATATGACGTTACTTGTTTTGTTAATTTAACACAAGTCATCAACAAAGGTTAGACATTTGATAATATGACGTTTACAAAGCACAACAAGTTACAATTTAAATTCATTTGTTACTTTTTGTCACTGTTTTCAAGGCAAATAAGTGTACGATTTCGTACATTAGATGTAACAAATACGAACAAAAGTCAAAGTTTCAGGAAATGATAAGAACTCAAAACATAGTCAGAATATTTTACACCGGTGAAGTTGCAAAAACTGCTCTGAGCAATATAAACATCAACATAAAAAAAGGTGAATACGTTAGTTTGACAGGGCCTTCGGGATGCGGCAAGACCACTTTACTCAGCATTCTGGGACTAATAGACAAACAAACTTCGGGAGAACTTTTCTTCCTCGACATCAACATTTCAAAAAAGAAAGAACACCAGAGAGCCAAATTACGCAGGGGAAATATCGGCTATGTGTTCAAAGATGCTTTTCTGCTTGACGAACTGACTGTTTTTGAGAACATAGAACTCCCCCTGTTTTACATGAGATACAAAAGAAAAGAACGGATCAACATCATCGAAGATGCTCTTTTAAAACATAAGATGATACATCTGAGGAACAAGTATCCCGTGCAGCTGAATGAAGAGCAGCAACAAATGACAGCAATCCTTAGAGCGACGGTCACAAACCCTTCGTTACTTTTAGCTGATGAACCTACCGGAAGACTGGACTCAAAAGAAAGAGATAACATTCTTAAAACATTTTCCACACTCAATGAAGAAGGTATGACCATAATTCTGGCCACCCATTCACCTTATATTTCAGACCAGACTCCGAGAACCATCAGAATGTTTGACGGCCACGTGGTAACAGACAACAACATAACCCTTTAACCTGCAATGGATATTCTGCATTACATAAAAACTGCCTTCAGATCATTGCTAAGGAACAAGCTCTACTCGGCCATCAACATTGCAGGCCTTGCCATAGGGTTAGGACTTTCAATTATCATTCTTCTTCTCATTAAATACGAGCTGAATTACGATACTCACATAAAAGATTCCGGAAACATTTACCGTGTTACAAGTATAGGAGAATCAGCAAAAGGAGAACAGGCGATCAGGGATGCATTGACCCCTCTGCCGTTGTCAGGCCTTCTGAATACCTTACCTCAGACTGACGCTGTAACCAGGCTGATACCGGGAGCCAACAAACTGATAAAATACAATACTGCTTCGTTAAGTAAAAGCAGGTTCTTTTTTGCTGATCCAACATTCTTCGATGTTTTCGACCTGAGAATAATAAAAGGTTCCATCGAAAAATTAAACAAACCCGGAAGTGTGGCAATAGCAAAGTCGATGGCTGAAAGTTATTTCAGGGATAACAACCCTATCGGGAAAAAGATCAATCGCGGCGGGATAGATTACGAAATAATTGCCGTATGTGAAGACATGCCTGAAGCATCACATTTCCACTTTGATTTTATAGCATCAATTTCCACCATTAAAAAGATGTTCAATTACAATAAAAAGATACTAAATGAGTGGGAAAACAACTGGAGACTACTGACATGCTACACTTATGCCAAAATAAAACCCGGAACAGATATCAGACTTTTCGAAGAGTATCTGAACAAAAAAATTGAGCAGGACGAGGCAGCAAAACTATCAGAAAGCAATAAAAAGAATGAAAATACATTTTTTCGATTTCACCTTCAGCCTATTCAATCGATCCACCTGCATTCAAAACTGAATTCTGAGATCGAGCCTTTATCGAATCCGTTCAGAGTTATCATTTTCATTGCAATTGCAGTGTTCATACTGATCATCACAAGTATAAATTTCATCAACATTACCACTTCGGAACCGTCGAAAAGGCTCAGAGATGCTGTGATACGTAAAACACTGGGAGCAAGACGGTACCACATTGCCATTCAGATCTTCACTGAAGCATTCATCATTTCAGCAGCAGCAACACTGTTCGGTTTTGTTCTGGCAGAACTGATGATACCCTCATTCAACAAGCTGTTCGACCTGAGCCTAAGCATTGATCAGATTCAGGGCTTACAGGATATCGGGATCGTGATACTTACCACATTTATCATAGGCGTTATTTCAGGAGGATACCCCGCAAAGTTCTTTAGTAAAATAAGTATTGTAAACATTTTCGGTAACAGATATAAAATACACAAAAACAGTTTCATAATCAGAGGGATAATAATAGCAGGACATGTATTTGTGGTACTGTTCCTCTTGATCCTCACAGCCGGAATATGGCAACAGCTTAATTACATTTCAAACAAAGATCTGGGGTTCAACAAGAAGAATCTTTTTGTAATCGAAAGAGCCGGTACAGTAAAAAAAGATTATGAAAATTTCAAACGAGACCTTAAAAACATTAATGGTGTTGAGAATGTTTCAGCATCGATGTCAATACCTGGAGAAGAGTACATTGAAATGCCATTTACATACCAGGGTATCGACAACAGCCGTAAAACTCCTATTACAATAAACTATGTGGATTGTGATTACCTGAGGACCATGGAACTGACATTGAGAAGAGGATCATTTCTCAGTTGTGAGACCGGTGATTCGATGGGAGTCATCCTGAACACCGCGGCAATAAAAAAATTCAAAATAAAAAAACCGCTTGAGGAACAACTTGAAACAGGTTTCAATGAAAGAAAATGGAACATAAACATTATGGGCGTTGTAAGTGATTACAATTATGAGCCTTTGAATAACAAAATAAAACCATTGGGAATAATGCTGTTATGTAAACACAATTATTTCCGGTACATAATCATCAGGGTTGACAACAGACAAAACAAAAAAGCTTTAGCAGAGATACGCAACCTTTGGAAAAAATATTCCGGTGATCAGCCTTTAGACAGTTTCTTCCTCGAAGACCGACTAAAGAATATTTACAATCAGGATTCCAGAATGCTTACAGCACTGATCATTTTCACTCTGTTCAGCTTCTTTATCTCAATCCTGGGATTTTTAAGCTTTGCATCTTTTCTGATAGAATACAAAGACAAAAAAATATCACTGATGAAAACCACCGGAATCCCGGACACTTACATCCTGACAGATCTCCTCGGAAGCTTTGGTAAATATGTTTTAATCGGAATAAGTCTTGCCATTCTGCCGGCAATGGCAACTGTGAAAATATGGCTCAAAAACTTTGCATTTACCGAAAACATCTCGTTGATCACCTATATTTTTCTTATTGTGATCGTATCTGCAATAGGCATTCTGAGCATTTCGTACCAGTACTACAAACTGGTTTATAGGAAAAGTGATCACTACTTGATAAAAAGAAGATCGTACAGATAAAGTACTTTAGAACAAACCAGGGAGATCCGTTTTTAGTCATCTGATCCTAAATACCGGTGTTGTTTTATGCCGTTCCTACGGAACTTATTGCTCTTTTGATTCTTTTTTCAAGGGGCTTACACTCCTTGTTAATGCATACCGTCCCTTCGGAATTTATGAAGATTGCCGATAGGCAGGTCATACTCTAATAAGGGATGTTAATCTCTTTTTTGGCCATACTAAAGTAAGACAGTTCCATAGGAACGGAATATTCTCTTTGTAAGATAAGATTAGAACGATACACATAAAGCTGGAGTTACACCCCTTGTTAAAACACACCGTCCCTTCGGAATTTATGAAGACTGCCGTTAGGCAGGTTATACTCTAACAAGGGATGTTAATCCCTTGTTTTGACCAAACTGATGTGAGGTAGT
>JAOZOF010000049.1:7732-15217 GCA_029933425.1 Marinilabiliaceae bacterium
ATACTCTAACAAGGGATGTTAATCCCTTGTTTTGACCAAACTGATGTGAGGTAGTTCCGTAGGAACGGAATATACTCCTTGTAAAACAAATACAATCTCCTCTTAATAGTTCTGTTGCGAAAGTTTCTTTACTATTATCGATCTTGCTGCTTTTATCGCATCTTCCAGGCCTTCTATCTTTTTACCGCCGGCAGTTGCAAAGAAAGGCTGGCCGCCGCCACCGCCCTGCATGTATTTTGCGGCCTCTCTTACTATCTCCGATGCGTTCAGATGTTTTTCCTTCACAACATTATCAGATATCACAATGGCAAGTTGCGGCTTCCCATTCACATTAGCTCCCAATACAGCAACTATGTCTCCGTGCATCTTTTTTAGTTTAAAAGCGAAATCCCTTAATACAGGAGCAAGAATAGGATCAACCTTTTTGCTCATTACGGCCACTCCGTTCACCTCTTCGGCATCATCCTCCATATCACGCATAACAATAGACATAAAATTGTGACGTACAGCATTCAACTCCTTGTTCATCACCGTATTCTCCTCTATCACACTCTGTATGTTCCCTTTGATGTTTTTCGGATTCTTGAACATCTGCTGAAGCTCTTTGAGAACATTGAACTGACTTTCGATAAGCTCTTCAGCCTTCTCGGCAGTTACAGCTTCAATTCGCCTGATGCCTGCAGCAACCGATGATTCATTGAATATCTTAAAACACCCTATTTCACCCGTTGCCTTCACGTGCGTTCCTCCGCAAAGTTCTACAGAATCACCAAACTTAACTGCCCTTACTACATCACCGTATTTTTCACCGAAAAGTGCGATAGCACCTAATTCCATGGCTTTACTGTATGGTATGCTCCTGAACTCTTCAAGTGAAAAGTTCTTTCTGATATTCCTGTTTACGATCCTTTCTATCTTCTTGAGCTCCTCCTCGGTAACCTTCTGAAAATGCGAAAAGTCGAATCTCAGATAATCGGCATGCACTAATGAGCCTTTCTGTTCAACATGATCGCCAAGCACCTGACGTAATGCATTATGCAAAAGGTGTGTCGATGTATGGTTATTTGCCACATTCTGACGATGTTCTCCATCAACAACAGCCTTAAAAACAGAGTCCAGTTTTTCAGGAAGCTTTGTTGTGATATGAACTATCAGATTGTGTTCTTTTCTGGTGTCAATAACATGAATCTTTTCATTTCCGTCAGTGATATAACCTTTATCTCCGATCTGGCCACCTCCTTCACCGTAAAACGGCGTGATGTCAAAAACAAGCTGATAAAGCTCCCTGTTCTTCTCTTTTATTTTACGGTACTTGGTTAACCTCACCTCTGTTTCCAGATAATCGTATCCCAGGAACTCTTCCTCATCGTCAGGTACTAAAACTATCCAGTCGTGTGTTTCAATACTTGTAGCATTTCGTGCCCTTTCCTTCTGTTTGTTCATCTCCTCCTCAAACTCACGACGATCAACAACAAGATCAGCTTCCTTAAGAATAAGCTCGGTAAGATCAAGCGGGAAGCCATAAGTGTCGTAAAGCTCAAAAGCGATCTTTCCGCTCACAACTTTATACTCATGTTCCTTTGTCTCTTTAATTATCTTGTCAAGCAGGCTGATCCCCGTGGAAAGGGTACGCAAGAACGACTCTTCCTCCTCTTTTATCACCTTCTCTATCAATCCGCGTTGAGCATTTAACTCAGGATAAGCATCACCCATGATCTGAATGAGTGTAGGAATAAGCTTGTAGATAAAAGGTTCTTTGGCATTCAGAAAAGTATAGCTGTAACGAACAGCACGGCGAAGTATCCTTCGAATAACATATCCGGCTTTGTTGTTCGACGGAAGCTGACCGTCGGCAATTGAGAAAGCGATCGTCCTGACATGGTCTGCAACAACATGCATGGCAGCCACCACATCGATATCCGATCCGTACTTCACTCCCGACAATTCAGATATCTTATCTATCAAAGGTTTAAATACATCTGTTTCGTAATTCGATCTTTTGTTCTGTACTATCCGGCAAAGGCGCTCAAAACCCATTCCGGTATCAACAAACCTGTTATTCAGTTTTTCCAGCTCACCGTTAGCTTTACGGTTATACTGAATGAACACCAGGTTCCACACCTCTATCACTTCAGGGTGATCGGCATTTACAAGCGTTTTACCGTCAACCTTCTTTCTTTCGGCATCACTGCGCAGGTCGATATGTATCTCGGAACAAGGACCGCATGGACCAACATCGCCCATCTCCCAAAAATTATCCTTCTTATTTCCTTCTACAATGTGACTCTCGGGGAGCCACTTCTTCCAGTATTCGAATGCTTCATCATCTTTACCAAGACCATCTTCCTTGCTGCCTTCAAAAACAGATGCGTACAAACGGTCCTTATCGATCTTTAACTTATCGGTCAGATATTCCCATGCCCATTCAATGGCCTCTTCTTTGAAATAATCGCCAAACGACCAGTTGCCGAGCATCTCGAACATTGTATGATGATAGGAGTCATGTCCAACCTCTTCAAGGTCGTTATGCTTACCTGAGACCCTGAGGCATTTTTGCGAGTTTGCCACCCTTTTGTACTGAATGGGTTTATGTCCGAGGAAGATGTCCTTGAACTGATTCATCCCCGCATTTGTGAACATTAATGTCGGGTCATCCTTAACAACCATAGGAGCTGAAGGAACTATATGATGTTCTTTAGTTTTGAAAAATTCCAAAAAACTGTTTCTTATTTCTGAAGCATTCATCATGATCTTTTCACTTGAAAATTAACAATCACTAAAATATATTTTCTGCTTGCAAAGTTAGATTATTTAACTAATTTTGATGGCTAAGAGTAAAAAATTGTATCAGAAAAGAGCAGGACAATGGCAAAGGTTAAGTATCGTTATAATCCTGAAACACTTAGCTACGATAGAATTGAGACAGGTTTTCACTATCATCTTTCACGTGCTCTCCTCTATTTTTTATTCAGTGCCGTACTCGGATTCATCTTTTTCCTCGGATACACATATTTTTTCGACAGCCCGAAAGAGAAGAAACTCATTCGTGAAAATCACCGCCTGCTCACTCAGTACGAAATAATGGAAAAGAACCTGGAGCAGATCCAGCTTGTTCTTAACGACATACAACAACGCGATGAGAATATCTATCGTGTGATCTTTTCTGCCGATTCCATTCCAAACTCAATACGACGTGCAGGTTTCGGAGGTATAAACCGTTACAAATACCTTGAAGACATGGACAATGCAAAGTTGGTAATTACAACAGCTAAAAAGCTGGATGTAATTATGAAACAACTTTATGTGCAGTCAAAATCTTTCGATGAGGTCATCGACCTTGCCAAGCGTAAGAGTGAGATGCTGCGTTGTACCCCGTCTATCATGCCGGTATCGAACAAAGACCTTAAAAGGACTGCATCGGGCTGGGGCTGGAGAATACATCCGATATACAAAACACGACGTTTTCACTGGGGAATGGACTTTGCCGCACCCAAAGGAACACCGGTTTATGCAACCGGCGACGGTGTTATCAAGAAAATTACCGACCGCAAAACAGGTTTTGGAAAAAGAATTGAGATCGATCACGGATTCGGTTACGAAACCCTGTACGGACACCTTAGTAAATTCAATGTTAAGCTAGGACAAAAAGTTAAACGCGGCGACATAATCGGGTTCATCGGTAACAGCGGAACATCAACTGCACCACACCTCCATTACGAGGTTCATGTTAAAGGCAAAAAGGTTAATCCGCAACATTATTACTTTAACGATCTGTCAGCTGAAGAGTATGAGAAGATGATACAGATTGCATCAAATTCGAACCAGACTTTCGATTAATTCAGAACAATTCCGGGAACAACAACTGAATTCTGTGAAACAGAAATCCCCATAGGTTTCATCTTTTTCGAAAGAAGCATAAAAACTTTACCCTCATCATCAATCACAACCTTATCGCGCAGTTCCGGGAAATCGATCATCGTAAGATACTTTATTTTTTTTGCAACTGAATTGTAGTTATCAGCATACACACCGGAAACCTTGTCCTGCCTGAAAGAGTAAATCTTTGCCTCTTCAAACTCTCCACGAGCGTTCATGAACACCTTTATGGCAGGCGCCAGACCGTTAGCTCCCCGGAGATTGAAACGCCCGTAAGTGCAGAAATTACCGAGACTGTAGGCTATAAAACGATCATTGTACACTTCAACAGCCCGGGCAACATGAGGGCCATGACCAAAAACAATATCAGCCCCGGCATCTACCACAGCATGGGCAAACTCATACACATTACCTCTGTTCTCACCATAAAACTCCTCAGTCTCACGGGTTATGTGCTGATGCTTCTCTCCTTCGGCTCCTCCGTGAAAAGATACGATAACATAGTCGCATAAAGAATCCAGATGCTGTACTATCCTTACCGCACCCGGAATGTCTGTGATCTGTACTGTTCCTACATTCGGAGAAAAAGCACAAAGTCCAACCAGTTTCCCGTTAACGGTCAGTGTATCGAACGGTCTGGATACAAAACCTGCATATCTGATATCAAGGGAATCAAGCACTTTAGAGGTTGAGAGCATACCTGCACTACCAAAATCACGGATATGATTATTTGCCACACTAAACATTCTGAATCCGGCATCCTTAAGTACATGCGCATACCTCACAGGTGTTTTAAAAGCATAGCATTTTGTAGTATCCTTACAATGTTTTACAAGTTCTCCCTCGTCAAGGTATGAACCTTCGAGATTGCCGAATACCACATCGGCAGAATGTAACACAGGAATAGCAGCTTCGATTAACGCCAAAGGGTTATCATCTGGAGGCAGATATTTCTCCGACGGAAAATGTGTTCCAAGCATAATATCGCCTACACCAATGACAGTAAAACAACCATTGTTACTTTCCTGGGAATAAAGGATTACGCTATTCACAAAGGTTGCAACAAAAAGAAATAATATTTTCAGGTTTTGACTCCTTAAAAATGATATCATTTACAGATCAGAAATTATTTATTAATCTTTTGATAAAACAATTCGTCGACATATCCTTTGGTCGTCTTTCTCCACTCCCGCTTTGTGCCGGTCAGTTCAAAACCCTCCGATTCGAAAAGTGATATACTTGCCTTATTATCGGTAAGAATATTGGCATAAAGCTGATGCAGATGCAAGTACCCAAAACAATACTCCACAAAAACGGACAATGCTCTTTTAGCATACCCTTTACCCCGAAGTGAAGAGTGAATTACTATCCCGACCCCTCCTCTATTATGAAAAGGATCAAAATCGAACAGGTCGATCATGCCGGCAGTAAACAGGTTCTCCCCTTCTTTTACCTCAATGATCAACCTGAGTTGTTTTGTCTGGAAAAGATTAAGTTTGGAATTTTCAATGTAATGTTTGAGCTGATACTTAGAAAAAGGGGTAAGCGTATTGCTTACCACCCATAACTTCATATCATTCTCCCATTCATAAAGCAGTTCAACATCCTCAGGTTCCAATGCTCTCAGAACTATCCCGTCAGCCTCGATCATGTTACTGTAGTTACTTAACAATCATATCGTCATATTGCCTTACGTCACGAATAAAGGAGTCCTGCCATTTACCTGTTTTAAGCACTTTTTCTTTAGCCTTAAGGGTCAGCTTATATCCTTTGAACAGTCCGTAAGCATACCGGTAAAAACCATCTTCACATTTATACTCCTTGATCAGATCATGCTCCAGATTTCCGAATACATCGTATGATTTAACAGGCCATTTCAATGACAGTATCTGAACGGTATAACACGGAATTCCGTCAGAGATATCTTCACAGCCCGGCTTGGTCTTAGGTTTCTCAACTGCTTTGGCAATTAAGGTAACATCTTCCAGAGTAGTTGTTTCATGCTGTTTCTTATAACTCATCTCCTTTGTAACAGCAAGTTGTTCATTTGCTTCTTCAAATCCTAATCCTGTAAAACGTATCTGGTACTCTTTGTCAGCCTCAAGGATCAACACATATTTTCCTGTTCCGGGATTCGGACGGTAAATACCAACCTGACTTCCGTCAGACTTATCGGTAACATAGATACGTACATTCTCAAGAGGTGCATCATTCGTAGTATGAACTATCCCTTTTATCACTGCAAGTCTGTTAACAACAGGCTCTTTATACTTTATTTCGTACAGGTCAGACCTTCCGTAGTTATCCTCAAATTTTGAAGATGCATAGTATGCCTTATTAAGTGTTGTTGTAGGCATAAAGAAAAAATCATCATCCGGTGTATTGATCGGATAACCGATATTCACAGGCTCACTCCAGGAGCTGTCAGCATTCACATGGCTGTAAAAAATATCCAGTTTACCCATCGAATTATGCCCTTCGGAACTGAAGAAAAGTGTTTTACCATCAGGGTGGATTATCGGTGTTTCCTCATCATATTCTGTATTGATCTCAGGTCCCAGGTTCTTAGGCAGGCCCCAGGTTCCGTCAGGCAATCTGCGAACCTGATAGATGTCCAGTCCCCCGAAACCGCCGGGACGATCACTTGTGAAAAACAGCATATTATTATCAGATGATAATGATGCATGTGTTTCATCAAACTTCGAGTTTATTGGTGCAGGCATCTTTACCGGCTCTGTCCATGTAGTCCCGTCAAAATTTGATTCATAAATATTCTTTCCGTTAACGTCGTTACGGTATATCAGCAATTCTGTTCCATCAGCCGACATTCCCACCGCGGCCACATGTCCGGGACGTTTGAATAGTTCTTTTTTCAATATCTCAGCTTTGCCGAAGTCATCTCCCTTCATGTGAGATATGTATATTCTTTCTTCATACTGGCCGTCAGGCATACGCTCACTGTAACTTGATGCCCTTCGTGAAGTAAAGATCAATATTGATTCATCAGCCGAAACGATAGGACTGTGATCATCATACTTCGAATTAACCTGTGGACCCAGATTTCTCACCTTAAGTTCAACAGGATGACTTACCAGGTCCATTCCGTTCCTGCAGGTCTGCATCTCCTCTCTTATTTCAGCTTCAAGCTCTGTATCCTCGGGTGCAAGCATCTTTAGGAAATTTTTGTACACCTTCATCGCATTATCATACCTAAGTAACATCTGATATGATTTTCCGAGTGACAATTGAAGGTCAACACCAAGATCGGTCATGTAATCCGATTCCGGAAGTTCTTTTGAAGCTCTTTCAAAAAATATCACTGCACTGTCAGGACCGTCGGAAGTGTTAAGATAACAATGACCAAGATTGTAAAGAACATCAATATTCTTTGGTTCCTCTTTTATAATCTTTTTAAAGATCTTAATAGCATCCTCAAAATCACGGTTCTCTGAAAGCTTTATGGCTTCACTGTAATATTTTTCGAGTTTCTTGTTTTTTAAATTCTGTGCATTAACTCCTGAAATGACAATAAATGAAAAAGCAGCAACAATTAGAAATTTCTGTAGCATATCGGGCAGATTATAATTTATGAAAAATAAACTTTTTTTT
>JAOZOF010000049.1:15317-19115 GCA_029933425.1 Marinilabiliaceae bacterium
GGATCAGACTCGGGAAACTCAATAATGTAAATATCCGACCTGCCAAAACCTCCATTACGTTTCGAAGCGTAGTATACCCTTTGTCCGTCGGCCGTAGGAATGTAAAAGAGGTCATCATCAGGCGTATTGATCGGATAACCCACATTTACAGGCTTCGACCACACACCCGAATCACTTACCGATGAATGAAAGATATCGAATCCACCCATTGAATTATGTCCCTCGGAAGCAAAGAAAAGAGTTTTGCCATCGGAATGAATAAAAGGGCTGTCCTCATCTTCAGAAGTATTGATCACAGGCCCCAGATTCCGGGGTTTACCCCAGCTACCGTCGGGAAGCATCCTGGACACATAAATATCCTTTCCTCCTATACCTCCCGGTCTGTCACTTGCAAAATATATCGTTCTTCCATCTTCGGTAAATGTACCATGGGTTTCGCTGTAAGTTGTATTTATCGGTTTAGGCAGTTTCTTCAGCTTGCTCCACCCGTCTGTTCCGAAAACAGAAACATACAGATCACCGGAAATACCATCGTTCCTGTATGCAAGCAGAGTACGACCATCAGGGCTTACACTCACCGAAGCGTCATTTGCTGTTGTATTTATCTTTTTTCCCAGATTCATGGCAGGCAGCCATTTGCCCTCACGCCATTCAGAAACGTAAATATCCTCATTGAACAATCCGTCAGGTGACTTTTGATTTCCTGTGCCCGGCCTGTTAGAAGTAAAAATAAGCATCGATTCATCAGCCGAAACCACCGGACTATGCTCATCGTACTCGCTGTTAATGGCCGAACCAATATTTGTAATTCTGAACTCTATAGGATTAGCCTTCAGTTTAATGGCATTTTTATTGTACCTGATCTCCCTGTCGATCTTTTTTGTAAGATTCTTATCCTTTGTCTTAAGATTTGCCACCTCAGCTTTCAGATTTTGCAATGTAACAATTGCCGAATCGAACTGATAAGTCAGATGCTGAGCCTGCCCCAGATAAAAACGTGCTTCAATGGCATTGATGTTATGCTTCTTTTTAAGAGGATAGCTTTCAACCGCTTTTTCAAGATGAAATATGGCATCATCCTCCTTGTAATCAATATTCAGATAACAGATACCTATTTGAAGATGTAAAAAAGGATCATCAGGATATTTGACGACCAGATCTTCCAGTTTCGGGGCTGCAGCCACATAGTCCTCTTTGTCGATCAATTTCAACACCTTTCTTACGGACCTTTTTCCTGCCCCGTTCTGGGACATTAAAGATCCTGAGACTATGAATAACAAAATTATTATTAGGTTGATTTTCATACTGCGATCAGGGGTTTAACTATTTAGGGCTAATTTAATAAATATAATTGTTATAAAAAACAATCGTAACAGCTACAGCCAACACCCTTTGACCAACTGCCGTTACTTATTTATTACCGCATGAATATTGGGTATCAGAAATTACTGAACCAGTAAGGGGCCTTTAAAAGTATCTTATCTGACCTGTGGAATCAGCTCCGGCACTTGTTAAACAGAAACTATGATCATACGACATGAAAGAATAAACGAACTCATCAGAATTATCTTTCATGAATTCGACCAGTTTGCTCAACCTGACATATCCTGTATCCACAATTATGCCTGTTCCAACCTTCTCCTTCTTTGTTATCGAAGTATCAATCTCATCGAAAGAATTTACCCGTAAGATATTTTTATACCCTCCGGCATTGTGCAGGATATCATACCCTTTTTCCGATCCGACATAAATAAATGAATCAGACGGTACTCCTTCTTCCGTTTTCTTCTTTTTATGAAATATCAGTGTAAACTTCAGGAAATTGATAATAAGTTTTATGAAGAATGAGATCATCCTTTTTTGAACTCTATTGTACTTAGTAAAGAAATGCTTTTTTGTAAATATCAGCATTGCCCCGTAAAACCTGTTGATGTAGTCCTTATCCCGTACTGTACTTTCACCTTTGAAATGGATTATGGTTATTTCAGGGTAGTAATAGTTATTTCCTTCGAAAGATAACCGGTAAGAAAAGTCAATATCTTCACCATACATAAAGAAATCTTCATCCAGAGCACCTATTTTATCTGTGATCTTTGAAGGGAAGGCTATGAATGCTCCTGCCAAAACCTGCACCACCCATGTTTTATCGGGTGAAAGATGCCCGGCATAATAGCGCGAAAAGATTTTCGAACGTGGGAAAAGCGTTGAAAGTCCGCTGAACCGATAAATAAAATCCCTTGTTGAGGGTAATCCTCTTTTCGATTCCGGCAGGTATCTTCCCGTTCCGTCTATCATTTTTATCCCGACCCCTGAAGCATCAGGATGTTCATCGTAGAATTTCAACAAACGGGTAAAAGTGTATTCGGGAATTATGGTATCGGGATTGAGTATTAGTATTATCCTTCCTGTTGCCAGATCAATTGCCTGATTGTTTGCCTTCGAAAAACCAACATTCTCTTTGTTCCCGATCAGCTGTACTTCGGGAAATTCCCTTTTCACCATCTCCACTGAATCATCTTCCGATGCATTATCCACTACAAACACCTCGACATCAAGTGATCCGGAAGCCTTTCTTACCGAAAAAAGACACAACTTCAGAAATGCACTTACATTGTAGTTGACTATTATTACCGATAATTCCTTTCCCAATACAGTTTCTTGAATTTTATATTAAAAATAGGTAGTTCCTATTATTCTTCTTTACAAAACAAACGTTTAATGAATCCGCAGAAAGTTTTATTCTCCGCTTTTTTATAGGCCTCTGCAAATTTTCTTTTATCATCTTCCTGAGCATCTTTATTTATCATGTGCCAAACCTCGCCCCAACCAATGAAACCTCCCAGGTTACGGTCATCAATAAACAGATCTGCATTTATCTTGCGACTTATGTCCGCATTGAATTCTTCTTCCGGATAACTTTTATTCACTGCATAAAACTCAACACCGTTCTTACGGCAATACTCAACAGCCTTATCCAGCTCTTTTCCACTCCTGAAACTCCATAATATAAGCTGATGCCCCTGCTTCTGCAATGCCTTCAGGGTTTCAAAAGCAAACAATTTCTCCTTGCCTATGGCAGGATACCTGTGCTCGACAATCGTTCCGTCAAAATCAACCGCTATTATCATAAACCTACATCTTTAAGCCTAAAAGTCCATCTGCCCTTCATCAAGCCTCAGTTCTTCACTGATATTCTTCTTCCCGGGATAACTTATCAGGTACACAACAACAAGAATAATGTACATCAGAATATATGGTTTTGTCCCGGCAACTATGTAACCTATCAGGCTGAACATTGCAAGACCTTCAAGAGTAACAAGTTTTATGAACAATATCTTACGGTATTTTACAAGCTTATCGCTCAAAGAAAATTCCGGATTGATATGCGCTACACTTTTTTTGTGAAACACATAGCTGACCGGGATGCCCACAAAAACCAGAATTATCAAAATAGTATAAATTGTCCTTTCCATCGAAGGTTCTATCAGCATCACATTGCCGGTCTTAAAAACAAAGTAATACGCAGCCACTCCAAACACAAAAAGTCCGAACAGTATTACATAGTACAATATCTGTATCTGTTTAAAAATTGTTTCAGGTCTCATGTCTTAAAAAAATTAATTTTCATGTTCGTTCTTACACTTATAAAGTTTTTTCAAACGGCAGCCTGTTAACCAGTGACCTGCCCAGTGTTATCTCGTCTGCATATTCAAGCTCATCACCGACCGATACGCCCCGTGCAATGGTAGTTATATTAACGCCGTAATGCTGGAATTTATTGTAAATATAAAAGTTTGT
>JAOZOF010000248.1 GCA_029933425.1 Marinilabiliaceae bacterium
GGGTCGTACCACCTGCCGAAGACAGCTGATCCTTTTGCCGAATTGGCAAGGAACGGATACAACTATGCTCATGCGGGTTTTGACAAAGCTCAGCTTGATGCGGCAGAAAAAAACGGAATTAAAGTTTGGCTTAGCACGGGAGCAGTGGATGAGAAAGATTCTGTAAAAAGTATTGCAAGGATAAAGGAGCTTGTGACTAAGTACAAAGATCATCCTGCACTGCTGATATGGGAGATTGCTGATGAGCCTGCTTTTACATGGAATTCGGCGGAGGCAAGGGTGTCTCCTCAAAAAATGAAACGAACCTATGACCTGATAAAAAGTATTGATGATTCACATGCGGTTTTTACCAATCATGCTCCGGTAAATCTGATATCTACCATGAAAAAATACAACTCATCGCAGGATGTTGTTGCTGTGGATGTGTACCCTGTTATCCCGCATGGTATAGTGCCTTCATACGCCATCTGGCCTGACGGATTGCAGGGTGATCTGTTGAATCCGTACATCAGTCAGGTTGGTGAGTACATCGATAAAATGAAAAAGGTGGTTAATGATTCAAAACCTGTTTTTGCAGTCCTACAGGGCTTTTCGTGGGAGATGCTTAAGCCGGAAGCAGAAAGGGATACTGCAATGATACTTTATCCCACTTATGAGCAGTCTCGTTTTATGGTGTTTGATGCCATTGTGCATGGTGCAAATGGGATACTGATATGGGGTACAAATTACACTCCTCAGCCTTCGGAATTCATGGATGATCTGAATCAGGTTACTCGTGAACTGGCAGAGATGCAGAATATTCTTTCGGCACGTACAACAAGGAATAGCATAAAAAAGGAGTACATTGAAACCGGACATTCGGTAGATGCAGGAGTTGAGTTTATCACTAAAAAAGTTGGAGGGAAAACCTATATTATCAGTGTAAACTCGGATAAGAATCCTGTAAAAATTACTTTTTCTGGGTTGAATGGTTTTAAAATCGCTAAGGTTCTGAAAGAGGGAAAAACGATAAATATTGCAGACGGTAAATTTACCGAGTCTTACAGACCTTTTGATGTGCATCTGTATGAATTAAAGTAAAAATAAATGAAAACAAAGACAGGACAGGGGAAAAGAGTTTACGGGACAGCTATAACATCGCCTTCTTCCATGTGGGCTAAGGTGGTGAAAAAGGCAGGACTTGATTTTGTTTTTATCGATACAGAACATTTTCCTTTAAACAGAGAGACTGTTTCGAATATGTGTCACCTTTATGCCGGTATGGGAATTACTCCGATGGTGAGGATCCCTTCTGCCGATCCGGATTTCGCCTGTATGGTGCTGGACGGTGGTGCTGAAATTGTTTTGGCACCTTATGTCGAAGATGCCGGGCAGGTCAGAGCTCTTGTCGGCGCTGTAAAGTACCGTCCGTTGAAAGGAAAGAAATTAGAAAAGATATTGAATGGAGATGAGATTCTGTCCGGTGAGTTGAAAGATTACATTGAAGCAAGATGCAGTAACAATA
The DNA here is from genome assembly GCA_029933425.1 of Marinilabiliaceae bacterium. Lineage (GTDB taxonomy): Bacteria > Bacteroidota > Bacteroidia > Bacteroidales > Marinilabiliaceae > JAADEM01. The sequence goes on from JAOZOF010000248.1 coordinate 1,505, forward strand.
TGCTTTTCATCAATATCGAAAGTAAACCGGCAGTTGAAAATCTTAAAGATATTTTAGCGGTTCGGGGCTTGGACGGTGTGATAATCGGGCCTCACGATCTTTCATGCAGTTATGGTATTCCCGAGCAATACAAAAGTGAGATCTTTGATTCTGTAGTTAAAATGATCATAAATGAGTGTAAAAGCAGAAAGCTTGCAGTTGGGATCCACTTGCCGGAAGATCCTGAACATCAGATAAAATGGGCTGGTGAAGGTGTTAATATTATCCTGCACAGTTCTGATATTTCATTGTTTAGTAAGATGTTGAACAAGGAAATTAACTATATCAGGGATCATTTTAATGATGACATCTCAAACGGCAATGATGATTTTGTAATTTAATAAATGGAAAACGTATGAAACTAAAGATTTGTTCCTTACTGATAACAGTAATGTTCTCTTTCCTGTCTTTTTCACAGGTAAGACACGACCAGAAATTCAATCAGGAAATAGCTGAAATTTTCACCGTTGATGACGGGTTGCCGGAAGTGAAATTCACAAGAATATATTTTGACAAGAAAGGTGATGTTAAAGCTGTTTCAGAAGACGGATCATTTAAGTATGATGGTGAGAAGTGGAGCAGGATAAAATCCGGGGAAAAAGACAAGGCATTTGTGTCCGGAAAAAAAGATCAGGTTGAAGCGGAATATAAGAGAGTGCATTATGTTGGAAACAAAAACGGACTGTTCATCAAGAATAGTGACGGGAATCTTTCTGAAGTTTTTCCGGCAGATGGTAACTACAGCTGGAAACTGAATTATGTAACAGTTTTGGCCGTTGACACAAAAGGTCGTTTGTGGTTCGGGTCTGATGAAGGTGCCGGTTACCTGAAAGACGGGAAATGGAAACTTTTCACGGGGAAAGAGGGATTACCGTTCAAGTATTTCACGTCATCGGCAGTTACACAAGATGGGGAGATCTGGTTCGGTACGATCAAGGGGGCGATAAGGACAGACAGGGAGAAGTTCCATTACCGTTTCAGCCGCAGGTGGCTGCCCGATGATCACATCAATGACATAGAAATTGACGATGCCGGTAATGTATGGTTTGCCACAAACAAAGGCATAGCGAGAATATCGAACGAGAAGATGACCTTTGATTCTAAAGCAGCCTGGTACACAAATCAGGTTGAAACACGGCATAACCGGATGGGATTTATTGCCCAGAATTACCTTACAAAACGTTATGATCCTAAATCATTCGAACTGGATATATCGGATAACGATGGTTTGTACACTTCGTGGTACGGTTCGGCACAGGCTTTCAGATATGCCGTAACGAAAGATCCGGAGGCAAAGAAACTGGCAAAAAGAAGCTTTAAGGCTTGTAAATGGCTTGTGGACATAACTCACGAAAAAGGTTTTCCCGCGAGGGTGATCATACCTGTTGACTGGCGCGACCCGGTCAACGAACAATACGACCATGAGTACAACATCAATAAACAACAGGAAGATCCTTTCTGGAAAGACATTACACCGAGATTCCCGAAAAGTAAAGACGGTAAATACCTGTGGAAATGTGATACAAGCTCGGATGAACTGTCAGGACACTATTTCTTTTATGGTATCTATTTTGATCTTGTGGCTGAAACTGAAGAGGAGAAAGATGAAGTACGTGAGGTAGTGAGAGATATAACTGATCATTTGATACGTCATGGTTTTAAACTGGTTGATCATGACGGAAAACCTACGCGGTGGGCTAATTTTTCGCCTGAGTATTTTGATTCAGTCTGGGGATGGGATCAGAAAGGATTGAATTCGTTGGAGATGCTGTCATTTTTAAATGTTGCCTATCATGTAACCGGCGACCGGAAGTATTACGACACGGCAAAGATGCTTCGCAATAAGTATAATTACCACATAAATGCAATGCAGGCAAAAATGTATTTCCCGCCTGAGGATGTAGTGCCCTGGGATAACAATCTTTGTCTGATGAGTTTTTACGGGTTGTTAAATTATGAAGAGGATCCCGAACTTATTCTTATGTACCGAGAAAGTCTGGAAAATGCGTGGCTGCATATCAGCAATCAGAAGAATGCTTTTTGGAACGGCCTGTATGCTGCCATGGCCATGAAGTTTAACAGGTTGGTTGACACAGGGATCTATGACAGCGGAAGATATTTCCCTGAAGCCGGTTCTTATGCCTCATTTACGGCGAAACAGTATTACAAAACTGATTTTAAAATGGACGATAATATAGAAATGCTTGAATTTCTTCCTCTTGACCTGATAGGGTATGAAATGGATAACCGTCACCGGCTGGATATTGTTTTTGATCCTACACCGGGTCTTGTTGTGCAAGATGGCTGGAGACCTGTCAATCCTGCACGCCCCGATAATACTTTTGAGATAGCTGTTGAACAAAAGGGGAAAAGAGGATGGCACGCTACGGACAATAAATCATTGCCTGTGGATGAACGCTGCTATGTGAGGCTTGACAGGGATGGAATGATAATTGACTCAAACGAAGGTGACGGTTATACAGAAAATGAAGGTACTATCTATCTACTGCCATATTATCTGTTACGTTATCATAAACTTATAGATTAATTTACTAAAAAACAATAACAAAATGAGGAAGATATTTTTGCTGTTCGTACTAACTTTATTTGTGATTTCTTTAAATGTTTCGGCTCAGAGAATAAAGGCCAACGCTGCTGCCGTTGACATGACTCCTACGCTTGACATGAAATTTGCCCTCGGCGGCTACGGCGACAGGATGAGTAAACCTGCTGAAGCTATTCATGACCGCATATGGGCCAAGACTGTTGTCATACAAAAAGTGGATAAGAAGTATGCCATAGTAACAATGGATGTTCTTGCTTTGCCGCCAAACGTAAAACCTGAACTTTTAGAAAGAATTTCAGCTGAGGGATGGAGTGAGAAAAATGTGATGCTTCTGGCAAGTCATTCTCATGGCAGTTTCGATATGACGGCATTGAATGACAAGAATCACCTTGGCAGTCCGCAGATAGGAATATTCCACCCCGAACTGTTGGAACATGTATTAAATGTTCTTGAAAAAGTTATAACAGAAGCAGGTAAAGATCTGAAACCTGTTTCAATAGGTACAGGTTCAATGATCGTTGAAGGAATGAACCGCAATAGGAGGGGAGATCCGGATGTTGACAGAAATCTTACAGTTACCCGCATTGACCTTGAAAATGGTAAACCGCTTGCAGTTTTGGTTAACTGGACAGCACACCCGACTTTTATGAGTGAAAACGACATGTGGGTTTCAGGTGGATGGCCGGGTTATCTGCAGCGTGAACTTCAGCAGTGTATCGGCGATGGTGTGATAGCAATGTATTACAACGGGGCAGAAGGGGATCAGTCGGCCATAGGTTCTCCCGGTGTGAAAAGCCATTACGAAAAGGCTGAAATATATGGACGGGCAATAGCGATTAAAGCAATGAATGTTTACCATAAGATCAAACCTCAAAAGGTAGTGGAGTTCGATTATGCTTTCCAGGAGGTTACTCTTCCCGAAAGAAAGGTGCACCCCTTGTTCATGAAAACAGGCGGAAAGGAATACAATCTTACTCCCGAGGCTTTGCATGCTGTGCTCAATGTTATGAGTCCGGAGGCAACAAGTATAGGTGCTGTCAGGATAGGGGATATGGTTATGGTTGGAGCTCCCGGAGAACTGGCTGCAGGTTTGGGGTTACAAATAAAAAGTGAGTTGAAAGCCAAAGGGATCAAATATCCTGTTATTGGCGGATTGGCTAATGAATGGATAAGTTATATCCTGAGTGCAGAACAATACAACAATGGTGCAGGATACGAATCAAGTGTGAGCTTTTTTGGTGAAATCCTTGGTGAGGTTATTGTTAACAGCATGATTGATACAGCAAAACCGTTAGCTGAAAAATAATATTAATCGTATAGAAAAAAAGAGGCTTCATTTGAAGCCTCTTTTTTGTA
>JAOZOF010000249.1 GCA_029933425.1 Marinilabiliaceae bacterium
CCGCGGATCCTGATAGTCGATCCTGAACCAGGAGCACCGCCTGCACTTGTTATCTGGATACCTGAAGTTTTACCAACAAGCAGATCCTGAGGTGATGCAATAGCACCCGGATTAAAATCTTTAGACGAAATGGCTGTCACAGAACCTGTGGCATCTTCCTTTTTCACAGTTCCGTAACCGATAACCATTATGTCTTTTAGCATCTCGGTTTCCGGTTCCAGTTGAGGACTCCAGGTGTGGTCAGCACCTTTGGTGAACGTTTTCTCAATTTTTTTGTATCCGATGAAATTGATACTTAAAGTGTACTGATCACCCTGGATCTCATCCTCTTTGATCAAAAGGGAATAATTACCATTGAAGTCAGTTGTTGTTCCGTAGGTAGTTCCTACAATAATAATTGCAGCGCCCGGCAGTGGACTACCGGTTTCATCCGTTACCGTTCCTGACACTTTCTGTGCCATAAGGTTTGTGAACGAAACAAGGGCAAGTGCAAACATTAAAGCAATTGCTTTCTGATGAACTTTTCTCATTGTATTAGAATTAAATATTTAGTGATTTTTAAATTAAAACTAACAGGCGGCTATATGTTATATTTATAACAAAGACAGCTCCGTTAATGTTCTTTACATCTCAATTATAATTTTTTCAATGACCTAGTGTCATTTTTATCCTTTGCTTCAACGATACTTATGGCATATCCGCCACCCGGTGCACAGTATTGTGACAATTTCGATTTATTTGTCACAACATACTTTTTGATCTCGTATGCCTGAGGATTTGTCCGGTAATTGGCATCTTTCGCATCGCTGTAAACCGTGGCAACATATTTTTTACCCGGGGTAAGGAAGTCGAATCTGATGTTTGAAGTTCGTGCTTCCTCGTCATTCGTGCGACCTACGAACCATTCGTTTTTGCCTTTGGCTTTACGTGCATAGGTGATGTAATCGCCCGGCTCTGCCTCAAGTACCAGTGTTTTGTCCCAGTCTATAGCTACATCTTTGATGAACTGGAAAGCATCCATATGTTTCAGGTATGATTCCGGTAGGTCTGCTGCCATTTGTAACGGACTATACATTGTTACATACAATGCAAGCTGACGTGCAAGAGTTGAGCGAACCCATGATGTATTATTGGGATTGATGTTTTCAATGCGGGTTTCGAAAATGCCGGGAGTGTAGTCCATCGGGCCACCGATCAAACGTGTGAATGGCAGAATCGTAGTATGATCGGCGTTATTTCCTCCGAATGATTCATACTCCATTCCTCTTGCTGATTCATTACCTATAAGGTTTGGATAAGTCCTGCAAAGTCCTGTGGGACGAACTGCCTCGTGAGCATTGACCATGATATGGTAATCAGCAGCTTTTTTAACGGCATATAGATAATGATTTACCATCCATTGTCCGTAGTGTGTTTCACCCCGTGGTATTATGTTTCCAACATAACCGCTTTTTACCGAGTGGTAATTATTCTTGACCATGAATTGATAAGCAGTATCAAGATGACGCTCGTAATTGCGAACAGATGCTGATGTCTCGTGATGCATCATGATCTCAACACCTTTGCTTTTGGCATAATCTCTAACCTCGTCTACATCGAAATCAGGATAAGGAGTAACAAAGTCGAAAACGTAATCTTTCCAGTTTCCGAACCAGTCTTCCCAACCTATGTCCCAACCTTCAACCAGTACAGCATCAAAACCATTTTCTGCGGCAAAATCGATATATTCTTTTACGTGAGCAGTGTTGGCAGCATGTTTTCCGTTCGGTTTAAGTTTGTTGTAATCGGTGATGCCGAGCTTAACAGACTTAACTTCATCGGTATATGCCCAGGTACTTTTTCCTGTGATCATTTCCCACCACACACCTATATATTTTATAGGTTTTATCCATGATACGTCTTCTAATTTACATGGTTCGTTCAGGTTAAGCGTAATGTGCGACATGAGGATGTCACCGGCTTTGTCACTTGCAATAACAGTTCTCCAGGGGGTGTGAGTTGGTGCCTGCATGTAACCCTTATTGCCTATAGCATCAGGAGTAAGGTGCGATACGAAAACCATGTTCTTATCATCAAGTTCAAGATGCATACAGGGATAAGCCACGAGAGCAGCCTCATGCAAATTGATGTAGATGCCGTCATCAGTTTTCATCATCAATGCGGTTTGCACACCTGTGTCAGAGAAACGACGAGATGAAACATTGGAGTTTGTCTCATTCTTCTGGATATCCCTGATCTCCGACAGCTTTGAAGTATAATAGTTGTACTCCTGTGTGTCGTAATCTCCGGGAATCCACCATACCTTGTGATCACCTGTCATTGCAAACTCAGTGCGTTCTTCCTTAATTATAAAATAGATGAGATCGTCCTGTTCCGGAAATTCGTAACGAAACCCAAGGCCCGTATCGAACAGCCGGAAGCGTATCATCATTTTACGATTTGTTGTGGTTTGGTCAAGAGTTACAAGAAGCTCATTGTAATGGTTTCTTATCTCGCTCTCTTCACCCCAAACCGGTTTCCAGGTCTCATCAAATGTAGAAGTTTCACTATTGACAAGTTTGAAGTTGGTCAATAATGATTCAGCATCTTTAAGCTCAAAACCGAGCTTACTTTTGTCTATTATTGTTTTACCTTTATAAAACAGTTGGTAAACCGGAGTTCCTGATTCAATACTGAACTCCAAAGTGAAATTACCGTTTGGCGATTGCAGCTTTTCTGCCGCTGACGATATTAAGGATATCGATAGCAAAAAAGCGATCAAAAATATCTTTGACCTCATAATGTTAAAATTTTTTTATTAATGATTATTTGTGTCAAAAATACTTCTACTTGTAGCCGGATTTACTTTAAGTAGTAAAAATGTAGGTGAAAATTGGAGGAAAAATTTTGAAAATGCCACTTATTCCTGTGTTATGGGAATGTTGTGTAGTATTAATTGGTAAAGAATAAAGTAGTGATATTTTTTAGAAAATTCCTGGAAAAGTCAAGATAGAATTGTTAAAAAGATAAAAACAGGACTTAACTTAGGTTAACTTAATTGGATTCTGAGAATGAACGGGGGCAATGCCCCTATTTAAAGGATTTGGGTTAAGATAATGATGTGATCAAAATAGACTTAACTCTTGCCTTTCAGTAATATGAACCTTTCTTTTACTGCATTACTCCGGAATACTCACGGCATAGGTTCTTCTTGATGCGTTAGTAAGAAATGATTCGCGCAACCAGGGATTAAGGTCTTTGAAGGTCTTGTATGACAGGTTGTGCTCTTTGGCAAAGTCTGCAAAGTTCTTTACCGGTTTGTTTATCTCAATATGTTTTGTTTTGTATGGTGGGTAAAGGTCTTGTTTGTTAACATGGAATCCATACTTGTCGGGATCAGATAAGATCTCTTTTACCGCTATGATCCGGTAAACATACCTGCCTGTCTCCTCACCGAGAAGAAGATCGTAGTAGTTATCTGTTTTTTGTCGTGTCAATTGCTTTGCTATCCCTGTCTTGCCTGCATTGTAAGATGCTGCTGCAAGAGTCCAGTTCCCGTAATGTTTGTATGCTTTCTTGAAATATTTACATGCGGCAACGGTTGCTTTTTCCACATTGTATCTTTCATCGACTTCCCGGGTCACTTCAAGCCCGTACTCCCTTGCCGTTGTTCTCATGAACTGCCATATTCCTGCTGCACCTGCCGGTGACACTGCCCGGGGCATAAGTCCACTTTCAATCAGGGCGAGGTACTTGAAATCTTCGGGGACACCTTGTTCTTTAAGTATTGGTTCAATTACGGGGAAATAGCGATTTGCTCTTTTTATGAAAAGTATTGTTTGTGACTGCCAATATGTGTTTATCAACAGTTCTCTGTCAAGGCTTTCTTTTACGTCGTTTCTTCTTATGGGCACACTTTCTCCGGCAAATGTCATTGAATCAGGGATAGGGAGAGAATAAATGGCATATTCTCCGCAATCCTTGTTTGTCTCCTTTACCGGTTCGGGGGTTGATGAGAATGTAAATAGTTGAATTACCAGCACTGTGGCAATTACGAGTGAGGAAACAGACAATATTCTTGTGTAAATGTTCGTTTTCGACATTTGTTAAGGTTATAATGTTAGAAATGTTATGGAGTCAGGTGTTCTAAAATATTACGTAATAATAGAAATATTGTTGTTAAATATCGATGTTTTTTTTAGAAAATTTTATTTAAAAGATCTTTGATGAAGTAATGACCTTGTAATTTAGTCGGTTAGGATATCTTTTTATGCATTTGTCATAATTTTATGTAAATTTATATTTTACGTTATTGGTGATTCTATGTCAGAAGTAACAAACATTTATAATACTTATGATCATGTTCAGGTACCTATACTGGTATTTGACATGAAAGAGTTACATTTAAAATTCAAGGAAAAGCTGCTTCAGATCTGTTTTCCATTTTTAATTTAGATGATATTACAAATATTACAGACTTTTTCAAATACTCTCATGGATTAACCCTTAAAGAGTTGAAGAACTTAAAGGACGAAAGCTTACCGGGAAAATTTATATGGAAGATAGAAAGGGAAGGGCAAAGCAAGCAGTTCGATGTTGGAATTAAAAAAGTTAGAGAGAACGGAAACGAGAATGTTGTTTTTACTTTGATCAACCCGGCTGAACGTGAAAACGGGCCATTGATTTCCAATGATACGGAGAAATTCAGAGAAATTGTTTATGAGCTTATAGGCGAGCATAATTTTGTTCCTGTATCTGATATCCCGATGATGTTAAAAGAAACACTTCAGGTTGTCGGTCTCTTTCTAAAGGCTGACAGGATATGTGTTTGCACTATTGAGTCCGACAAAAATCTAATAACAAAATTGTCGGAATGGTTCGATCCTGGGATACACACCTTTGGGAAAGGTCCTGTTACAATGAATACAGAACAAATGCATTGGACTCTGGATAAACTTTCAAGAGACGGAATGCTTGTTGTCAACAATATTAATGATCTGCCAGAGGAGGCGGTGCGGGAACGAAGGAATATGGAGAAGTGGAAGGTAAGATCGTTCATTATTTTACCAATTAAACTTGAGGGAGGTGAAACAGGATTTATTGAGGCTGACTACGTGAAAAAAGAAAAGGTTTGGACAGATAATGACATTAATAATCTGACGTTTGTTGCCGGTGCTATTGCGACAATGATAAAACGCTACCGGAAGGAAACCGGATTGCTTGAAAAGGAGGCACTTTATACGTCCTTGTTCGCTTATGCTAATGATTCAATACTTGTTTTTAAAAACGGGCGTTGCATTGATTGCAGTGATAAAGCGTTAGAGTTGTTCGGTTGTGAAAGGCATGACCTGATAGGCATTAAGGGAGAGGATCTAGCCTATGATTTGAAACAGGCAAAGAAAATAATTGAAGATGTCAAAAAAGACTTTCAGAGAAGTAGAAAGAAGTATAA
>JAOZOF010000250.1 GCA_029933425.1 Marinilabiliaceae bacterium
AGGGCAAACCTCCAGATAAGCTTTGCAAGGACAGTGGTTTCCATCAGAGTAAAATGATTATTTGATGTGTCGATAAGCTGGTTAACCACAAAATAAAAGTCGCTCCCGATCTTAGGTATCCAGTTTATTCTGAAATTCAGCAATACCTCTTCGTCCTCATTGTTGTATTGTCCGAACAGGCTTGAGTTAAGCTTAGGATTGTATGCATACATTATCCGTCCCCCGATCTCGTCAGTGGAAAGTGAAGCTTCATCGAAAGTAAGGAAATTCTTATCCCAGTTTGCCGACAGGTTCCAGTGTCTGTTCAGGTTCAGGTTGGCACCAACACCCACTCTGGCTCGCTTTCCTGTGTAAAAGGTTCCGTAATTCACAAATAATTCACCGGAAAGTTTCCTCCCTTGAAAGCTTTCGAATTGGATCTCACCGCGGGAATCCCTGTATTCTCCTGCAGGTATTACAATTGTGTCGAGAAGGACAAAAGGCACATCAAGTTTGTCGTATATCCATTGATAGTTGAATTCTGCCTGTTCTCCGCTTTTGGTAGTAAAACCGAATGGTCTGAATTCATAAAAGATACTTTCCAGCTTGTTTGTGAAGTCGTTCACATAATAATTTATATCCCATGGTTTAAAGACAATATTTCTGAAAAAAGGGAGAAATTTTGGCCGCGGACTGAATTTCAGATATGAAAAATACATTCTGTTGTTATGCCTGCGGATGAATCCCATTTCAGGATTATAGTTAAGTTGGCTGCTTGTTACAGCCATATTGAACTCTATCCAGTCGTTCGGATAGGTCATATACAGAGCATAACCGGAATTCCTGTGATTTATGGAATCACTGGTGAAAGACTGAGAAAAGGAACCGTATATTATAAGATTTTTATCATGGAATATCTTTGAAGTTGAGTAATTAAAATCAGCTCCGTATGTAATATTCCGTCTTCCGTTTAATATTTTAGAGGTGACAATAGCCCCTACATATGACTGGTCGCCTATGTCTTCTTTTATTCTAATTACCGAGTAGTTCGTTGTCAGTATTGAGTCTTTTGCCGCAGTCTGGATAGACATAACTCCTACAGAAGTCTTGTTTTGCTTACCGAAAAAACGTGTACCTGCAATTATCGGTATCTCCTGTCTGTCCTGTATGCCTATTCTACGTGAATAGAAAACCTGGTCTCTGTATCCGATACTCATTTCAAAAAGGTCTTTTGATTCGAGGAAGAATTGTCTTTTTTCAGGATAGTACAATGAAAAACGTGTGAGGTTTATCCTTGCCCTGTCTGATTCCACCTGGGCAAAATCAGTATTTACGGTGAAATTAAGCTTCAGGGTAGGGGTTATGTCAAAATTAGCATCACCACCGATCTTGTATTTCCCTTTCCATCCTTCGCCTTTGATATTTTCAACTCCTCCCGAGATGTATGGCTTAAGCTCTACCTTGTTCTTCGCTTTTATATTTTTAAGACCATCAACATGTCCTGCCTGTGATATCTTTTCAAATTCATAGATCCTGTACCATCCCTGCCATCTGTCCTGTTCTCGCTTTCTCCTGACATTTCTTTCGAAATTTATTCCCCAAACAAGATTATCACTTTTCTTAAATTTAAGCGTTGAAAAAGGTATCTCTATCTCAGCAAACCATCCTTTATTGGTTTGAGTAGTTGCAACGTCCCAAACGCCGTTCCAGCTTTTGTTGAATCCGGCACCTTCATTTGAGACCAGAATATCGGCTCTGGCACCATTGGGATTTATGGCAAACAGAAATCCGTTACGATTATCATTATATGTGCTGAGGATCATCTCAAAGTTATCGTCAATGTCCAGATCAAAATCCCTTGCCATCTCCTGTGCAACTATCTTGTCCGGTTCGCTGTCATATCCCCAGAAACCGATATACATGACATTAGTAGTGTACACAATTGCTATTTCGGTATGCTCAGTAGGTGATTCTCCTTCGTACATTTCACGTTGTGTGAAATTGCTGATCCTATGTGCTTTTTGCCAGCATGTTTCAGTCAGCTTCCCATCAAGAACGATCTTCTCTGTAGTGAAATACGCATGTATGGTATCAGGCTTGCTGTGCTGGCCCGATACATTAATAAAAGGCATGAGAAACAGAATGAAAAATATCTTCCTCATTTATGTTGGGTTAATATTATGAGTGATTATTCCAAAAATAAATTTAAAAGTATGTATAATTAATAATCACACTTTAAAAATAACTAACTGTTACTGATCGTTACTTAACTTTTGTAACTCCTCCCGAAACTATGAATTTCATAACGTCTGCTGAATTAGGATCAAGCGGCTTTACTCTTTCTGATGGTACAATGTACAATTCTCCCAGCACACCGTATGAGCTGGGGAGATAAACAGCAATCTTATCCTTAATTCCAAGATCAGTAAGATCGGTGGAAGTAACAAACCCCATTCTGTTAAGAATGCCATCTTTATCCATTTCAACCAGCACCGGCTTGTCGAACTTACGTTCTTTCCCTACAAAAGCAGACAAAAGATCCTTAACTGATGAATATATAACCTTGATCAAAGGCGCTTTTTCAAGCATCCGGCTGAAAAACCCTGCAATCGGCGTTGTGATCAGTCTTTGTCCGATAAAACCTACCAGGGTTACCAGAATTATAATTACCAGAAGACCCATTCCGGGGAAGCTGAAACTGGAGTATGGTTCACGATTGAATATTTCCAGATCTCTTAATAAACCGTCAAGCCATAAAAATGTAATTGCCAGTACATAGATGGTTACAGCTACCGGAGCTATGTACAGTAATCCCTGGAAGAAATATCTTATAAGTTTTTTCATATTTTTCGAAAATAGCGGAAAGAGAGATCAAAAGCCATCACATTAAAACAATGACAATTTACTCCCTGACTTTTCCTTATTCATTATCTGAAATTTTTTCTCTTATCTTTTTGGGCAACCCTTCAACAACTCTTTTGTAAGAGTGATCTATCCAGTCTATGATAGTATCATCATCTACCGAGCCATCAACCACAATTGTGTTCCAGTGTTTTTTGTTCATGTGAAATCCCGGAAGAACGCACATGTACCGTTCTCTTAACTCTAATGCAAGCGCAGGTTCACATTTAAGGTTTATCGTAAAATCACCTTCAAGATCGGTGAGGGCAAACATTTTCCCTGCTACTTTAAAAACCAGGGTACTTTCGTCGAAAGGAAACTCCTCGGTAACTAAAGGTTTTTGCAGACAATATTCCCGGAACTCCTCAATGTTCATACTCTTTCTTAAATGTCGGATAAAATAATTTACAGGTCCAATGCCTTTTGTACAATTTCAGGCACTCTGAGAGGCTTACGCGTATCAGCTGTCACAAATGCCACTATAGAACATGCTTTGCATACCAGTGCACCTTCCTCATTAGTGATCCTGAACTCAAATCTCATTTTCGGTCCCTTAACTTCTGTTATTGTTGTTTCTATGGTTAGCAAGTCATCGTAATGCGATGGGCTTTTGTAATCGATATTAAATCTTACTACAGGTAACATGATATTGTTCTTTTCCAGAATATGGTCGTTAATGCCGTATTGACGCAGCATTTCAGTGCGTGCCTCATGACAATAGCTTACATAGTTTGCATGATAAACGTATCCCATCTGATCAACCTCTCCGTAGCGTGTGCGTATTTGTGTAGTGTGAGTTTTCATGGAAGTTGGAAATTTATCAGTTCCATAAAGTTACTGTTTTTTATTTCAGCTTTTAACTTAATCTCTTTCTGATCACTTAAAAAACTTCTTATCGGTAATAAAATCCTCATCATGATGCCCGAGGTATTTTTCGATCTGTTCGTTCTGTATGCTTTTGATACAGTCGATAGATGGCAGATAAGGTTTTATGTCTAAAACGGGTGAGCCGTCGAATGCATCAATGCCGGAAACGAAAAGGATTCCGTCTTCTATCTTTTCTAATCTGATGATAGAAAGCCCGATAGGGTTCGGCCGCTTCGGGCTTCGGGTAGAGAACAATCCGAAATTATGCTCGTGAGTGGCAGCCGGGGGATTGACCCTTGGATTCCATTTCCCCACAGTATTGAAATGATATAATACGATGATGTATTCAAAAAGCCCGAGGTCTTTCAATGCGTCTCTGTATCTATCGTCGATATGTATCTCTCCTTTACCTTCAGGAAGGAGCACTCCCTGACGCGGACCACCGGTTTCGGGTGTGTAACCGGAACGAAAGTAGCCTATAGGGGAGAAAGATATGGTATCGGGAGCTGTTTTATCCTCCTCGTCACGGTCAAAGGAAGATATGTTTTTGTCAGACATATATTTATTGTTTTATAATTTCACATAACGCCTGTAGAGTTAAAATTATTGTTTCTTTTCCGGTCAGAAGGGAAGTACGATCTTTACTTTTTCAGCTCCTCTACCAGTTTAGTCATCATCTCCGTTGCTTTACCCTGCAGGAAAACATCTGCAATGGATGTGTAATTTGATCCTGAAATATTGATCTCAATGATCTTCTTTCCTTTTTCCTTAGCTCTGAACGGGATCATCGATGCAGGCATTATCTCGCCTGTTGTTCCTATCAGAATGAATACATCGGCTTTATCAGCTTCTGCAAAGGAGTTTGACATAGCCGGTTCAGGAATACCTTCACCAAAGAATACGAAGTCCGGTTTGAGTATCCCTCCGCAATCAACACATTTGGGCGGAAGAATGTTCAGGTTAAGTCTTGCCACTTCATGTTTTTTACCGCAATGCATGCATGCCAGATCGCGTGAGTTGCCGTGAAACTCCCATACTAACGAATTCCCTGCTTTCTGGTGAAGGTTGTCAATGTTCTGTGTGATTATAGCCTGCAGAAACCCCATCCTTTCCATTTCGGCAAGACCAAGGTGAGCAGCATTCGGTCCTGCGTTACCCATGAAATCATAAAACAACTCCTTGATGATGGCCCAGACCTCAGCGGGATTTTGGTGAAAGTAATCGATGTCAAGAATTTTAGGATCATACTTGTTCCACAACCCGCCCGGTCCGCGAAACGGAGGGATGCCGCTTTCCACGGAAATTCCTGCACCCGTGAATGCAACGGTACGTGATGAGTTTTTGATCAGTTGTGCCGCTTGAGTAATTTCATTCATTTGTTTGTAACATCTTAGTTCCTTTCAGCAATCTTACATATTTATTCATGTAATGGTGCTCTTCAAAGTCGCCGAATCCATAATCCGAAAGTATCTCTTTCCAGTTACGTTTAATGTAGTCAAATGCATACTTACATTCCACTTTTTTAAATATCCAACGGTAAAGAGCCGGCATCTTTGCCATGTCGAACTCAGCAAAGTCGAGTATAAAAAAGGCTCCTCCCGGTTTAAGGTGATTGTAAGCATTTTTGATCACTTCACTTCTTACTTCGTGAGGGAAACCATGTATCACAAAACTGAT
>JAOZOF010000050.1:0-8889 GCA_029933425.1 Marinilabiliaceae bacterium
AAAGGGTATCTTGTTGCCGAATTCACATACCCGATCCTGCCACCGCACAAAGGTGGTGCCGACTGGTTCTACTCTCTGCCTGAGCATGACAACCTCTGCAAACCTGCTGAGGAAATTTACAAAGATTATCTCGGGGCAGTAAAATACGGCAATATCTTTTCTCTTGATGTTGGCCCTGACTATGAAGGGAAACTTCGTGAAATAGATGTGACAACGCTCCGGAAAGTGGGGAAATACATTAAAGGAGACATTGAACTTCCACAACAGAAAGAATGAATATTACAAATTCTCAAAACTTCCGTCATGAAAATTAACAAAATCACGAATTTACTTTTTTCGATCATACTTATACTTTCTTTGCAAGCCTGCTCAGATACTCAGGAGATATTTGTTTCTCCCGGAGGGGATGATTCAGGGAAAGGAACGGAAAGGCATCCTTTTGCTACCATTGCAAGGGCAATTGAATCAGTAAACGCAGACAAGCAGGTTAAAGCAACGATCTGGCTTATGGAAGGAATTTACGATCTCACCTCCACAGTGTCGTTGAAAGGATCTCAAGGTATCCTGATCTCTGCTTTTCCGGGCGAAAATGTCAGGATCACGGGAGGGCGAAAGTTAACCGGTTTTGTTCCTATAGATAAAAATTCTTCTGCATACCGGAAGCTGCCTGAGGATGTACGTGATAAAATACTTCAAATTGATCTGAAGGCTTTGGGAATTACCGATTATGGAGAAATAAAGCCGCGGGGGTTCGGATTGCCTGTTGCACCCTCAGGTCTTATGCTTTATTTTAACAAAAAGCCTATGACCATAGCCCGTTGGCCTAATAACGGCTGGGTGAGGATAAAAGATGTTCCGAAAGACCTTGACGGGAAGGGATTCTCTTATGCAGAAGAAGAGCCCGGAAAATGGGAAAATACCGGCGATATCTGGATGCATGGTTACTGGAAATGGGACTGGGCCGATTCTCATGTAAAGATCAGTGAGATCGACAAAAAGAAAAGAACAATTACGGTAGCCGATCCGCAAAGTCCTTATCCTTACTCTGAAAAAAGAAGATATTATGTGTATAACATTATTGAAGAGTTGGATGTTCCCGGCGAATGGTATCTCGACAAAGAAACAGGTGTCCTGTATTTTTATCCTCCTTCGAATAGTAGTGATCCGGAAATCTATGTCTCTTTAATGTCCGATCCTTTGTTCAGAATAGATGACTGCACCGGTGTCACTTTAGACGGGCTTGTGCTTGAATACTCGAACGGAGCAGGAGTGGAAGTAACCGGGGGATCGGACAATGTAATTAAAAATTGTATACTCAGAGATTTCGGAACTGTAGCAGTAAACATAGGCAAAATAGATGCCGGGTCGAAGATCTACGGAAATACTATTTACAACGGTAATGCAGGAACGAATAACGGGGTTTCCGGGTGCCTGATCTACAACTGTGGTGAGGGAGGAATAATTCTTGGAGGGGGAGACCGAAAGACCCTTAATCCGGGGCATAATTTTGTCGAGAGGACTAAGATATACAGAACATCAGAGTGGGTGAGGACTTATCGGGCCGGGATATTCATGTATGGTGTAGGCAATATTGTTCGTTATAACGAGATTTACGACATGCCTCATACCGCGGTGTTTTTCTGGGGTAATGATCATACTATCGAATACAATAATATTCACCATGTTTGTTTGGAGACAGCTGATGCAGGAGCTGTTTACAACGGTCGAGACTGGACACAGCGCGGGCATCTTATTCGGTATAACTACTTTCATCATCTTCACGGAGTGGAAACCGAAGGCAGTTTCAATGATGTAATGGGCGTTTACCTTGACGATTTCAGCTCCGGGACAACGGTCTTCGGAAATATCTTTTACAAAGCCGGACGTAATATTCTGATTGGCGGCGGCAGGGATAATGTCGTAAAGAATAATATCTTTATCGATGGTCAGCCTGCTGTTCATGTTGATGCCAGAGGTATCGGATGGGCAAGAACCTATTTTGACAAGAAAAAAAACAATACTTTATTTAAACGATACGATGATGTTAATGCCGGCAATCCTCCTTACAGTGAAAAATATCCTCAGCTGAAAACCGTGCTTGATGATGAACCGGCTGTGGCCAAGTACAACTGCATTGAAAACAATGTTTTTTGCGGCGGAAAATGGAGAGAGTTAAAAGACGATCTTACCGACAGTATTGTCTGTTTCAAGAATAATGTAGTTAAAGACAGTTGTGATTTTTACCGTTTTGATAAAGGAAAAATAGTGATCGATACTTTGTCTGATATCTTTCCTGAAGATTTTGAAACCATACCTGTTGAGAAGATCGGGATAAAATAATGCTGACTGTATTGGGGGCGCGACTTCGAGTCGCACCCCAATTTTATTGATATTGTCGGCGTGGCTTTGAGCCACACCGACAATGGAAACTATGATCTTCTATCAATCAGTTCTGTGAGATACTCCAGACTATCTTTTGCCTGCTGAATGGTACCACACTCTACGCTCAGGATTATCTCCCTGTCGAGAGGATCGAGTATGTCAAGCACCCGTTCCCAGTCAACAACACCCTGACCACAGGCACAGCCTACAGGGGTTCCCGTAACCTTACCCCTTTCATTTTCACTTTGCTCAATGCTGATGTCTTTGGCATGAACATGATAAACGTAGTCTTTAACCTTTTCCAATCCTTCGTACATGTCCTCAACACCTGCAAGATAGGCATTACCGGTATCCCAGTTCACCTTTAACCATGGCGATGGTACGAGATTAACGATCTTCAGTAACCCGTCCGATGATCTAGTGTAGATGCCGTGAGGCTCAATGCAAACATAAATTTGATGCCTTTCAGCGACCATGGCAATTTTCTTCAATGTATATCGCATAATCTGAAAAGCCTCTTCTTCACTCATCCAGTCAGGCTTTACCATTTCATCGGTGTTGACGTATTTTGCCCCAATGAGAGATGCCAGAACAATCGAACGTGTAAGGCGCGGGATAGCTGCCTCCGGTTTCATTAAAGGACTGTGGCCACTGATGCTGCCGGCAGTGACTCCGTAGTTGTCACATATCTCTTTCATCAACAACGGGTCTTCCTCCATCGAGAATGAATGAAAGTAATTGACCTCGCTCAGAAGTTCCCATCCGGTGTGAACCATTGGCTCAACATACTTGTAACCCAGTTCCGATGCGATCTTCACACCCTCTTCAAATGACTTGTCCGCACTTCGGACGAATTCCATGTTTACTCCGATTATGTATTTACTAGCCATAGTTTTAATAGTTTAAATTATATTAATTCCATTTTTTGAAACAGAATTCATTCTTTTCACTATCCACCCCCTCCCGGCCTCCACCTGAAAGGGGATGAGATGAGTGAAAAAGACCATTTAAATGATATCGTATGGTTTACGTTGGTCACGATGCATCAAAGCAGTCATCTCCGGTGTCGGATCAACGATCACTTCTTTCACAGGATCCCAGCGTAATTCCGGTGCCCCTGATCTTATCAGGACATCTCCAAGATGGCTTATTGCATCTGACCTCACTGCCGAATCAATATTGCTGATGGATTGTTTTCTGCTTCTGATACACTCAATAAAATTGTTCTGGTGATCTTTGCTAACATAGCACATCTCTTCCCCGGGAGCTACTTCTAATTTCAGTATTTCCGGATCGCTGGCATATATCCCGCCCCGGTCAACACTGACCCATCCATTTGTTCCGAAAAAGGTAGTTCCGTGATCATGATGTTTTTCACGATACCCATTGACATATTCATCAGCATAGTCATTGCTGAAAAAGTGCATGTTAACTCCATTTTCATACTCACAATGAAGGTCCCATTTATTGAGAGTGTTGAACAACCCTCCTTTAGGAAAGAAACTGCCTGTTCCGGTATATTTTACAGGTCCTGAGTTATCCGACTGATTGCCCCATTGTGCAATATCGAGCGGATGAGCTCCCCATCCTGCAATGAATCCTATGGCATTGTCGTAGATGTACCATGAGCCTTCCGAGGTACAGCGGTCTTTTGTGTAAGGTGAAACAGGAGCCGGGCCGAGCCATGTGTCGTAGTTAAAACCTGCCGGAACAGGTATCTGTTCTGTCGAGCCGTTGTACTCCCTGTTCTGCCCGAGACACCATACATCCATACGTTCAAGTTTACCTATTTTTCCTCTTACTGTTAATTCTGCGGCAAGCCAGAATTGATGTCCTGATCGCTGCTGTGTTCCGTATTGCAGGATCGCATTTTTCTCATGAACCTTTTTCCTCAATATCTGTCCCTGCTCAATAGTCAGCCCGAGAGGTTTTTCAACATAGACATCTTTCCCGGCATCAACGGCGGCATAGGATAACGGCACATGCCAATGGTCCGGGGTTGCTATCACAACTGCATCGATATTTTTATCGTCTAACAGCGATTGATAACTATCATGAGCAATGCATTTACCGAACTTTACCTTGTTCTTGTTGTCGGCATTGAATTTGTCATATTTGTCATTCACCTGTTTAGCAGCTTTATTTCTTCTTTCCTCGAAAGGATCATAGATACCTGCAATCTGAACTCCCGGTAATGATGCAAATTTTACAAGGAGACCGCCTCCCCGTCCGCCAACACCAAAAAACCCGACATTGACAAAATCGTTGGAATCTTTGCATGAAGTCAGAATGTGAGGTGCGACAAATGCTGCCGCTGCTCCCATGGATGTGTTTCGAATAAATGTCCTGCGTTTCATTTTTTATAGTATTTGTGGATTAGTTATTGATGTAGGTTTTTTGATCTGAGATGATCTCCTGTTTTTCCACCCTTTCCGGGTAGACCATTACTCTGTATCTTAACCTTAAAGTGTCATTTTTCTGCATAACCAGTGGTGTTCTGAAAAGTATTGCCGGACTGAAATAGTAAAAAGGTTCTTTATCGCTGTTGACGATGAACCACGGTGTCGGATAATTCAGGTTTTCCGGGTTGTCGAAAATTGCGGTACCTGCTGTTTCTCCTGTTAAAGTACGGAATCCAAAGTACAGCCATGGCATAGATATTCCATGAAGCAGACTGTCGCTGACATCATCGGGGGCGATAAAAAAAGAGTGCCAGAAGTCCTGATCGAATCTTACCGACAAACCGGCATAACCGCCATAACTTTTGCCGTTCTTTTCACCCGGCAGGGGAGTCCTGTCGAGAACAACACTGTCGGCCACGGCGACGAACTGCATATCGTAATCGATAAAATATTTACCTGAGTCATCGGGACTGGAAATAAATATGTTGCGTTTTTCGTGAAGCAGGTCGGGTTTTCCTTCTTCGTGATAAACAAGATCGAGTTTTATGGTACAGGAATGATCTTTGTCTTTCTCAAAAGAGATGACTTTTATCTCCGTCACACCTTTAAAGTGCCATGGTTTCACATCTTTCCCGCGTTCATATTCCCAATAATTAACTTCGTTAATGTATTTCCACGAGAACCACAGGCCGAGATGCCATGGATGATCATCGGGGCTCAGACAGGTAACATCAGACAGGCCGGCTTTCAAAGGGTGGAAAAAAGGCTTTCCCTTGATGGTATTGAAATTATACTGCCATATCACATCATCACCTTTTACCAATGCAAAGGTGGTATCTGTCCTGCTCCATTTCAGACCGGTATCTTTTGGCTGTTCCGTTCTTAATTCTAAAGGAAGGGGGATAGTTACTTTCCCTGTAGCCGCCCACTCTGTTCCTCTGAGCATCAGCGCAGTCCATCCGGCATTTCTCATTGCTCTCACATTGTGTCCGAGCACATTGTGGAAACAGCGTCCTTTTCCTTTTGTGCTGAACAGTATTACCGGCTCCGGCAGCCCGCGTCCCTTATTTGCCGGATCGGAAACAGAAGTGGCAAGAATTTTTATTCCAGGTTGTTTTTTTGTGTTAACCCACAGCTCATCAGTGATCCAGAAATCTCTCATTCCTTTGGTAACGGGGTGTGTTCTGTCGGTGATGACTATTTTATGAGGAACTCTTTTGCCGTGTCTCGTACTGTCGCCCCATGTTGAACCTATCAGTTTTTGATATTCGCCCCAGTCGTAAAAAGCAGCACTCGCCGCATGGAACAGAACAAATCCGCCACCCTCGTCAATGAACTGTATTAATCCTTTTTCAGTTTTTTCAGGCCAGCGATAACTGTGCTCCGGCCAGGCGGTGAAATTGCTAACAACGGCATCAAACTTTTTGAAGTCATCAAGATCAAGAGTATCGGGTTTTTGTGTGACAGATGCAACAAACCTGCCGCTTTCGTTGTACATCTTTACTAACTGTGGTGTTGTTGCTTGCCAGTCATGGTTGTTCTTCCCGGTAAGTATCAGCACTTTTAATTTTTTGGAAGATCTACTGTTTTCTTTAACACTGGTAGTGCAGGAAATAATAAATACTGTGAGGATAAGAAAGAGATTTTTCATTTCGGATTATAACTTTCGCACCTTTTAAAGATACAAATCATTATTTAAAATCCAATATTCGATAAAATTTTAAATCTTGTAATCCTGCATATTGTCATAAAATTTGTCTGAAAATTTTTCGTATTTAGCTTACCTGAATATATCACAAAATTTTACAGATCTTCTGTGAATAAAAATTTTAAACAAATGAAAAGAGCAACTTTTTTACTGTCTTTAATTTTTGTGGCAATATCAGTTCTGACCAATGCCCAAACGATAAAAGATTCTTCCCTTTTGACTATCGATCGCATTTTTGCATCACGTGAGTTCATACCTCAGTGGCAAAAGCCTGTACGATGGGTACAAAACGGGGAGGCATATCTTACCATCGAACCGGCGGAAGATGAAAAAGGAACCGTGGAGTTGGTAAGGTATGAAAGCAAAACCGGCCAGCGAACAATATTTCTTCCTGCAGAAAAGCTGATCCCCGAAGGGAAAGACAAACCTGTTTCCATTGAGAATTTCACTATGTCGGATGATGAATCGAAGGTTCTGATCTTCACAAATTCAAGCCGGGTATGGCGCTCGAACACGAAGGGCGATTACTATGTTTACGATTTCGATGACGGCAAACTTACCCGTCTTGGCGCAAAATTTCCTTCATCGTCACTAATGTTTGCCAAATTCTCTGCCGATAACAAGTTCGTTGCTTATGTTCATGATTTCAATATTTACAAAGAGAATTTTGAAACAGGGGAGGTGAAGCAGCTTACTTTTGATGGTGACGGAGACATCATCAACGGAACTTTTGATTGGGTTTACGAGGAAGAGTTTGGCTGCCGTGACGGATTTCGCTGGAGTGGTGATGCAAAGAATATCGCCTTTTGGCAGCTTGATGCATCGAAGATCGGGACTTTTTACATGATCAACAATACCGATTCTGTTTATTCAAAGGTAATACCTATTCAATACCCCAAAGTGGGTTACGAACCGTCAGCTTGTAAAGTTGGTATTCTTGATACCGGTGACGGAAAAATAAAATGGATCCCTGTTCCGGGCTCAGAAATAGAAAATTACATCCCTGCAATCCAATGGCTTGACAATAACAGGCTGATGATCCAGCAGCTTAACAGGAAGCAGAATACATTGAAGATATATGTGTATAACAAAGTGTCGGGTAATCTGAAAAATATTTACACAGAAACGGAAGATACGTGGGTGGACCTTTCATATCCCGATGTGTCATCTAACCATTGGGGAGACAATGATCTGCCTATTGTTGATGACGGCAAGGCTTTTTTGCGGCTGACTGAAAATGACGGGTGGAGGCATCTTTACAAAGTGGATATCGAAAGCGGGGATAAAAAACTTCTTACTCCGGGTGACTACGATGTGGCATCTGTGACAAGGGTTACCGGAAAAAATGTTTACTTCATAGCATCACCTTACAACACTTCTCAACGATATCTTTATTCCGTTGGTCAAAAGGGGAGAGGCGATACTGTCCGGATCACTCCGCAAAAATATGTCGGTATCAATCTCTACAATATCTCACCTGACGGGAAATATGCTATACATACTTACGGAAATGTTTTAGATCCCGGTGAGGTGTATTTTATCTCTTTACCAAAACATAAAACACTTCTTACTCTAATCGATAACAAAGGTTACAAAGAGAAATTGTCAAAATTAAAGATGCCTGAAGTGGAGTTTTTCAAGGTGGTTACGGCCGACGGCGTTACTGTTGACGGCAGAATGATCAAACCTGTCGGGTTCGATAAAAATAAAAAGTACCCGGTCCTGTTCCATGTATACGGCGAACCCTGGGGACAGGTGGCGACTGATAATTTCATCGGATTGTGGAATGTTATGCTGGCACAAAAAGGATACATCATAATTGACATGGACAATCGCGGAACTCCTTGTCTGAAAGGAAGTGAATGGAGAAAAATAATTTATCGACAGATAGGCAGATTGAACAGCCGCGATCAGGCTACGGCAGCTCTTGAAGTATTAAAATGGCCTTTCATCGATAAGGAACGGGCAGCAGTTTGGGGCTGGAGCGGAGGTGGTTCAATGACACTGAACCTGATGTTCCGCTATCCGGATATTTACAAAACAGGAATGGCAGTTGCCGCCGTGGCAAATCAGCTTACCTACGACAATATCTATCAGGAACGTTACATGGGATTGCCGCAGGAGAACATGAAAGATTTTGTTGAAGGCTCGCCTATGACCTATGCAAAAAACCTCGAAGGCAACCTGCTGATAGTGCATGGCACCGGTGATGACAATGTGCATTATCAGAATGCAGAGATGCTGATAAATGAGTTGATAAAATATAACAAGCAGTTCAGCATCATGCCGTACCCGAACCGTTCACACGGGATTTATGAAGGAACAAACACCCGCAGGCATCTGTACACTCTGCTGACAAATTACCTCATGGAGCATTGTCCGGTGAATGAATAAAGA
>JAOZOF010000050.1:8989-18823 GCA_029933425.1 Marinilabiliaceae bacterium
GTACACTCTGCTGACAAATTACCTCATGGAGCATTGTCCGGTGAATGAATAAAGATGCCCTACCCCGGCCCTCCCCAAGAGGGGAGGGAGAAGATTTATTTGTTTTTTGCAATTATTGGGATACTGTCAGCGTAACTTCATGTGACATCGACAGTAAATATGTTTTTCGACCCCGAAAGGGGTCAAACAAAAATAACCGTAGGTCAGCCTGTCGAAGACAGGTGTAATCTACGGTTGATTCACTAAAAAGTAACATAACCCCGGAGTGGGTTAAACATAAGTATTCCGTTGCGTTACTTCTTTTCAAAGTTCAGTTCCCAGCCTGTTGATTCTGTTTTCTTTGGCAGCCAGGATATTTTAAGGATGTTGCCGTCTGACTCTGTCTTTGCTTCTGCTCCGTTCACTTTTGCCCCGGTGAACTTGTAATTGTCCGGGACATAAAAAGTCATTACATATTTATCATCAACTATTACTCTGCTGCGGCCTTTTATCGAACTATCTTCCCATAAAAGTTTTTCCAGCTCTGCGGCTCCCTGCGATAAATGCCGGTTCGTCGATACCAGTTGAGGCCGGTCAAGCTTTTCTCTGATGGCAAATGATTCAATTCCGTGAACTTCAAGTTCATCTGTTCGGAATTCATCTTTAAAAACTCCTAACATCCTGTTTTTCCAGAACTCATAAACGATGTACTCTTTTGACGGGTCAAGACCTAGGTCAGCAAACCGTATGGTTTCCGGCTTTAGTGTTTTCTTGTGTTTCTGAGGCCAGTTTAAACGATGAAGAACATACCAGTGGCCAATGTATGTATTGAATTCGTTTAACCAAAATGTAGATACTTTGCCAAACTGATCGGCATCAATAGGCGACGGGCTTTTGCCCGATTTGATCTCAGTTCGCTCATGATCTTTTAACCAGTCGGTCTTTACCGGATCAAAATCGTACAGTTGTCCGGGTACAGAGAACAGAACAGGAGACGATCGGCGCAGTCCGTATAAATTATTGTCATCAGCATAAACTCCGGGTTTATCACTAAGCATCAACATAGCCCCGGCAATAGAGGCGAGAGCCGGCCGAATGATAGTCTCTTTTGGTGCCGCTTCAACACTTTCAGTTTTCTTTACATTCCCTACTTCTCCTGCCTTTTTATTCGGGAATATATCGCAATGATCAGGATCGTTGCGCCAAACTATCCCGTTCCAGGAGTTGTATTGCTGCATGGTTACAGGCCCGTATCCGTCACCTCCGATACGGCAGGCATCGGCAAGTCCTACGGATTCGGGTAATACTCCCCAACATGAAAGTATGAAAGTATCATCCCCCAGTTCTTCGCGAGCTACAGTAAGATATGCACGCAGTACCTGATCGGGAGTTATACCCTTTTTTTTGCACCATTCAATATTGTTGTGCAGGTTGTCGTAAAGGAAATGCCGAAGCTGGTCGATCTTTACATATTTCATTCCGGCATCCTTCAACCCTTTGAAGGTAGGACGTATCAGTGCTTTTACCGTTTCTTCGTTTGTTGCATCCATAACGTAGCTTACCCATGGAGCATCTTTGGGTTTTCCTGAAGCATCGCTGACGAACCAGTCCGGATGTTGTTGTACCGTTTCTTCATCCGAAAAGAAACACCCCATCCAAATTGCCGGCTCAAAGCCTGCTTTATTTACAGAGCTTGCATATCCGGTCAGACCATTTGGGAAAAGATCGATCTTCCAGTCAAGCCACGTTGTCGGGCGGCCTCCAAGATAACCGTTTGCCTTTGATGAATTTTTGCGTCCCTGATCAAACTCTCCCTGGAAACCATCATCAATTTGAATGAAATGATATCCATAATCGTCGAAATGTTTTTCCTGCCATACAGCAAGAAGTGCATCAAGGTCTTTTTCCGTAAACTCTCTGAAATAGGCCCACCACGATGACCAACCGGTTACAGAGCCTTTGTATATCTGATATGTCCATGGCTGAAAGTAAGGAATGTTCTTATGTTTTTGATAATACCGGGGACGGAAAATAATGTCTGTCTTTCGGGCTGTGAAAGTTACCTCGAAACTGGTGGTGCCGTCCTCATTTCTGAATGATCTGATAACCGAACCTTCCGGAAATTTAAGCATCCAGTCAAGGTTTCTGTCATAGATGGTATTGTTTCGCAAATTGTTACTTAAGCCGTGAGATGTGCGAACCAGCGGAAATCGTTGCTGTGCTGTGCCCCGTGTTTCTGCGGCAAGTGCCTCACTGCTTCCGTAGATGTATGCCTTCAAAGTGGTTTCTTTGTCAAAGGTCAATGTTATGCCTTGTTCAATAGCCTGTTGTCCTTTTACATTTGTTGTGATATCAGGAGCATTAACAAATTCTCCCTTCATGATCACATCTCCGTTGTAAATGAGAGAAAAACTTTTTTTATTCTCACTTGTCTTTAGTAGAGCAGGAGCATTAGCGGGTGCCCCCGGGAGATCGACGTTACGCCCCTGTCCGGTGTTTTGAGCTGTCAGTGAAAAGCTTTGTGTAAGAAGCAGTAATGCTAATGCCGGAAGTAAGAATTTCATGATATTGAAAATTTAGTTTTAAGTTCGATAGTATCTTTTTTACCGTTTTCTCAAAAATAACATTTTATGTAATATGTCTGCAATATTGTCAGCAAATCCGTATCGGTACGAAATTTGATTTTTATCCGGTGAAAATAAATTAATAACGTAAAAGAGAAAAATTATGAGTTCATTTAAAGATATAATTAACAGTGACAAACCGGTATTGATAGACTTCTCGGCGGAATGGTGCCAGCCGTGCCGGATGATGCCTCCCATACTGAAGGAGGTAAAGAATAATCTTGGTGACAGCATCAGGATATTGAAGATCGATGTGGATAAGAATCCTGCCATTGCGCAGAAATATCAGATCCGCAGTGTGCCTACTTTAATGGTTTTCAAGAACGGGCAGGTGCTGTTCAATCAACCGGGTGTTGTGCCGGCAAATCAATTAACAGATATAGTTAAACAATTTACATGATTTAAGAGGCTGCAGAAACATAAAAAAAGGAGTTGTACAAAAACAGCTCCTTTTTCTATGTAACAAACAGCAGATTGAATAAACCACTTTTAATAACGGGAATAATGTTGTATTTTTGATAACATAAGAAAGGGAGGAACAAAAATGTTAACGAAAACAAGGTTAAAAAAAGAGATCGAGAAATTCCCGGAAAAGTTTACCATTGATGAACTTATAGAGAA
This sequence comes from Marinilabiliaceae bacterium, assembly GCA_029933425.1. GTDB lineage: Bacteria > Bacteroidota > Bacteroidia > Bacteroidales > Marinilabiliaceae > JAADEM01. Next base: position 12,214 of record JAOZOF010000050.1, read on the forward strand.
ATTAATTTTGATAGAAAAGATCCAGGAAGGAGAAAAGCAATCAGAAAACGGGGAAGTTATTTCAGAGAATGAGCTGGACAAAGAAATAGAAAAATGGTTCAAATAAATTGGACATTACAAGCTAAATATGACCTGAAAAACATTGCAGAATATATCTCCAAAGACTCTGTAACTTATGCCAAACGACAGGTTCTAAAGATCAGGAATAGAACCGTAGTATTAAAAAGACAAATCCACTCAGGAAAAATTGTTCCGGAAATTGAAAATCCTGAAATCAGAGAGTTAATAGAAGGAAGTTACAGGATAATTTATAAAATTATTTCAGAAGAAAGGGTTGACATTTTAACAGTTCATCATTCCGCAAGAGACCTGACAAGAAGAAAGATCAAATAACCGAAACTAAAAAGGAGCCACCGAAAGCAGCTCCTTTTTTTAGTTCATGGAGTCTCTTAATTCAGATCCTTATCAACAATATATTTTGTTCCCTGAATGGTTGCTTGTGCGGCTAATCCTTTGTCCGTTAACTGGTACAGCAAAATATCAGGGGCAATACTCGTGCCTGCCCCGACAGCGTCTCCCTGGGTCTCTGATTTTGCAGCAGCATCTGCCTGTCCTTCTGCCGACCATCCTTTTTCGAGGAAATCTTTGAAGGCTTCGTTTGAAGTAAAGATAAAGATCGCATAGTATTTTTTAACACCTATACCTACTCCGACTCCTGCCGAGATCATTTTCATGTATGTCTCTTTTCCTGTAACATTGTTGTGAGCAATCCCGCCCCCGCGGCCGGTAGAAAGCAACAAGACATTTATGCCGAGATTGCCGAATACGGCATAACCCTTTGCATTGGCAATCTGTGATTTTGCAGCGGGATATTCTTTGTAAAGTTCTTTAAGCGCATCTTTCCTCATTTTCTGAATCTCTTTACGCTCTTTCTCTATTTTGGCAGGATCTTTTTTTGATTTTTTCTTTTCCTCTTCCTGGGCAAATACACTGTTCAGCGATGCTGCAAGAATAATGAAAAGAAAGATTAAAGATATTGATCTGGTCAGGCTGTTCTTTGTTTTCATGGCATATACTTTATGATTGGTTACTATTGAACAGTTGGGAAATAAGATTGTTCAGTTTTGTACGAGTTACATAAAAGTGAAAAAGGGAGAAGACCTTCCGGCTTTCTCCCTTTTAATATATTCCATGTCAATGTTTTAATGTTGATTATGCGGCGTTAATTCTGATCACTTCTATTTCCACACCCTTTTTTACTGCCTGTTGAACCTTTTGTGTGATAAGCTTCGTTATTTCTGAGCTTAAATAATAATTACCGCAATTTGAACATACTTTTGCAGGTACATCCCTGATCACAACAACAGTGCCTTTAACATCGACAGTTACTGTAACTTTTCCGTTTTTTGTTGTCCCGGTTTTACAAATAACACATTTCATGATATCTTTTATTTCTTAGATTTGAAATTCTCTTCCCACTTTGTTTCGTCTGCCCAGTATGCTGTAATGACAATACATTTCTTTTGAAAGTATGCAACTACTACATGTAATGCTTTTTTATTTACAAACCCTAATATTAAAAAGCTTGGATACGGTTTATCGTCTAAATATTCTTTAATTATTTGGCCGTTTCTTGCAGCTATTTCAATGTCATCAACCGCAATATCCCTTTCAATTATTCGAAGAAGGCAATGATTGCTATATTCAAACTTGCTACAATCCATACACAAACTTACGAAATATATGATTTAAATTCCATTTTACTAAATCTATCTTAATTCTTATCAATGTAAAAAGGGAGAAGACCTTCCGGCTTTCTCCCTTTTTCTGTGGTCCCACCTGGGCTTGAACCAGGGACCCCCTGATTATGAGTCAGGTGCTCTAACCAACTGAGCTATAGGACCAACACTTGCGTGTTATATTTTGTATCTTTGCTGATGGAATAAAGGACCTGGATCCCTGGTTCCTTTCAGCGGATGCAAAAGTAATAAGTAAATTTAATTTATCAAATAGTTTAAGATTTTTTTGCATGATCGATCTCACTACTTTAGATACTATCATTTTCGACCTTGGCGGGGTCGTTGTGGACCTTGATCTCAGTCTAACAGTAAATGCATTTAAAAAGCTTGGAATTAAAGATCCGGAAGAGTTCATTTCACACGGATTGCACAGCGATATATTTTTGAAGCTCGAGATCGGAGAGATTACCGAAAAAGAGTTTTACGATGCAGTAAGGGAAATGGTGGGCAAATTTGTTCAGGATGAAACGATAAAAAAAGCCTGGTGTGCAATGCTGACAGGAATACCGGAAGAAAGGGTCAGGATCATTGAAAGGCTCAAAAAAGAGCATAAGGTCATACTCCTGAGTAATACTAACAGCATACATTTAAGTCATTTCGACGGGATGGCTGCCGGGTACAAAAGTCTGTCGGAGTTATTTGATAAAGTTTACTACTCTTTTCTTTTACATGATCACAAACCAAATGTTTATGTTTTCAGAAAATTAATTGAAATGGAAAAAATTGACCCTGGAAAAGCACTGTTTATTGATGATGCAAAAAAAAACATTGAAGCTGCCCGTGAAACAGGAATGCACACAATGTTAATTACATCTGACATACAGATGGAAGATATTTTCAGTTACTAAAAGCCTTTTTATCTTTTTACAAGCAACCAGACAGTTTCGTTATTCGGCTGGACCTTGGCATTTTTTAAAGCTTCAAATGCTTCATCCCTGTCGGCAAAGCCTTTGTAAGAAACTTTGTAAAAATCGGTATTAGGTCCTGTTTTACGTACAATGACCTCCGAATCATATCCTTGTGCCTGAAGTTCTTTCTGAAATTTCTCAGCATTCTCCATCGACTGGAAACTTCCTGCAATAAGAAAATACTTTTGGGCTGCTTTTGCAGCTTCGGCAGCTGCAGCTTCTTCCAGAGCTTTTTGTTCGGCGGCAACACGAGCCAAAGAGTCGGCTATCCTTGCACTGTCAACTACCGGCTGATGAACCACTGTCTTTTTTACCGGTTTCTTTTCAGCTTTTTTCTTGCTTTTACTGCAGGCATTGAATGATAAGACCAATGAACCCGCGATCAGAAAAATGTATAACTTTCTCATAAATCAGGTATTTCTGTTATCTGTAACAATAGAAAAAACTGCTACTGCTTCTGTAAAATTAATGATTATGAAATGATTGACAAACTTTTCAGGCGGAATTTAAACCTTAACAATCAATTTAGTTTGCTGAAACAGATGCTGTGAAGCATCCATCAGGCCAATAAAAACAGGTGTTTTGCACAGATTCGTAAACCTATGTTGCTCCAACGTTTTAGAGTTATTTCTCAGCAACAAATTTATATCCCACTCCTTTTATTGTCTGAATATGCTCTGAGCCCAGTTTTTCCCTGAGTTTCCGTATGTGAACATCGATAGTACGGTCACCTACTACAATATCATTCCCCCATACATTATCGTAAATATCTTCACGTGTAAATACCTTACCCGGTTTCGATACAAGGTAGAAAAGCAATTCAAACTCCTTGCGGGGTAGGATAAGCTCTTTTCCGTTCTTTAAAACAATGTACTTGTTTTTGTCGATGGTGATATCTCCCAGGGTTATTGCTGCTTCATCCTCAATGTCCTTTTCATTTTCTGCGGGTTTGTATCTTTTAAGTAATGCTTTTACTTTCGAAACAAATATCTTTGGTTTTACGGGTTTAGTTATGAAATCATCAGCTCCTGCTTCAAATCCTGCTATCTGAGTGTAGTCTTCCCCTCTGGCCGATAAAAAAGTAATAATGGTATTGTTAAGTTCCGGTATTTTTCTTAATTCATCGCAGGTCTCTACTCCGTCCATTTCCGGCATCATTACATCAAGTATGATCAGTTGAGGGATTATCTCTTTTGCTTTTTCCAAAGCTTCTTCACCGTTTGACGCTGTAGATACCTCAAATCCTTCTTTTTTAAGATTGTATCCTAAAAATTCAAGGATGTCGGGTTCGTCATCAACAATAAGTATTTTATGTTTTTCCATAGAAATTTCCGTTTTTAAATGCGCTTAAGCAGTTTCGGCCTTCTCAAGGGTGAATGTAAAAGATGTTCCTTTACCCGTCTGACTGCTGACATTTATTGTTTGTCCGTGTGCTTCAATTATGTGTTTTACTATCGACAAGCCGAGCCCTGTTCCACCCTGTTCCCTGCTGCGGCTTTTGTCAACTCTGTAAAAACGTTCGAATATTCGGGGCAGGTGCTTTTCGCTTATGCCAATTCCGTTATCTTTCACCTCGACCAATACCCGGTTATCCATGTCGTAAACACTGACTACTGTCTCACCTTTTTTCTTTCCGTAATTAATGGAGTTGACTATCAGATTACTAAGTACCTGATGTATCCTTTGTTTGTCAATTCTGACCATTACAGGTTTGTTGAATTCGTCTCCGAAACGCAGCTTTATCTTCTTCTCTTTTGCTCTCATGTCCTGCAATTCAAATATTTCTTCCACCAGGCGGTGCAGGTCAGTTGTTTCCTTTTCAAGTTTAAGTTCACCTGATTCAAGTTTCGAGATAGCTTCCAGGTCATCAATGATGGATATCATCCTGTCGATACTTTTTTCCGTTCTTTTCAGAAATAGTTTGTTGATCTCAGGATCGTCAATGCCCCCGTCGAGAAGTGTGAGTATGTACCCCTGAATGTTGAATACAGGAGTTTTTAGCTCATGTGAAACATTACCGATGAACTCTTTCCTGTATTTTTCCATCTTTTTCAGATGTTGTATCTCTTTTGTCCTGTCATTCATCCACGATTCCACTTTTTTACTCGCTTCATCAAGAACATCATCACCGGATATTTTTTCGTTCTCTTTGTTCGATGTGTTAAAACTGTTCAGTGTTTTGTAAATAGGTTTGATCCTGGCATAGACGAACCTGTCGATGAAATATTTTACCAGAAAGAACGATAATGCAAAGAATAACGGGATAGAAACGGCCATCGAAAAATACAGGTCGGGGCTCAGATAGTTAATGAAAAAGAATAACAGCATCAGTAAAAGAAACCCTAATGTTGTAAAACCGGCTATTTTTTGTGACTCCAATGACCTCATTCGTTCACTCAATGTGTTACTCGTGCAAATTTATGCTATTTTTTATCTTAAGATCACGCTAACCTCAAAAAACGAAGAATATAACAATTATTTAACATTGAAATCATGTGTGCGAATAGATAGAGCCCTATTTTTGTTTTTCAATTCGATTAACTATGATCTTCGTCTGGACTGCTATTCCTTTACTTTTGATCTTCGGGATACTTAATCTTATCACCGGGGTATCCAACGATGCAGTGAATTTTCTGGGATCTGCTGTCGGGTCAGGAGTGGTAAAGCGGCGAAATGTCATCATTATTTCTTCCATCGGAATACTTTTGGGAACTTACATTTCTGCCGGGATGATGGAAGTAGCACATCACGGAATAATACATCCGGAAAGTTTCAACCTGACAGAACTCTTCTCAGTACTGATGGCATCTTTAGTAGTTAACATTCTGCTCATTGACACTTTCAATACCCTTAAGTTTCCAACATCAACGACCATTGCGGTAGTTTTCGAGCTTACGGGTGGTGCTTTGTCCGTTTCTTTGATGAGAAGCATGAGCGGTTCCGATAGTTCAATGCTTCAGAGTATGATAAATACAAATGAGGTGTTTTTTATCCTTACTGGAATAATACTATCGATCATTATCGCTTTTTTCATAGGAGTGGTTGTACAGTTCTTAACACGGCTGATCTTTACATTCAGATACAGGAACAGCAATAAAATTCTTTTTTCGATTTTCGGAGGGATGGCTATCACCGCAATTTCTTTCCTGATATTAAAAAAGTCACTTACGGGATTGATGATCGGAGATTCGTTCTGGCATGAGCTAATACTTAATTACATGCCTGAAATGCTGATAACTGTTTTTGCAGGATCTACTTTCATATTCTTTTTCATGAGTTTATCCCTTGATGTCGATGTGTCACGTCTTGTCGTGATATTCGGAACTTTTGCCCTTGCTTTGTCATTTGCTGCCAACGATCTGGTAAATTTCATCGGGATACCGGTTGCGGGTATCGAAACGGCTTATTCTGCTCTTTCGGACAGTACGACCGGCCCGGCAGGTCAGCAGGTATTGTTGAACGGACATGCGGGCAGATCAATACAACTGATCATTTACGGCCTTTCAGCCGTGATAATGGCCGTTACTCTTTTCTTTTCAAAAAAGGCAAAAGGAGTGATCGAAACAGAGCTCTATCTCATGCGGCAAAATCCGGGATATGAACGATTTGAGGCATTTCCTGTGTCAGTTTATGTGGTTGATCTCTTCCTGAAAATAAAACAAAATTTCCTTAAGGTAATTCCCGAAGGAGTCATTAGTTACATCAACAAACGATATGTTCATGACCAGGATGGAATGAAATTAAATACCCAAAGTGAGATCGTCTATTTCGATAATCTCAGAGCCATTGTAACGCTGACTGTTGCAGGATTGCTGATCTCGCTGGGAACATACTTGCAATTCCCGCTTTCCACAACGTTTGTGGTATTTATGGTAGCAGTGGGAGCTGCTCTTGCCGACAATG
>JAOZOF010000051.1 GCA_029933425.1 Marinilabiliaceae bacterium
TTAAAAAGAAAACAATGGGTGCAAGAAAACGATTAAGAGCTGAAAAAATAAAAGAAGCCAAAAAACAACAGTTTTTTGCCAGGCTTAGGAACGTACCGACTTCCCCCCGTAAGATGAGGCTTGTTGCCGATATGATTAGGGGTATGGAGGTGAATCAGGCACTTGACGTCCTGAAGTTCTCTTCAAAAGAGGCTTCACGCAGGGTCGAAAAGTTGCTTCTGTCTGCTATCGCAAACTGGAAAGAGAAAAACGAAGGAGTTCGTTTGGAAGATGCCAATCTTTACGTAAAAGAAATTTATGTAGACTCGGCACGAATTTTGAAGAGATTACGTCCGGCTCCTCAGGGCAGGGCTCATCGAATCAGAAAAAGATCCAATCACATAACTCTTTTTGTTGATAGTAAAGTGTCTAACGAAGAAATTCAAAATAATTAACGAGCTATATGGGACAAAAAGTAAATCCTATAAGTAACAGATTAGGGATTACCCGCGGGTGGGACTCTAACTGGTTTGGCGGAAAGAACTACGGCGATAAACTGCTTGAGGATACAAAGATCCGCGAGTACCTTAATGCTCGTTTGGCAAAAGCCAGCATCTCCAGAATCATCATTGAGAGAACTCTCAAATTGGTTACAATTACTGTATTCACCGCACGTCCGGGGATCATAATTGGTAAAGGAGGACAGGAAGTTGACAAACTGAAAGAAGAGCTTAAGAAGTTAACCGACAAAGAGGTACAGATAAATATTTTCGAGGTCAAAAGACCCGAACTTGACGCTTTGATCGTGGCAAATAACATTGCCCGTCAGGTGGAAGGACGTATCGCTTACCGTCGTGCCGTAAAAATGGCCATCGCATCAACAATGCGTATGGGCGCTGAAGGTATCAAAGTGCAGGTTTCAGGCCGTTTGAACGGAGCTGAGATGGCACGTAGTGAAATGTATAAAGAGGGACGTACTCCTTTGCATACTTTCCGTGCCGACATCGACTACGCCAAAGTTGAAGCATTAACTAAGATGGGCCTTATCGGTATCAAAGTTTGGATAATGAAAGGTGAAGTTTACGGTAAGAAAGACTTCTCTCCAAACTTCGGTAATAAGGAACAAGGCCGTGGTCGTCAGCAAAAAGGCGGACACCGTAGAAGAAAATAGTACCGGTAATCTTTAATTGATTAGGAAAAATGTTACAACCAAAAAAAGTAAAATACAGAAGAAGGCAGAAAGGCCGGATGAAAGGAAATGCCCAGAGAGGCAATGAGATTGCATTCGGATCTTTTGGAATAAAAGCCTTACAAAGTAAATGGATTACCAGTCGTCAGCTTGAGGCTGCCAGGGTTGCGGTAACACGTTACATGCAGCGTCAGGGACAGATCTGGATCAGAATATTCCCGGACAAGCCAATTACCAAAAAACCTGCAGAGGTTCGTATGGGTAAAGGAAAAGGTAGTCCTGAAGGATTTGTTGCTCCTGTTACTCCCGGAAGGATCATCATCGAATGTGAGGGAGTACCCTATGATGTAGCTAAGGAGGCATTGAGACTTGCGGCTCAGAAACTTCCTGTTACTACAAAATTTGTTGTGAGAAGGGATTATGTTGAACCTGCAAAAGTAAAATAGGATGAAGACATCAGAGATAAATGAAATGACGATCAGCGATATTGAAGAGAGAATTGAGAACGAAAAGACCGCTCTTCAGCAAATGGAACTGAATCATAGTGTTTCTCCGTTGGATAATCCTATGAAGATAAGACATGCCCGCAGAAACATTGCACGCTTAATGACAATTTTGCGTCAAAAGCAATTACAAAAATAAAAATAGGCGATGGAGACTAGAAATCTTAGAAAAACAAGAACAGGCATAGTGGTCAGCAACAAAATGGACAAGTCCATTGTGGTTGCAGTTGAGATTCGCGAAAAGCACCCTATATATGGTAAATTCGTGAAGAAGACAAAAAAATACCATGTCCACGATAATGAGAACACCTGTAACGCAGGGGATATTGTCAAAATTATGGAGACACGTCCTTTGAGTAAAACAAAAAGGTGGAGATTAGTAGAAGTAATTGAAAGAGCTAAGTAATCATGATACAACAAGAAACAAGATTATTAGTTGCCGATAACAGTGGAGCCAAAGAGGCATTATGTATTCGTGTACTTGGTGGTACACGACGCAGATATGCAAGTATTGGCGACCGTATCGTAGTAACTGTGAAAAGTGCTTTGCCCGGTAGTGAAATGAAAAAAGGTACTGTGAGCAAGGCTGTAGTTGTTAGAACGAAGAAAGAAGTAAGACGTGCAGACGGTTCTTACATTCGTTTTGATGAAAATGCATGTGTATTAATCAATGAGGCCGGGGAAATTAGAGGAACCCGTATCTTTGGTCCTGTAGCTCGTGAACTCAGGGAAAATTATATGAAGATAGTTTCTTTAGCGCCTGAAGTACTTTAATATTAAACATTTTAGAAAAATGGCAAAATTACATATTAAAAAAGGCGACACCGTGATCGTGAATTCCGGTGTTAACAAAGGCAAAGAAGGAAAAGTCCTCCAGGTTTTTCCTGATAAGAAAAGGGCTATTGTCGAAGGTATCAACATGGTGAGCAAACACACTAAGCCCAATACCGATAACCCTCAGGGCGGTATTGTGAAAAAGGAAGCTCCTATTCACATTTCAAACCTGAATGTGAAAGATCCTTCAACAGGTAAAGCTACCCGCATTGGCCGTAGATTGGTTGATGGTAAATTAGTACGTTACGCTAAAAAATCAGGGGAGGAGATCAAATAATGGAAGCAGTTACATTGAAAACTCAATATGTGGAACAGATCACACCAAACCTGGTAAAAGAGTTTGGTTACAAAAGCGTGATGCAGGTTCCTAAACTGGAGAAGATCGTTCTTAATGTTGGTCTTGGTGCTGCTGTTGCAGACAAGAAACTTATTGACAAAGCGATCGATGAGCTTACATTAATTACAGGTCAGCAAGCTGTTGCGCGTCTTTCGAAGAAGGACGTTTCAAATTTCAAACTTCGTAAGAAGATGCCTATCGGAGCGATGGTGACACTTCGCGGAGCAAAGATGTATGAATTCCTGGAGCGCCTTATCCGCGTGGCTTTACCACGTATCCGCGACTTCAAAGGAGTAAGCAGTAAGCTTGACGGACATGGTAATTATACTCTTGGTATCGAGGAGCAAATAATATTCCCGGAAATAAATATTGACAATGTTAGTAAAATTACCGGAATGAATATTACTTTTGTGACCTCTGCAAAAACAGATGAAGAGGCTTATGCCCTTCTGAGAGAATTTGGTTTACCGTTTAAGAATTTAAAAAAGAGCTAATATATGGCTAAGGAATCAATGAAAGCCCGCGAAGTAAAAAGGGCTAAGCTTGTTGCCAAGTATGCTGCCAAAAGAGCCAGACTGAAAGAAGAGGGAGATTACATTGGGTTGCAGAAACTTCCTAAGAACTCATCTCCGGTGCGTATGCACAACCGTTGTCAGATCACCGGTCGTCCGAAAGGATACATGAGACAGTTTGGTATTTCAAGGATCCAGTTCCGCGAAATGGCTTCAGCCGGTTTAATACCCGGAATTAAAAAGGCAAGTTGGTAACAATTTGAGATTGAATATTGTCATCGAACAATGTTCAGTAAATTAATCGAGTGTTAAATATTGTCTCGCTTCGGCGGGATCAATTTAAACTTAAGTAAAATGACAGATCCAGTAGCGGATTTCCTGACACGAATCAGGAATGCAATTCAGGCAGGTCACAGAGTAGTGGAGATACCTGCCTCGAATTTGAAAAGGGAAATGACTAAGATCCTTTTCGAAAAAGGGTACATCCTGAACTATAAGTTCATCGATGACAACAAGCAGGGCATGATCAAAATAGCCCTGAAGTACGATCCGGTGTCCAAACACCCGGCTATCAAAAATCTCAAGAGAATTAGTACTCCCGGTTTGCGTAAGTATGTAGGGCACAGAGATCTGCCCCGTGTTCTTAACGGACTTGGTATTGCCATTCTTTCAACTTCAAAAGGTGTTATGACCGATAAAGAAGCTCGTTTGAAGAATGTAGGGGGTGAAGTTTTGTGTTACGTTTATTAAAAGAGGAGGATTAATTATGTCAAGAATTGGAAATGCACCGATCAGTATCCCCTCAGGAGTAAATGTAACTGTTAAAGGGGACATGGTAACCGTAAAAGGACCAAAAGGGGAACTGACTCAGAAAATAGCCCCTTCTGTTACAGTAGAAGTTAATGATGGTAACGTTGAGTTGAAAAGAGCATCCGAGAGTAAACAGGATAAATCTTTTCACGGATTATACCGTTCACTCATAAATAATATGGTGATCGGTGTCTCACAAGGATATAAAAAGGAGCTTGAGCTTGTTGGTGTTGGTTATCGTGCCACTTCGCAAGGTCAGTTGCTTGAACTTGCTTTGGGATATTCTCATCCTATCCAAATGATGCTTCCTCCTGAAATTAAGGTACAAGCTGTTACTGACAGAAAGAGTAATCCGTTGATCACTCTGGAATCGATTGACAAACAGTTATTGGGACAGGTTTGCGCTAAGATCCGTTCACTACGTAAAGTTGAGCCTTACAAAGGTAAAGGTATTCGCTTCAAGGGTGAAGAGGTTCGTCGTAAAGCCGGTAAGTCTGCTAAAGTTTAATGTTTTAATTTAAGGAGTTATGGCTTTTTCGAAAATAGAAAGAAGATTAAAGATAAAAAGACGGATCCGTAAGCATATTAACGGAACCGCTGAACGCCCGAGGATGACAGTATTCAGGAGCAACAAACAAATTTATGTGCAACTTATCGACGACGTTGCAGGCAAGACTTTACTTTCAGCCTCTTCACAAGAGACAGGCGACGAGAAAGTAAGTAAAGTTGAGCAGGCAGCCAAAGTTGGAAAACTTATCGGTGAGAAAGCGCTTAAAGCAGGAATAACCGCCGTTGTTTTTGACCGTAACGGTTATCTGTATCATGGTAGAGTTAAACAATTAGCCGACGCAGCCAGAGAAGCCGGGCTTAAATTCTAAACAACTATGGATAAGAATAAAAGAGTAAAAAGTAATAATGATCTGGATCTGAAAGATCGTTTGGTTGCCATCAACAGGGTAACTAAAGTAACCAAAGGTGGTAGAACCTTCAGCTTTTCGGCCATTGTTGTGGTAGGTAACGAAAACGGCATCGTTGGCTGGGGGCTTGGTAAAGCCGGTGAAGTAACTACTGCCATTGCCAAGGGAGTTGAAGCTGCCAAAAAGAACCTGGTTAAAGTACCTATTCTTAAAGGTACAATACCTCACGAACAAAGAGCACATTACGGCGGAGCACGTGTGTTCCTTAAGCCTGCTTCACACGGTACCGGAGTAAAAGCCGGTGGTGCGATGCGTGCAGTACTTGAGAGTGTTGGTGTAACCGATGTTCTGGCAAAATCGAAAGGATCGTCTAACCCTCACAACCTTGTTAAGGCCACTATCGAGGCTTTAATGGAGTTGCGCGATGCCCACACTGTGGCACAGCACAGAGGTGTTGGTATGGACAAAGTGTTTAACGGTTAATACGAATTACGATGGCTAAGAAGAAAAAGATCAGAATAACACAGACAAAAAGTAAGATAGGTGCTCCCGAGCGTCAGAAAAGAACTCTGGCAGCTTTAGGTTTGAAAAAGATGCACCAGACTGTTGAACATGACGACACTCCCGTTATCCGGGGAATGGTTGATAAGGTTAAACACCTTGTTACAGTAGAGAAATAATATTAACGAATAAGTACTGATATACAGATATGGACTTAAGTAATTTAAAACCGGCAAAAGGATCTGTGAAATCCGAGAAACGAATCGGACGCGGACAGGGATCGGGACGAGGTGGTACTTCCACCCGTGGGCATAAAGGTGCCAAATCCAGATCCGGATACTCTCGTAAGTTTGGTTTCGAAGGAGGTCAGATGCCTTTACAGCGCAGGGTTCCTAAGTTTGGATTCAAGAACATTAACAGAGTAGAGTACAAAGCTATTAATATTGAGGTGCTTCAGGCACTTGCCGATAAGAACAAAGTCACTACTATCGATCCTGAATTCTTAAGAAGTACAGGAATGGTAAGAAAGAATGACAAAGTTAAGATCCTTGGTAAAGGAGAATTATCAGCAAAGCTGGAAGTTAAAGCTCACGCTTTCTCCAAAAGCGCAGTTGAAGCTATCGAAGCAGCTCAGGGAACCGTTGTAAAATTGTAATTTAATGAAACTAGTCGAAACTATCCACAACATTTGGAAGATCGAGGATCTTAAATCCCGAATCTTAACCACTCTGGGATTTCTTTTAGTATACAGGTTGGGTTCATTCGTTGTACTGCCCGGTATCGACCCTGCAAAGCTTGCGGGTTTGAGCCAGCAGACACGTGAAGGCGTTATGGGCCTGCTCGATATGTTCTCAGGGGGTGCATTCTCTAATGCATCGATCTTTGCTTTGGGTATCATGCCTTACATCTCTGCATCTATTGTAGTGCAGTTGTTGGGTATGGCAATTCCTTACTTCCAGAAGTTACAGCGTGAAGGAGAAAGTGGTCGACGTAAGATAAACCAGATTACCCGTTATCTGACGGTGATAATTCTGCTTGTTCAGGCCCCGGGTTATCTTGCAAACCTTGCTAATCAGGCTGGTGGGGCAATAGTAGAGAGTGGCTGGTCGTTCAATGTGACCAGTACTATCATACTTACTGCCGGAACCATGTTCGTGATGTGGCTGGGTGAGCGTATAACCGATAAAGGTATAGGAAACGGAATATCGTTGATCATCATGATCGGTATCATCGCAAGACTACCGCAGGCATTCTTTGCCGAGTTGGTATCACGTCTTGAAGCTACTGCCGGAGGCGGTGGTTTGGTTATGCTGCTGATCGAGTTGGTTCTTCTGTTCTTCGTATTTGTGGGAACTATCCTGCTTGTACAGGGAACACGTCGTATTCCGGTTCAGTATGCTAAGCGAATTGTAGGGAACAAACAATACGGAGGTGTTCGTCAGTATATTCCTTTAAAGGTAAATGCTGCAGGTGTTATGCCTATCATCTTTGCTCAGGCGATAATGTTTATTCCTATCACTGTTGCAGGATTTGTTAACAGTGAATCGGCAACCGGTTTTGCAGCAGTTTTTGCTGACATAACAGGTTTCTGGTATAACTTCGTTTATGCATTGATGATCATTGCCTTTACCTATTTCTACACTGCAATTACTATCAATCCGACTCAGATGGCTGAGGATATGAAACGTAACGGAGGTTTTATTCCGGGTGTTAAGCCGGGAAGAAAAACTGTTGAGTACTTGGACTCAGTAATGTCTAAGATCACTCTTCCGGGTTCTATATTCCTTGCTATTGTTGCCATTCTGCCGGCGTTTGCCATGATGGCAGGGGTAGAACGTTCATTTGCCTATTTCTACGGAGGTACATCTCTGTTGATCCTTGTGGGTGTTATTCTTGACACACTGCAGCAGATAGAGAGTCACCTGTTAATGAGGCACTATGACGGATTGATGAAGTCAGGAAGAATTAAAGGTCGTACCGGTGGTGGTGCGCAGGCGATGTATTAATCCGTTGCATTGAGGAGATGATTTATTTAAAGACTGACGAAGAAATTGAACTGTTGCGGGAGGCTAACCTTCTGGTTGCACGAACTCTTGCAGAAGTAGCGAAGTTGATAAAGCCGGGTGTTTCTACGTTAGAGCTTGACAAGGTTGCAGAAACTTTTATCAGAGATAACAAAGCTGTTCCGGGATTCCTGGGGTATCACGGATTCCCGAATACTTTATGTACTTCTGTTAACGAACAGGTGGTACATGGAATTCCAAATAAAAAACCATTAAAAGATGGTGATATCCTGTCGGTTGATTGCGGTACACTACTGAATGGTTATTACGGAGATTCAGCATATACTTTTTGTGTCGGTGAAGTAAAGCCTGAGATAAAGGCTCTGCTCGACGCAACTAAAGAGTCACTTTACAAAGGTATCGAGAATGCCGTTGAAGGTAAAAGGCTCGGGGATGTAGGGTTTGCCATCCAGGACTATGTTGAGACCCGCGGATATTCTGTTGTCAGGGAAATGGTTGGTCACGGAGTAGGCAAAAACCTCCACGAAGCCCCGGAAGTCCCGAATTACGGACGCAGGGGAAACGGTGTGAAACTTAAAAGTGGTATGGTTATTGCTATAGAGCCAATGATCAATCTTGGTAAAAGAAATATTCTTCAGGAGAACGATGGCTGGACTATCAGAACAGTTGACAGAAGCATTTCTGCCCACTTCGAACACACGATAGCCGTGAGGAAGGATAAAGCAGATATTCTTTCGAGTTTTAAATTTGTAGAAGAAGTATTATCTTTGCAGTCTGAAAAATAAAAAGTTATAAGAATTATGGCAAAACAGCCCTCAATTGAACAGGACGGAACGATCATTGAAGCACTCTCTAACGCTATGTTTCGCGTTGAGTTAGAGAATGGTCACATTATCACAGCGCACATCAGCGGAAAGATGCGTATGCATTACATCCGTATTCTGCCTGGTGACCGTGTTAAGGTGGAAATGTCGCCGTATGATCTCACTAAAGGAAGAATAACATACAGATACAAATAAGTTGAAAGTACAAAGTTAAAAGTGGGAAGTTTAAAAGTTATTCAGCTTTTAATTTGAGAACTTTTGACTTTATAAACTAAAAAGTTATGAAAGTTAGAGCATCAATCAAGAAGCGCAGTGACGAATGTAAGATCGTGAAGCGTAAAGGTCGCTTGTATGTGATTAATAAAAAGAATCCAAAGTTTAAACAACGTCAAGGATAATAAAAAAATAAAATTATGGCTAGAATTGCTGGAGTTGACATACCCTCGAATAAGAGAGGAGAAATAGCTTTGACATACATTTTCGGTATCGGTCGGAGCAGAGCGAACAAAATCCTTCAGGAAGCAGGTATCGACCGCGATGTAAAGGTCAAAGACTGGAACGATAAGGATATCACCACTGTTCGTGAGATCATCTCGAACAACTTCAAGATAGAAGGTGAGCTTCGTTCGGAAGTACAACTTAACATCAAGCGTTTGATGGATATCGGATGTTATCGTGGCATTCGTCACCGTATCGGATTACCCGTACGAGGACAATCAACTAAGAATAATGCCAGGACAAGAAAAGGTAAAAAGAAAACCGTTGCAAACAAAAAGAAAGCAGTTAAATAATAATTAGAACTATGTCAAAAAAGTCGGGATCTCACAAGAAAAGAGTCGTAAAAGTAGAGGCACAGGGACAGGCTCATATCCATAGCTCTTTTAACAACATTATTGTAACACTTACAAATTCCAACGGCCAGGTGATCTCTTGGTCAAGCGCCGGTAAAATGGGATTTAAAGGGTCGAAAAAGAACACTCCTTATGCTGCTCAGATGGCAGCTCAGGATTGTGCAAAAGTTGCATATGACCTTGGGTTACGTAAAGTAAAAGTGTATGTTAAAGGGCCGGGTAACGGACGTGAATCAGCTATCAGAACTATTCACGGAGCAGGTATTGAGGTTATGGAAATCGTAGATGTTACTCCATTGCCACACAACGGGTGTCGTCCGCCTAAAAGAAGAAGAGTTTAATCACTAGTTGTTAACCATAAGTTTTTGGTTTTAAATTTTGAATCATGATTGGTTATACGATTATTAACCTCCTCTCTATAATCAGACGGCTGCCATATTCATCGTTTAAAATCAAAAATTAAAATCAAAAATTTAGAAGAATGGCTAGATATATTGGTCCAAAAACAAAGATTGCCCGTAAATTCGGGGAAGCAATCTATGGTCCTGATAAAAATTTCGAGAGAAAAAATTATCCTCCAGGACAACATGGGAATAACCGTAGAAGAAAAACAAGTGAATACGGTGTTCAGTTAAAAGAAAAGCAAAAAGCCAAATACACCTATGGTGTCTTGGAAAAGCAATTCAGTAACCTGTTTAAAAAGGCATCACGCCATAAAGGTATTACCGGTGAGGTATTGCTTGGGTTACTTGAATCAAGATTAGACAATGTTGTGTACCGTCTGGGTATTGCACCTACACGTGCAGCTGCCCGTCAGTTGGTATCACACCGTCACATACTTGTTGACGGAAGCATTGTAAACATACCTTCTTATCAGGTTAAGCCGGGTCAGTTGGTAGGTGTGAGGGAAAAATCAAAATCACTGGAAGCAATTGCAGATTCACTTGCAAACAGCAAGGTACATCAGTACTCGTGGCTGGAGTGGGACCGTGATTCTTATACCGGTAAATTCCTGAACATACCTGAAAGGTCTGATATTCCTGAAAATATCAAAGAACAATTGATCGTTGAATTGTATTCTAAATAATCTATTCTTATGGCAATATTAGCATTCCAAAAACCAGAAAAAGTAATAATGCTGGAAGCCGACGATAAATTCGGCAGATTTGAATTTCGTCCGCTTGAACCGGGATACGGTATAACCGTTGGAAATGCCTTAAGAAGGATTTTGTTGTCCTCACTTGAAGGGTATGCGATCACTACCGTGAAGATTGAGGGTGTAGATCATGAGTTTTCTACCATACCTGGTGTGATTGACGATGTTACAAATATCATTCTGAACCTTAAGCAGGTGCGTTTCAAGCGTGTTGTTGAAGATGTTGAGGATGAAAAGGTATCAGTCAATATTTCAGGTCAGGAGGCACTTACAGCAGGTGATCTTAATCAGTTCATGAACGGATTTGAGGTTTTGAATCCAGAATTGGTTATCGCCCGTATGAATCCTGAAGTAGAGTTTCAAATGACCCTGACCATAAACAAAGGTCGCGGTTACGTTCCATCGGAAGAGAACAAACCGGCTGAGGCTGAGTTTGGTATTATCGCAATCGATTCTATCTTCACTCCAATAATCAATGTGAAATATACTGTTGAGAATTACAGGGTGGAGCAGAAGACAGACTATGAAAAACTGGTTTTTGAGATAACTACTGACGGATCTATTCATCCGAAAGAGGCATTGAAAGAGTCAGCTAAGATACTTATCTATCACTTCATGTTGTTCTCTGATGAGAAGATCACTCTTGATTCGGAAGAGAAGTATGGTAATGAGGAGTTCGATGAGGAAGTTCTTCACATGCGTCAGGTGCTGAAAACCAAGTTGGTTGACATGGACCTTTCGGTTCGTGCGTTGAACTGTCTGAAGGCAGCCGATGTAGACACACTGGGTGAGCTTGTTACTTACAACCGTAACGATCTGCTTAAGTTCCGTAACTTCGGTAAGAAGTCACTTACAGAGTTAGATGATCTGTTGGATAACATGGGGCTTACTTTCGGAATGGATACTTCTAAGTATAAACTTGATAAGGAATAATCGAAATGAGACATAGAAAGAAATTTAATCATTTAGGAAGAACTTCTGCACACCGTAAGGCTATGCTTGCTAACATGGCAAGTTCTTTACTGGTGCATAAAAGAATAAAGACCACTTTGGCAAAGGCTAAAGCCTTGCGTATGTACGTTGAGCCTTTGATCACAAAGACCAAAGGTCTTAGCACAGTAGGCGAGAAGACTCATGCACAACGTGTTGTGTTCAGTTATCTTCAGAACAAAGAGGCTGTTAAAGAGCTTTTCACAGAGATAGCACCTAAGGTTGCTGACAGACCGGGAGGTTACACACGTATTTTGAAGCTTGGAAATCGTCTTGGTGACAATGCAGAGATGTGTTACATCGAGCTGGTTGACTACAATGAGAATATGTTGAGTGCTTCTAAGTCGGCTGAGAAGAAGAAGACTACCCGTCGTGGTCGTCGTAAGAAAACTGCTGAGGCTGCTGTTGCCGCACCTGCCGCAGAGGCTACTGCAACTGCTGAAGCTACTGCTGTTGAAGAAGCTCCTGCAACCGAAGAGAAGGTTGAAGAGGCTCCGGAAGCAAAAGCCGAAGAGGCTGCTCCTGAAGTTAAAGCTGAAGAAACTACTGAAGCACCTGCAGAAGAAGCTAAAGAAGATAAAAAGGAAGAAGATACAAAGGCTGACTCTAAGGAGTAAGCCGGAGGAGACACACGGGGAGAAGGCCTTAAGGCCTTTCCTCTCCTGTTGTTGACTACATGATGATGAGGGGGGATATAGCCGATGGCCGTATCCTTTTTTTTTGATAAATTGTTACACTAAAAATAGAATAATTATGGGACAAATTGCAAATGTTCACGCACGTGAGATACTTGATTCACGTGGAAATCCTACTATCGAAGTAGAAGTTACATTGGAAAGCGGTTTTGTTGGTCGTGCTGCTGTACCGTCAGGTGCATCAACAGGCGAGAACGAAGCTCTTGAACTGAGAGACGGTGATAAAAAAAGATATTCTGGTAAAGGAGTGCTTAAGGCTGTTGCTAACGTAAACGACATAATCGGCCCTGAGCTTGTGGGTATGAGTGCCATGGACCAGGTTGGCATAGATATGAAAATGCTTGAGATGGATGGAACACCTACAAAGAGCAAGCTTGGTGCTAATGCTATCCTTGGTGTTTCTCTTGCTGTTGCAAGGGCTGCTGCCGAGTATCTCGGATTACCTCTTTACCGTTACATTGGCGGAACCAATGCTAAGACCCTACCAGTACCTATGATGAACATCATCAACGGTGGTTCGCATTCTGATGCTCCTATCGCATTCCAGGAGTTCATGATCCGTCCTGTAGGTGCTAAGAGCTTCCGCGAAGGTCTTCGTATGGGTGCCGAAGTATTCCACTCACTTAAGAAAGTTCTTCACGACCGCGGTCTGAGTACTGCTGTTGGTGACGAAGGTGGTTTTGCTCCTGCTCTTGACGGAACAGAGGATGCTCTTGAAAGCATTATCAAGGCTATTGAAAATGCAGGTTACAAAGCCGGTCGTAAAGAAGAAGGCGGTGATGTTTCTATTGCTCTTGATTGTGCTGCTTCTGAGTTCTATGTAGACGGAGTTTACGACTACACTAAATTCGAAGGTGCTAACGGTGCCAAACGTACTGCTGAGGAGCAGGTTGAGTATCTTGCTCAATTGGTAGAGAAATATCCTATCGACTCAATAGAGGACGGTATGAACGAGAGTGACTGGGACGGTTTTGTTCTTCTGAACAACAAGCTCGGCGATAAGTGTCAGTTGGTAGGTGACGACCTGTTCGTTACTAACGTTGAGTACCTGAAGAAAGGTATTGAGCTTGGTGCTGCTAACTCTATCCTTATCAAAGTTAACCAGATCGGTACTCTGACTGAGACTTTGAATGCTATCGAAATGGCTCACCGTGCAGGTTACACTTCAGTAACTTCACACCGATCAGGTGAAACAGAGGATTCTACAATTGCCGACATTGCAGTTGCTACAAACAGCGGACAGATCAAAACAGGTTCATTGAGTCGTTCTGACCGTATGGCAAAATACAATCAGCTTCTTCGCATCGAAGAAGAGCTTGGTGATGCTGCCGTTTACGGATATGCTAAAGTAGAAAAGAAAAAATAACAAACAATTGTTAAATAAACCTAAAAGGGTGAGGTGTAAACTTCACCCTTTTTTTGTTTTTAAGACTGTTTTTTCTTAAATATTACAAGTAGCATGTGCGTTGTAGTTAAACAGCTTATTTTATTGGGTTTGTGAAATGATAACATGTGAATACAAGTTGAGAAATGATTGGATCATGGCAGAATTTGAGTTTGAGGTCTAAGGTGCAGATTATCAGCACGAAAAGGTTAGTAAGACAAATTGCATGATTTTGGTACAACTTGTATTTACAAATTATTCTTAGTCGCTGATTGACCGGACAAAATCGGAAAATATTTCGTATCTTTAAAGTCAATGTTAATGTATAATTAAACGCTATAATTATGGATCATATAAAGCAAAAAATTATTGAAGTAGGTCTTCCCAATGCGAAGATCGTAAAACAACTTGCCAAAGAGTACGGCGATGTTGTTACGCAGGAAGTTACAATGGGGCAGGTTCTGACCGGAATGAAGGGAGTAGTATCTCTTCTGACTTGTACTTCCAAGCTTGACCCTGTTGAAGGTATTCGTTTCAGAGGCTATTCTATTCCTGAACTGCAGGACCTTTTACCAAAGGCTCACGAAGGAGGTCAGCCGCTTCCTGAAGGTGTATTCTATCTGATGCTTACCGGAGAACTTCCATCAAAAGAAGATGTAAGTTACATCAGTGAGCAGTGGGCAACACGCGCAAGAGGAATACCGGCACATGTTTTTGATGTGATCAATGCGCTTCCGAAAGATGCTCACCCAATGATCCAGTTCAACAGTGCAATTCTTGCAATGTCAACTGAATCCAAATTCCGTAAGGCTTATCTTACAGGAATGGACAAAAAAGATTACTGGGATCCGACATACGAAGGTGTAATGGACCTTCTGAGCCGTCTTCCGGCAATTGCTGCTTACATCTACCGTCGTGTTTTCCATAACGGAGATTACATCGATCCGGATCCGTCACTCGACTGGGCAGGAAACCTTGCTCACATGATGGGATTTAATGATCCTGTTGTGAGAGACCTGATGCGTCTTTACATGGTGATTCACTCTGACCATGAAGGAGGAAACGTATCTGCTCATACAACTCACCTTGTAGGTTCTGCTCTTTCTAATCCTTACTATGCATTCTCAGCAGGTATGAACGGTCTGGCAGGTCCTCTTCACGGAATGGCTAACCAGGAAGTGATGCACTGGATAAACAAGATGAAACGTGATATCGGTGTTGAAGTTCCTTCGAAAGAACAAATTGCCGAGTATGCACAGCAGACTCTCGACAGTGGACGGGTTATCCCGGGATACGGACATGCCGTATTGCGTAAGACTGATCCGCGTTTCAGCGTTCAGCTTGAGTTTGCCGAACAGAATGCACCTGATGCTCCTTATATTCAGATCTGCCGTAATATTTACGATGTTGTACCTGATATTCTGGCTGCAACAGGTAAGGTTAAGAACCCATGGCCTAACGTAGATGCCATTTCAGGTTCATTACTGACCACATTCGGCATTAAGGACTTCCAGATCTATACAGTTCTGTTTGGTGTGTCAAGAGCACTTGGAGTACTTACTCAGCTCGTTTGGGACAGACTCTACGGACTCCCGATCGAAAGGCCGAAATCACAGAACCTTGAATGGTTTAAAGAGAAAGCTGGAATTAAGTAAAAATAATTCAAGAAAAATTGGAGGCCGGTAAAACTTTTACCGGCCTTTTTCGTATCACTTAAGGCACGTTATATCTATGTTGTAATACCCGGAGATGACAGGTATTGTAAGTTGCAGATATTCAGCGTGATGTTGATGCGGATGAGGGGTTGGTTTTTATGTTAAACCCAAATTGGCCATTAGGATGCGGGGAACGAGCTGAACTAAAGGCTCCTTGCGGGTATACTGGGCTGAAAAGCAGGGGCAGAAAAATATTGATTTTTTAGGTTAAATTATTTTTTTAGTATTTTAGCACTTATTGAAAAGAACTGTAATGTTTGAATCTTTTAAGGGGGGAGTGACTAAATTTAGCACTACATGGATTATCTTGCTGATCAGCCTGTTTCTGTCGGGAGCAGTGAGAGGAAATTCATATATCCCCCGTATCAAACATCTCTCAATAAAAGACGGGATGTCGAACAGCAGGATTACGGTTATCTTTCAGGATAGTAAGGGCTTTATCTGGGTGGGGACCCGGGACGGACTAAATCGTTACGATGGTTATGAGTTCAGGGAATATAAACATGACCCTCCTGATTCTCTTACAATCCCGGGTAATTTCATACATGCATTACTGGAAACCCCTGATGGTAATATATGGGTTGGTACAAAGGATAACGGAATTGCCATTTGGGACAGAACAACGGATGATTTTACAGATCTTGTATCTGTGCTTCCTGAAGGTCAGACATTAACAGAAAAAGGCATACTGGGCATGTCGTTCAGTGACGGATATGTCTGGGCACTTACCGTTAACTACCTGGTAAGGATCAGTACCGATCTTTCCGAGGTAATTGAGTACAATCACTACAATAATGTTTTCAAAGACAGCAAGTATTTCAACTATCCTGTTGTTCCCAGGAATGGTAATTTATGGATCGGGAGTAAGGATGGTTTGCTTGTTTTTGACATGCAGAAAGAGCTCTTTACAAGATACAAGATCAATGGAGTATTCTTTAATGATGATATCAGCACATTGTATTTCAGGGATGACACTACTATTGTTATCGGATGCGACAGTGGACTGAAAATACTTGATATTTCAAATGACGATATGAGAATAGTGTGGGCTGAAGATTCGAATATCGGCTATGAACCTGTGAACTGTGTTGCACATGATCAGAATAACGAGATATGGATAGGAACATACAGAGGGATAGAGCTATCGGATTATCCATTTAAAACTCATAGGATTTTTGGTAAAGGGAAGAAGTGGCAGAAGAAGATCAGCAATATCCAGGTTACAAGTATGCTGTTCGACAGGAGTGGTATTTTGTGGGTGGGTACCCGGAACAACGGAATCTTTAAGATCAACTATTCGCAGCCCAAGTTCTTTTCCTTATCGGCAGAATCGGATCAGCCATTTATATTGAACTCTTATAATTTCACTACGGTATTTAAAGATAAAGAAGGTGCATTATGGCTGGGAACTGAAAGGGACGGCCTTTACCGTGTAGATAAGGATTTCAGATATGCGGAACATTTTAAAATAAATTTCACAAATGATTTAGGTTTTGAGGACAGGATAAATTGTTTAATGGAGGGGGAAAACGGTCAGTTGTGGTTGGGTACTCCCCATGGGATATTCAAACTGAATAAGTATACAGGTATTGTCAGAGAGTTTGGGTATGCAGGAAGTACAGAGTTTAAGAACCTTCTGAGGAACAATAATATTAATGATCTGATAAAAGACAGGCTGGGGGATCTGTGGATTGCTACAAATTTCGGACTTTATAAATATAACGGAGAAAAGATCGTCAGTTATTTTGAGGGTTCAGGTAGCTCGGAGGAGAGTTCGGGACTTTGCAGTGATGTGATAAATGTACTGCATGAGGATAAACACGGCTGGATATGGATAGGAACTAAAAAAGGTATTAATTACATAAAGAGAGCAGGAGAGGAGTTCAGCCGGATATGCAATGTGCCGGAAGGGCCATTGCTGATAAGCGACAATGACATTATTTCATTTGGAGAGAGTCGTTCAAGCGATTTAATATGGATAGGTACACGCTCGGGATTATCGTACTTTGATAAAACAAAATTCAAATTCGGATTATTCAGCAAGAACAAGATGTTGGATCAAACAATGATCTGTGATGTGTTGCCGGATGACTATAACAGATTATGGATCGGTACCAATAAGGGGATTTTCGGAATAAACACTGACGGCAAAGTGTTTGTGTTTACCGAAGATGACGGACTTCCCGGTTTTGTGTTCAATATTAATTCTGCTTTTAAGGATGAGAACTATCTCTATTTTGGTGGTGTGGAAGGATTGGCATATCTGAATGCGGACTCGCTTAAAGAGAACATGGTAATTCCTAACGTGGTAATTACAGATATAGAGGTATTACAAAAAGGTAAGATCATAAACAAGTACAGTGGAGAGATCCCTGAAATAGAATTCAAGTATCAACGTAATACGATCATAAAAGTTGATTTCGCGGCACTTGAGTACACACAACCTGAGCATAACTGGTACAGGATCAAGCTTGAGAACTATGATGATGATTGGCGTGATGAAACGCAGGTAAATACTGTAAGTTTCTCAAATCTGTCTCCCGGTAAGTATAAGTTGAAAATAATGGGTGCAAACAATGACTTTGTATGGAATAATGATCCGACAGAGTTGATCATTACTATCAGGCCCCCTTTGTGGATGACCGGGTTTGCTTATGTTTTCTATATTCTTTTCGGGGCATTCATAATTCAGCTGATAATAAATTTCAGCGTCAGGAAATACAGGGTTGAAAACAAAAGGCTCAGAGAAGAAGCTGAGAATAAACACCGTATTGAGGCACAAAAAGAGGCTTTGTCGAAGTTTAACAAGAGCCTGACTGACAGCATAAGTTATGCAAAGCGTATTCAGGAGGCTATCATTCCGTCAGAAGTAGTGTTCAGAAGCTTTGTGCCGGAATCGTTCGTTTATTATGGTCCTAAAGATATTGTCAGTGGTGACTTTTACTGGACATATAAAAATAAAGACAAAGTATACGTTGCTGTTGTTGATTGTACCGGGCATGGCGTTCCAGGCGCATTTATGTCGATCGTAGGTCATGGCATGTTGCGGAATATTATAGAGGTGCAGGGTGAGGAGGATCCTGCCGTGGTACTTGACAGGATGAATGAGGAAGTTATTAATGTGTTCAAGAAGAATACCATGAGCGGCACTTTGCAAAACTTTGACAGCGAAGTGAATGACGGTATGGATATGGTTTTGTGTGTCATCGACAAGAAAAACAGAACCCTGGATTTTGCAGGTGCCTATAATCCTATGTATCTTATCAGGGATAATGAGATATTTACTTACAAAGGAGACAGGTTCTCAATAGGTCATAATTCGGAGCGGAAGTTCAGAAGAGAGAGAATACAGCTGATGAATGATGATATCATTTATGTTTTCACTGACGGATATGCTGACCAGTTCGGAGGGCCTGACAATAAAAAGTTCAAATATCGTCGTTTCCGCCATTTACTGTTGAATATACACAAGCTGCCCATGTCTGACCAAAAAGCCATCCTTCACCAGAAAATGGAGGAATGGAAGAATTATTTCGATATCGCCCAGGAGCAGGTAGATGACATGCTGATAATCGGCATTAAACCACTCTCCTGAT
>JAOZOF010000493.1 GCA_029933425.1 Marinilabiliaceae bacterium
CACAGATGCCAATAATGGGATTGCACCTTACGATAACTGGAAAAAAGATGCTACAGCAACTTATTCGGATGACTGCGAAGATATAACTGTGATAACGGATGCAAACTTTGAACAGGCTTTGATCGATCTCGGTATTGTAAGCGGAACTGATCCTGACGGAACAGTTGCTACCGATGAGATATCTTCAGTTACAACGCTGGATATTTCAGGACTGAACATAAGTGACCTTACAGGCATTGCCGATTTCACATCTCTCGACACATTGATAGTGAGTGATAATCAGCTCACTTATCTTGATCTGACCTACAACACGAACCTCGTATACGTAGATGTGTCGAACAATCCTCTCACTACCCTGCTCCTTACCGACAGCAATATTCTTAAAGATGCTTCAGTTACTGAAAATCTGAATACAGTAAATGAAAATATTATAAGTATCAACATATCATATACCGATATTGCTTCGATAGATATTTCAAATGTTCCGAATTTAGAAATCCTCAATGCATACAGCAGTAAGCTTGGGTCACTGGATGTTTCGGCTAATGCAAACCTTACCGATATGGATATCAAAAGCTGCCCGTTAGGATGTATCCAGGTCAGCCAGTCTCAGCTTGACAACATACCATCGGGATGGCAAAAGGAAGATGCAGCATCATATTCTACTGAATGCGGAACTGCAACAGGAATAGATAACAATGGAACAACTAAGGAGATAACACTTCATCCTAATCCTGTTTCAGGCACACTCTATGTAGAGTCATCAGTACAGATCATAAAAATTGAACTCTACTCTGTAACCGGAGAAATGGTTAAGATCTTTACATCTGATTTCAGCACTGTCAATCTTGGAAGTCTGAATAAAGGACTTTATATCGTACGTATATTCACAAGTGATGGCGTTACCGTCAGAAAACTGATGAAGAAATAAATATTACACCTGTCAGGTTTTAAAACCCTGACAGGTATTGATGACCGCAGCCACACACCTGGTTTCCTTTCTGCAAATAGTCATTTTAAACGTTCACCTGATGTTAAAAAATCTCTTTATCTCCGCTCTCTTTTTTATGTTTTCAGCGAGTATCTATGCTCAAAAAACATATGTTCCCGACGATAATTTCGAAAACCGTCTTATCTATTTCGGATATGACGATGTATTAGATGACAGTGTACTTACAGCCAATATTTCAGGAATAACCGAACTCAAGGTCGGGGCTAAGCATATCGCTGACCTTACAGGAATAGAAGACTTTATAAGCCTGACATACTTAGACTGCTTTGGCAACAACCTGACAAGCATCGATGTAAGCAAAAACATTCATCTAAAAACATTACGATGTAATAACAATCAACTTAGCAGTTTGGATGTCA
>JAOZOF010000052.1:0-12993 GCA_029933425.1 Marinilabiliaceae bacterium
AATTAAGGTTCAGTCCTTCCCCTTTAATAGCTTAATGAGTACTATGACCTCGGCTAACTTCTCGTAACAAACCTTTTTCGACCGTATATCATACTTTGTGTTTCAATACGTCTACGAGACCTCCCGTGGTAAGATAAATAACTTTCTTTCCATGTACCCGCATTACCTGCCTTCCGTCAGGCAGGTTTACATCCCGGTGTCCGTGTAGTTTTTGGACTTCGCTTTGTGTTGCAAGCTCATCCCACCGGTTATGCCTGATAATGTTCGTGTTCCTCAGGTCGGAAATTTGCCGCCGGCTTCCTTCAGATTATACCTCGCGGTAAGCACCCTTGCCTTGAGCTAATGGTTGGCAACTACAAACCCCCATAGTGGATTTTCACCACCAAGTTATTTACCATGCACGGCACACCAAAACAGAGCCTGACAGACTTTTTTGTTCTGATCAGGCTTTTTTATCCCAAATTGGTCATTAGGAAAAGATGAAATCGCTGATTTAATGACCCCATGCGGGTTAACCCTCCCGGGATACCTCGGGACAGGCTGATATAGAGATTCACTGTTTTGGCAAAAAACAAAACAGATGAATGTCTTAATCGATAGTCAATTAGAATTCATTTATATTCTAATTGACTATTTTGGGTTTATTCATGTTTTTGGTATCTTATGAGTTCAAAACTGAAAAAAATGAGAATCATATCCTTTCTTCTGCTGTTCACTGCATTATTTTCCTGTAACAGACCTGCCGGAAAAGACCTGAAAATTGAAAAGCTCACATGCGAATATGTTGTGGATCCGGTAAACATTGACACACCTGTTTCCTGTTTTTCATGGATAGCTACTTCCGATACAAAAGGCAATATACAAACAGCTTACAGGATAATTGTTGCCGGCAGCAAAAAGGATTTAAAAAGCAGGAAAAATATCTTGTGGGATTCGGGAAAACGTCCTGGCGATACAACTCTGCATATTGCCTATGAAGGGAAACCGCTTAAAAGCAATACTGATTATTTCTGGAAGGTCTTTGTCTGGGACAAAAACAGAAAACTGGCAGAGAGTGAGAGTGCTGTATTTAGCACCGCTCTCCTGAATAAGAAAGAGTGGAAAGCACAATGGATAGGATTTAACGATGCACCCGAGCCTGTCCCGCCAAAAGGCTTTTATGCCGATCCGAAAGAAGAGCTGACTCAAAAAGACAGTGTCAGTCATATCGGAAGGTCAGTATTGTTACGTCACGGATTTACTATCGGGAAGAGAATAAAAAGAGCAAGGCTGTATGTTACGGGACTTGGGTTCTACGAGGCTTTTTTAAATGGTAAAAGGGTCGGGAACCATGTCCTCTCTCCTGCCAAAACACCTTATCACAAATACGTACTGTACGACACATACGATGTGACCCCGCTTTTGCAGGAAGGAAAGAATGCCCTGGGACTTCATCTCGGGAACGGATGGTACAATCCTTACAAAAAATGGTGGAACACATACCGTATGCAGTGGTTTGGTTCCAAAAAGGCAATAGCACAACTGATGATCACATACAGTGACGGGACATCAGAAACCATTGTAACCAACGACAAATGGAAAACCCACCCGGGTCCCGTATTGTTCTGTTGCGTTTACGACGGAGAAGTTTATGACGCCAATGCTGAGGTGAACGGGTGGAACACACCCGGATTTGACGAATCAGCATGGAAAAATGCCGTATTGATGCAAGAGCCTGCTCCTGAACTTGCATCCGCTGTAATGCCGCCTATACGCGTCATAGACACTCTCAGTGCGGTCAGAGTTACTGATACCGGTGCAGGAACTAAAGTATTCGACTTCGGACAGAACTTTGCCGGATGGGTCAGGTTGAAAATGAAAGGTAAGAAAGGAACAAAAATTAAGATAAATTTCTCGGAAGAGCTGAAAGATGACGGCACTCTTGATCTTACCTGCAATGAGAATGCGAAAGCTGTTGCCGAATATATCCTGAAAGGTAAAGATGAAGAGACCTATGAACCGCATTTTACCTATTTCGGATTTCAGTATGCAGAGATCTCCACTGACGGTGAGATGCCTGAGATAATTTCCATTAAAGGGTGTGTCATACATTCGGCAAACGAACAGACAGGTAAGTTCAGCTGCAGTTATCCGCTGATAAACAAAATGCATCATGCCACGGTATGGTCGCAAAAGAGCAATATGATAGGTTACCCTATGGACTGTCCGCAGAGGGATGAGCGCCTTGGATGGATGGGTGATGCACAGGTCACAGCCGAGGAGGCGATGTTCAATTTCGATATGGCACTGTTCTACAAAAACTGGTTCAGAGGCATCCGTGCCAATCAGGATGAAAAAACGGGCGACATACCCATCATCTCTCCCCGTCCATACATTTGGGATGAGGGAATAGAGTGGAGCAGCTCATATTTTACAATGGTGTGGCAGTTCTATCTCAACTATGCCGACAGACAGGTCCTTGAAGAGAACTACCCCGCCATGACGAGATACATGGAATTTCTGAAAAATCTTGCAAAAGATCACATTCTGCCAAAGGGATGGATAGGCGACTGGGGAAGTATGGTCAAGGGATGGAATGAAGGAGAGCCGGAATCGGTGCCTACCGCTTTTTATTTTTACGATGCTATGATAATGTCGAAGATCGCCGGAATACTTGGCTACGCAGATGATCATGGTCACTTCTCAGAGCTTGCCCGTGAGATAAAAGAAAAATACAACAAAACCTATTTTGACACCCAAACGAAGAACTACAATGACGGAAGTCAGATGGCAAACGCCTTTCCCCTGTTTTTGGGAATCGTACCCGGAAAATATGAAAAGGACGTTTTAAAAAATATCATAACCGACATTGAAAAAAATGATACTCATCTTACAACAGGTGTTCTCGGCACGAAATATCTTTTTGAAGCCCTGTTAAAATATAACCGTAACGACATTGCATGGCAACTGGCAACACAAACCTCCTATCCGAGCTGGGCCGAGATGATGAAGCGATACAATACCATGTGTGAGTTCTGGACGCTGAAACAGTCGCATAACCATGTGATGATGGGTAGTGTCGACAGTTGGTTCTACAAAGCTTTGGCGGGGATACGCACAACAGAAGATGCTCCCGCTTTCAAAGAGTTTGTGATCAAACCTTTTCCTGTCGGTGGTCTTGACCGTGTGACCGCATCCATACAAACCGTTCGTGGAAAAATAGTGTCAGAGTGGCACAGAACAGAGAACGGATTGCTGCTGCACATTGAGGTACCGTTCAATACGATGGCTACGGTTTATGTACCGGAAAGCAAAGGCAGAACGATCTACGTGGGAAACAAAAAAGCAACCGAAACAGATGGCATCCGGTTCATAAAGACCGAAAATGACTACACAGTGCTTGAAGTTATATCAGGAAAGTATGATATTGAAGTCAGATAAGTTTTTGAGTGAATATCGAATGGACAAAAACCTTAGAAATTTATTATTCGGCGTTCGAGATTCATAATTTCAAAGTATAATAATGGAGAATCCCGAATGACGAATATCAAATAATGAATGACGATTTTCGAAGTTTAAAAAACCAGGACAATACACAGTTTCGATAACCGGTACAATTATCACATCTTCTCAAGCACCTGTTTTACCCACGGGTATTCATGCAGGAAATTGGGCGTGAAGATGTCTTTATCGATATTTTCATCTATCTCGGCAACCGACCAATAACGTGCCTCTGCAACCTCATTTTTATCGATGCTGAAACTGCCGTTGTAGCCGGCAGTTATGAAGCTGAAAACGAGTTCGCGCTCCACGCTGCTCTCCCATACATATTTTTTCAGCAATGAAGCATTGAACCTTTTAATGCCTATCTCCTCAGATGTTTCGCGTACAAGAGCCTGTTCGATATTCTCACCCGGATCGACATGTCCTCCCACGGCAGTATCCCATTTCCCGGGCTGTATCTTTTTTGTCAGCTGCCGCTTTTGAAGGTAAATCCTGTTCTTATCGACTACGTGCAGATGCACCACAGGATGAAGCAGCATTGATTTACCGTTGTGCACGACACTCCTCGGTGCTTGTCCCGTCACATTCCCTTCCTCATCCACAAGCGGCACCCAATCTTCATTACGGAACTTTTTGTTCTGCGACCTCTTGCTTAGCCACTCAATACCCATAAAAAGTCCGAATACAACGAACATGCCGGGTCCGGCCATGAAATCCCACACCACTTTATTTTTAACAAAGGCCGAGCCCAACGTCAGAACAGAGTAGACCAGCAATATCCAGAACAGTCGCACCATACTTTCGTTCAGCAGCCACATCTGATACGGATTGAACTCGATACCTTTCATGTAACGTTTCGACATCATCAGAACGATGTTGTTCTCTGAGAAGGCACTGTATCCTATAAGTCCGGTAATGATAAGATTGATTATTCCCGGTTTTATTTTGAAGAATATATCATTATCGAAGATCAGAGAGATACCTCCCAAAGCCAGCAAAAGACCAATGTCGAGAATGACAAAACGGTCGATCTTACGGTATTTTATCAGACTGTAAGCAAGCTCGGCAACACCAATGCCAATGGCCACAAGAAGTCCGGTAATGGTGCCCCACACTTCGTCGGCCACGATAAAAGCAATAACCGGGATAAATCCCGGCAGCATACGTTTGAATATTTCTGCTCTGGAAGTGTTCATATTTACTTTTCAACACAAAGGCACAGAGTTTTTCATTTAATTCCCTGTGCCTCTCTGTATCCTGTTATTATACTTTACAAACTTTTCAGATATTCCGACACATTGTTAAAGATACGCTCATTCACGTCTGTCGAATCATCTCCTTTCACGAATTTCTCGCCTGTGATGGTCTCGTACAGCTCGATGTAACGCTCAGACACCCTGTTCACGAACTCATCATGAATCTCAGGAAGCAGATCCCCTTCCCTGCCCTGAAATCCGTTTTCCATAAGCCATTCACGCACAAACTCTTTCGACAACTGTTTCTGGGGCTCGCCATTATCGAAACGCTCCTGGTATCCGTCGGCATAGAAATATCGCGAAGAATCGGGAGTGTGTATCTCATCTATCAGATATATCTTACCGTCTTTCTTTCCGAACTCATATTTGGTGTCAACAAGGATAAGACCTTTTTCACGTGCCATCTCACTGCCACGTTTAAACAGCTCAAGAGAGAACTTTTCGAGCTGAACATAGTCCTCCTCAGAAACAAGTCCGCTGCTGAGTATCTCGTCACGCGAAATATTCTCGTCGTGCGCACCCTGTTCAGCCTTGGTTGTAGGTGTCAGCAAAGGCTCGGGGAAAGCCTCATGCTCACGCATCCCTTCAGGTAGTGGCACACCACATATCTCACGTCCGCCACCTTTGTACAGACGCCATGAACTGCCGGTAAGGTATCCCCTGACAATCATCTCAACGGGGAAAGGCTCACATTTATGTCCAACAGTAACCATCGGATCGGGAGTAGCCATCTTCCAGTTGGGAACTATGTCGGAAGTAGCATCAAGAAATTTTGAGGCGATCTGATTAAGCACCTGCCCTTTGTACGGTATTCCTTTAGGTAATACCACATCAAATGCAGAAATACGATCAGAGACTACCATTACAAGGTATTGATCATCAATATTGTAAACATCACGAACTTTGCCTTTGTAAACACTTTTTTGTCCCGGAAAACTGTAATCGGTTTGAATTATTGCTTTTGCCATTTTTGTATTTTATTGATTGTTTTTCTGATCGTCAAAGATGCAAAAAATCATTAAGGAAATAAAGAGTAATTTACAGGATATCTCTATTTTCTTCCTATCAGATTGATCAGATACCCGATCAGGAAGGCAACAAATGCGATCAGGCTGATCGGAGGAATTCCGGCATTCCATCCCGAGGGGTTCATCCAGCCTTTATAGCCCATAAATAACAGATGGAGTGCTGTTAGCGGCATCACAAGTAACAGGAATCCACGCGATTTAATAACCTTGTTTATCTCTTTATCCTTTCCCGACTTGTAAAAACTGATATTGTAAAACCAAAGTACAATGAATGCCAGTACACCTGTAAGCATGCTCAGACCAGCATCAAGTGTCATACGGCCTGAAGCCTCGAAGAACTTACCATAGTATGCAGGTGTGAACAGCATCAGGCTCATTATCATATGTATGAAAATGCTGATAAAACCTGCCATTCCGAGAGCTTTACGGGATTTTAACCAGGGATTCGAAACCTTCACTCCCATATTTTTCAGAGGTGATATAGAAAAGGTTATGATAAGCAGAATTATACCGTTGAGAGAGACAGCTTTGTTCATGATGAAAAAAGAGAGTTCCTTCCAGGCAACACCCCCGAAAATATTATACCTGACAACAGTGTAAAGCAGAGTAACAATAAAAACAACAACAATAACCTTAGTTGAAAATCCTTTTGATGCAGACTGACCATTCATGATCATAAAATATATTTGTTGAGAATTATGATAACCACTTTTGTTCCTTCAGCCAATTAATCCTTTAGCCCTGTAGCCCTATCCTAACTATTTTACCGTTTAAATATCATTCGTTTCACTCCTGATATTTAAAGATTTTGAAGCATGACGTAAAAGACATTGACCATTAACCACTAACCATTCAGCACTTTAGCACTTCAACCATGTAACCATGTAACCATAGAACTCAAGACTTATCGTATGCTTCTACGATGTCCTGAACAAGTTTATGACGTACAATGTCATTCACATCAAACTCAATGCGCTCAATCCCTTTTATATCCTTTAATATTTCCATGGCATGAACAAGTCCTGAGTGTTGTTCTCTTGGAAGGTCAATTTGTGTAATATCGCCCGTTACTACGAACTTGGCCTCAGCGCCCATACGTGTAAGGAACATCTTCAGTTGATTGGTAGTAGTGTTCTGCGCCTCATCAAGGATCACAAAGGCATTGTTCAGCGTCCGACCCCGCATATATGCAAGAGGAGCTATCTGTATCGTTCCGTTCTCCATGTAATCTTTCAGTTTTGCCGGCGGTATCATATCCTGCAGGGCATCGTAGAGAGGCTGCAGGTATGGATCGATCTTATCCTTCATATCGCCCGGAAGAAAACCCAGCTTCTCTCCTGCCTCCACAGCAGGCCGGCTGAGGATAATGCGCCTTACATGACGTGCCTTCAATGCCCTAACAGCAAGAGCTATGGCAGTATATGTCTTCCCCGTACCGGCAGGCCCCACGGCAAACAGAAGGTCATTCTTGTCGAAAGCCTCAACAAGCCGTTTCTGGTTCTTTGTCCTTGCTTTAATGGGTTTTCCACTGATGCCGTAAAGAATTGTATCGGTATCCTTTTTTTTGCCTGAAAAAGCACCTCCCGAAAGAATACCTTCGATAGCATTATCGGAAAGCACATTGTATTCGTGGTAATGTTCAAGCAGTTTTGATATCTTCTCTTCAAAAACGGCCACCTCCTCCACCTCACCAATAGCTTTCAGCCAGTTGCCACGGGCTACGATCTTAAGTTTCGGGAAACGGTTCTTTATCAATTCCAGATTACTGTTCTTGACCCCTAAAAATGAAACAAGGTCGACAGATTCAAGGTATATGAGTTTTTCTATCATTTACAAATAAAGTTCATAAGAATCACAACTCTAATTTCTGACATATCAAACAAAGTAACAACATTTTTTGCATTTTTATGCTTTGGTATTTTTACCTTTGCCGAAACATCTTTCAGAAACAAAGATACGCAATGACCGACAGAAACAGAAAAGAGACACTCGAATCATTCAACAAACTTCTCGATATCATGGATGAGCTCAGGGAGAAATGTCCCTGGGACAAGAAACAGACCAATGATACTTTAAGAATATTGACAGTTGAAGAGACCTATGAACTTGCTGATGCAATACTGAAAAAAGACGATGCACTTATCAAAAAAGAGCTGGGCGATCTTCTTCTGCACATAGTGTTTTATTCAAAGATAGGAT
Source organism: Marinilabiliaceae bacterium (assembly GCA_029933425.1). GTDB lineage: Bacteria > Bacteroidota > Bacteroidia > Bacteroidales > Marinilabiliaceae > JAADEM01. The sequence continues at coordinate 7,967 of JAOZOF010000052.1, forward strand.
CGGAAAAGGAGGCTTTCGACATAAAAGATGTGATCGATTCGATAAATGAGAAGTTGATTTATCGTCACCCTCACATTTTCGGCGATGTAACGGTGAAGGATGCAAGGGAGGTTGAAGAGAACTGGGAGCAGTTGAAGTTGAAGGAGAAAGGCGGCAATACCTCGGTACTCGAAGGCGTTCCGGATTCACTGCCGGCACTCATCAAGGCCAATCGCATACAGGATAAAGCACGCGGTGTGGGATTCGACTGGGAAGAGCGTGAGCAGGTCTGGGATAAGGTGGAAGAGGAGTGTAACGAATTGAAACATGAGATACTGGAAGGAAATTCCGACACGATAGAAGACGAATTCGGCGATATGTTCTTCTCACTTATAAATGCAGCCCGATTGTACGGGATCAATCCGGAGAACGCACTTGAGCGAACAAACCGTAAGTTCATCAAACGTTTCAATTACCTTGAAGAGAAGACAATAAAACAGGGTAAAAGTCTGAAAGATATGACTCTGGAGGAGATGGACAAGATTTGGGATGAGGCAAAAAAACTTAAGTAATATCTGATTCAATGTTGCTGTTCAATGATCACAGGTAAATATTTTATTAAGAATTCTGAGGTTTTATCATCAGAAATATTTTCTGATCCGTTCGAAGACGGAATAATGTCTATCTACGAAGTTGTACGCACTGATGACGGCATACCACTGTTCCTTGAAGATCACATTGAAAGGCTGATAAAAAGTTTTGCCATTGCTGGCAAGAAATTAATAATGCATCCCGATAAACTGACAGATCAGATATTAAAGCTCATCAATCTTAACAGTATGAAAAACGGCCTCTTACGCATCGTTTTTTGCTTCCTCGATAATAAACGTACCGATGTATGCATCTATCAGAGCACAGTCAGGTTTCCCTCTGACAATGATTACCGTAAAGGCGTATCATGTGAGCTGCTGTTCGCTGAACGCAAAAGTCCGTCGGCAAAGATCTACAATCCATCGGTAAGGGAAAAAGCAAACAGTATCATTGACAAACATAAAGTTTATGAAACCATCCTGGTGAATTCAGAGAACAGGATCACCGAAGGCAGTCGCTCAAACGTATTTTTCATCAAAGATAAAACTATCATCACCGCACCGGATGACACTGTGCTCTCAGGTATCACAAGGAAAAAGGTCATCAGAATAATCAATGATCTTGGTATAACACTGAAATATGATCTGCCCGAAGTTAGTGACCTGAAAGATACAGATGCAGTATTTCTGACCGGAACTACTCCGAAAGTGTTGCCTGTCAGAGAGATTGAAAAAATGAAATTCAAAGCCGGTCACCCTTTAATATCAAAAATATCGCTTGAATACAACAGGATAACGGAATCATACAAAAAGAGTTTCAGGAAGTCGTAAAGATCAGTAGATATACACAAGATCGTTCTTTTGATAATCCATCTCATCGAACTGCTTTCCTCTGAAATGAATGTTCACAGATGACCCGTCTTCACGGCGAAGACTGTTGAGACGAAAACTTATGTAGCCCCAATATTGTTTTATCTCGGTGTCTCCATTATCCTTATGGCGAAAAGTTAAAGCAACAAAGTCATCACTTGTCTGCTCCATAGGGTCATAAGTAAGATTGAAATAGTGCTCTTTTGTTCCGGCATAAAAGGAAAAATAAACAGTAAGATAATCCTGTGTGATCCAGACATTTTCGAATTTAACGGAAGAACTTCCGAGAGTATCCCTGTTGGCATCATCAATAGTGATTATCTCTTTTGTAAGCAGCTCGTTTATATCCTCAACAGCTACAATGTAATCGAGCTTAATGCTGTCATCAGGTTCGGCAGGTCGTATCACCTTGTACCTGACGCTGACCCTGAGATTATCATCGAAATCAAGTTCGGTGGGTAGAGCATATGCAAGCAGATTAATTCCTGCATCAGTAATTATCAGATAGTCGTTGCCGTAATGATTTATTATCCCGAGATCGAGAAAGGACATATCTTTTTCATCATCCCCGGAACAACCGGTAGTAACAAGTAAAAATAAAAACAAGACATTTCTGAGTGTTTTCATCTGTTCTTTTTAATTGATTGATGTAAAATCCTGGAAAAGGTTGCGTTTAAAGCAATGAACACTCAAAAAATAATATTAGTTCCCAAATATGTGTTATCGTCCCATATAAGTTATATGCGCCTCAACTATCCTTGAAACGTAATCATTACCTCCTATGGTTGAGGGGAAAAGCATACGGCTTTTACCGTAACAGTTCATAAATCTTACACCGAGGTCAACCCCGACATAAATTCCCGCTGTAGGATTAGGCTGCCCTACCGTGTAAACGATCGGATCCGTAGACGTTTCGTTACTTGAAACCAAAACTATAAAAGGTTCTTCAGCACCTACTGAATCAAGGATGTAGTACATTCTATATCTTATTCCCACTCTTTTCCCAAGCAAGACAGTATCGCCGCTGCCCTTCTCTAACTGGGCATAAACCAATCCCTGGTATCTGCCTGTTGTCTCACTCGAATCAATCACTAACATTGTTTCAGGATTGAACAAACTATCATAGGTAGCTGTTTCCTTAAATCTCTCCAACATATCCAGCTCCTCGGCATACAACTCACTCGGACTCTTGATATCATCCTTTTTACAGGATGAGAACAAAGCAAGTCCTGTTAGTAATATTACAATCAGTGATCTGAAAACTTTATTTATATTCATTTTTTGTGCTTTAATCCCTGTTTTTTACGACAACAAAGAAAATCATTTTTGTTCAATACTCAAAACCTCTACATCATAAACAATTATAGAGCGTGCAGGAATCTTATTTTCATCTCCTAACAGGCCGTGTGCCAGATAGGGTGGAAGAATAAATTTAGCTTTTGCACCCTTATTCAGCATGAGTACCCCCTCTTCAAGTCCCGATTCAACACCTCCGTGGCCAACCTCAAAAACTTTCACGCCGTCTTTATCGCTCGAATAACAAACTGTTCCATCGAGCAACGATACTTTGTAGTCAAGTGTTATCAGTTGTCCTTTCTTCACTTTTGGCCCTTCTCCTTCATCAACTATTCTGTACCACAATCCCGATTCCGTTCTTTTCATCTTTATACCCAAAGAGTCTGCATATTGCTTTATCTCAACCATATCACGGTCGACAAGTTTTTTGTTAACGTTCATAAGCATTTCCTTTGAAATGTTCGGCATTCTTCGTTTTCTGTTTCCATCGGAACATGACAACAACAGTGTGAATACAACAAGTATAAGCAGATATCCAGGCACTCTATTCATAGATGATATTTTTTTCTGATGGTTGCTTTTAATCGTTATAATTATGACTTTTAATGAATAACGGTAATTCCCTGCAAAAAGCATCCACTGCATCTGTCAAATTACCGTAATACTCCCCTCCTGCCGCATTCCTGTGTCCTCCTCCGTTAAAGAACTTTTCAGAAAACTTATTTACAGGGAATGACCCCCTCGAACGCAGAGAGACCTTTATCTTATCCTCATGCTCCATGAACAGCGCCGAAACAGAAATACCCTCTATCCAGAGAGGATAATTAACAAACCCCTCCGTGTCGCCCGGTTTGAACTCATATCTTTTCAACTCTTCGGCAGTTAGTACAATGTATGCAGCCGGGGACCCGTCGAGCAGATACATCTTTTGTCCCAAAGCATGTCCTAAAAGTTTCATTCTGTTGAACGAATTGCTGTGAAATACCAGTTTATGCACCTTATCTTTATCAACACCAATACCCACAAGATCGGCAACAATGTGGTATATCTCAGGCCGGCTTGAATTGTAACTCAGACTTCCGGTATCTGTCATGATACCCGTATAGATACATTCGGCTAGATCTTTGTCGAGCAGATGTTTCCATCCGGCCTTGTTAATCACATCATACATCAGTTCACATGTTGCTGAAGCCTCAGGTTCCGAGATCATGACATCAGCGATATCTTCCGGTCCGGGATGATGATCGACCATTACCTTTCTACCGCTAAAATTAGCAACCTCTTTTTCCAACGATTTAAGTCTTGACAATCCATTGAAATCAAGAAAGAAGATCAGTTCAGCCTCTTTTACTGCCTTTTTAACTTTTGAAGGATGATCTTCATAATTGATCACATCATCAGCTCCCGTCATCCACTGAAGGAACTCGGGAAAACTGTTTGGCGAAACAACATTTACTTTTTTCTCCATTTTCTGCAACACGCCATACAGTGCCAGTGAAGCACCAATGGCATCGCCGTCAGGATTATGATGCGGAACAATGACTATGTTTTCCGAGTCATTTACATACTCCTTTAACCTCGCTAAAACGGATTCATTGACCATAGTTAGAAATTTAAACGACAAATATAAACAAAATGCAAGGTTGATTTTGTCAGGTCACATCAATTTTATTAATTTCAACCCAAATCTTAATAAAATAATATTATGGCAGGAAACAAAACATTAACGATGATAAAGCCGGGTGCTGTTAAGAACAAGCATATAGGGGCTATTATCGACAGAATAGAACAGGCAGGTTTCAGGATCGTGGCTATCAAGTCGCTGAAGTTATCAAAGATAGCAGCCGAGGAGTTTTACCAGGAGCACAGGGATAAACCTTTTTTCGGGGAGCTTGTTGAATTCATGTCATCGGGACCGATAATTGCAGCTGTTCTGTACAAGGACAACGCAGTTGAAGATTTCAGGAAACTTATCGGCTCTACTGATCCGGCACAAGCCGAAGAGGGTACTATCAGAAAAGATTTTGCTGAAAGCAAATCACAAAATGCCGTTCACGGTTCCGATAGTGACGAAAGCGCCGAACGTGAATGCCACTTCTTTTTCAGTACATTGGATTATCTTCGTGTAATGAAGTAATACCGATTGGTATAAAACATTGAAAAACGCTTGCTTTGGCAGGCGTTTTTTATTTTGAGAAGCTTAGTGTTTACTTTACCATTTGCCGGATTAGATGATCCTGAATTTTCTGAGGGAATAACGAAAATATCCTGATAGTCCGGTTACTGTTTATA
>JAOZOF010000052.1:13093-18774 GCA_029933425.1 Marinilabiliaceae bacterium
CTGAATTTTCTGAGGGAATAACGAAAATATCCTGATAGTCCGGTTACTGTTTATAGTGTAAATATTCTTTGGTTTTTTCGCCGTCAATGCCTTGAGAACCAATGCAGCTACATTTTCAGGTTCCCTAATCTTACCTACATCTTTACTTGTTCGTTCAAGGAACTTTCTATAAAACTTGTAGTATCTGCTTTTCTCAGCAGCAACAGCAAGGGTTTGCATCTCTTTAATCAATCCGGTATTGATAGCCCCTGACCGTACAAAAATCATCTTCACTCCTATCAGACTCAGCTCCTGACGCATTGAAATGCTCAACGCTTCCATGGCTATCTTTGACGCAGGGTATGACTGGAACATTGTTGGAAACTTCACGGCACAGGAACTTATCTGTACAACTCTGCCTTTTGTTTCCGAAAGATCACCAAGAAAATTGCTTACTGTTAAAATCGGAGCAAAAGCGTTAACTTTCAAAGATTTATCCAATAACTCCTGTGTCATTTCCGACACAGGATGGAACATGAATATTCCTGCGTTGTTAATTATGTATTTAACAATGATCCGTCTTTTTCTAAGTTCGGAATGAACTTTTGCTATAGACTCATCTGAGGTTGCATCCATTACGAAAGGGATTACTCTTTCCCCATAATCGTTAAATGCTTCCGTTATGTTTTTATTGATATCAGTGGCTATTATCCTGTCGATGTCGGGAAGTGACAAGGACATTTGTACCATAGCCTTTCCAAGGCCTCCTGATGCCCCGGTTATCAGTATTGCGGTTTCCTTCATCACTTATTGTAGGTCAGGCTTTTGCATAATGCCACTCTTTAGCAGCTTCATACATGGCAACTACATTTTCCACGGGAGTTTCAACCTTAAGTTTATGCGAAGGTCCTAAGAAGAATCCGCCGCCCGGAGCCATAGCATCGAGTAACTGTTTCACGCCTTTTTTTACTGTTTCGGGAGTTCCTTGTCTGAGTAACATCTCTTCATCAAGTGCTCCGGAAAATGTTATGTAATTACCGAAATCACGTTTCAATCCACCCGGTTCCATGCCGTCGGCACGGGTTTGAATAGGATCGAGCACATCAGCTCCGAGGCTGATCATTTCAGGCAGCAGTTTTCTGACGGCACCACATGAATGCATGTAAAAGTGCACTCCGAGTTCCCTGGGTATTTTTATGAATTTCTCGATAGCGGGATGACAATACAGCTCCCATTGTTCCTTACTTACCTTTAGGCCGTTATCGGAACCGAAATCATCAGCAATGCGGATAAAATCAATTTTATCACCTGCATGTTCAAAGAAACGGGTAATGAATTCAGTGTAGAATTCAGTAACCTTATCAGCCATTCTTTGAAAGAACTTAGGATGAAACATCATGACATCCAGAAAATCATCTTTCCCGATCAATCGCTGCATAATGCGGAACAAACCCGGGGATGAATATCCGGGAGCACTCATTATGGCGTAATCTTTATATTTCTCGATAAGTTTGGGAAGGACGGAAAAGTCAAAAAGGTCGGCAGTAGGCCAAGGGTAGTCTTCGAGTAAATCGGCGTCAGTAATACCTTTGAAGGGGAAAGAATCAGGAGACCAGTATTCGAAATCTCCGTTCTTGATCTTTGAGTAACCAACACCCCAGATATCTTTTTTTGTTTTATTTTTTTTGTTTACCAGTTTTGGTCCGATGTACTTTGGTTCTACCCACCTGAAATCGACATCCAAAAAATCGAGGAGTTGATCCCTTGTCTTAAAACCGAGGTGTTTCATCATTTTTTCTCCAAAATCGGGAACATCCCAGTAAAAGAATGGCACTCGGTCAGGTTGTTCCTTGTTCAGTGCCATAAGAACTCTTTCCTTATGGTTCATTTCATGATGTTTTAGATTAGCAAAAAGAAGATTTTTCACATCATTATTGAAACGAAATTTATAAATATTATGAGAAAAATCAAATTTTCGGTGATTAACACTCTTTTTCCTTACACTAAATAAGCTACCGAAATCTGTTTGCTTGTCTTATCAGTCAAGACATAAGGACTTAAATATATAGTTTTATTTTTTAGGAAGTTTTAACATTTCATATAACATAATACCGGTGGCAACTGAGACATTTAGTGATCTGATTTGCCCTTTCAGCGGTATTTTACTGCGAATATCAGCAATATCAAGTATTTCATGCGATATCCCTTTATCTTCTGCTCCCATTACCAGGCATTTCGGACCCGAATAATCAGCTTCATGGTAGTCATCTGCACCTTTTTCTGTTGCTGCAACTATCTTTATACCACTCTCCTTCAGATATCTTACAGTGCGAGATAGATCATTTACCCTGCATACAGGGATCAAATGCAATGCACCTGCCGATGTTTTTATAGCATCGGCATTCACTGCTGCTCCGCCCTTTGCAGGAACAACAATGGCATTTACCCCGGCGCACTCGGCAGTACGTGCGATAGCGCCGAAATTCCGGATATCAGTCACACCGTCGAGCACAAGGATGAAAGGCTCTTTACCCTCTTCGTACAGGGTGGGAATGATCTGCTCAATATTGTGGAATGTTATCGATGAAATGAATGCTATCACTCCCTGGTGATTCTTCCTTGTGATACGGTTGAGCTTTTCAACGGGAACAAACTGAAACGGGATATCATGTTCTTTTACCTTTTTAAAGAATTCCCTGAATAGATCGCCCTGAAGCCCTTTTTTTATCAAAACCTTATCTATATCTTTTCCTGCATCAATAGCTTCTTCCACTGCCCTGATACCGAATACGGGCTTATCTCCTGTTGGTTTGTTCCTTTGATTGTGCATCTGGTTAGTTTTTGCCTGCCTGCCGTCAGTCAGGGTTTGTTATTAGTTGGTTGGTTCTTGGTTCTTGGTTCTTGGTTATTAGTTGTTTACTGTTTACTGTCCTTTCATGATATAGGTAGACAACAAAAGTGTTAATAACTTTTTAAGTCAACAAGTAAAATGGAAGAAAAAAGACCAAAAGAACGCCGTACCTTTAGAGTAGCTTTTAAGCAAGAAAAGGTAAATGAGATTGAAAAGAAACAAATAACAGTTTCTCAAATTAGTCGTCTTTACAATGTAACGAGATCAGCTGTTTACAAATGGATTAGACTTTATAGCAGCTTAAAACAGAAAGGAGAACGCATAGTGATCGAAAAAGAGTCCGAAGCTCACAAAACATTAGAGCTTATTGAAAAAAGTTGCAGATTTAGAACACCTACTTGGCCAAAAACAAGTAGAGGTTGAATATCTCAAAAAGTATTAGAATTTGGAAGTGAACTTACCAAGACTGATATCAAAAAAAAGTTCAAATCCCAGTGCTAACTTGATTTCGAGAAAATATAAGTGATTATCTTTTTACTATGGAGAATATATATCCCTTTGCAGAAATTAGCAGACAGGGATACCATAAGCAGATTATCAAGCGTGATCGTGATGCTCTTTTGTATTCTCGTATAAAGGAATCAGTTATAGAACTTCGTGAAGATCACCCTCGCATTGGGACAAGAAAATTATTCATAATGTTGAAACTAAAAGGAGTGGTAGGCATCAATAAATTTGAGCGTTTTTTGTTAGCAGAAGGACTTAGTGTTAAAATGAGACGTAGTCCTAAGCGTACAACTAATAGTAACCATTATTGGTACAAATATACAAACTTACTTCATGGTTTTAAGTTGACAGGTGTCAACTAAGTTTGGGCAAATGATATTAATTTTATGATCGGTGAAGATGTTTATAGTCGTCGTATCCTGGGGTATTCAGTCAGGGATAATATGTTACACCAAAATAATATTAAGGCTTTATTAGACAGCATTACGTTGAGGAGAGATGCAGATTTAAGCAGGTTAATTCATAACTCGGACAAGAGGTAGCCAGTACTGTTCAGTCAACTACATAAATATTTTATAAATAAATAAGATTAAAATATCAATGGCAGGTAACAGTATAGAAAACTCCTATGTAGAACGGTTAAACGGTATTCTGAAAAATGATTATCTCTATCCACGTAAAAGGGCACATAATCTGAAATCATAAAAAAAGAGATGGAAGTTGTTGTAAAGCTTTATAATGAGAGAATACCTCCTTCAGAGCTTTGGAATCTTACACCAATTCAATTTGAGCTAAAGAGGAAATCACAGCTGAATAAACAACCAGAAGAAATAGAGCTTTTTAATTTTAAAAAACATGAAGTCATTTTGACCTTAAAAAAATTGATAAGATTTTAACTCCTTTTCATTCCTTTTTGTGTTGCCTTTATTTAAACCTTCTGATCATGGTTGAAAAATTGTTTTATTTTTGCCATTCATTTATCTAAGACAGTCAATGCTGAAACAACTCCTGCCACATATCCCTGATAATGCGAAACGCAGTTTTCGTTATCACATCATCTATTCCATTATCGACGGGTTCATTCTGGGGTTGTTTGCGCTGAATGAGTTTATCCTCATCAAAAGTCTTAAAGGCACAAATTATCAGATAGCATTCCTGTTTCAGGCAATGGTGCTTGTACTGCTCTTCTCGGTCGTGCTGAACGAAATACTGAACCGTGCCCGCAGCAAGAAAAAGCTGATACGCAAAGTTGCTATTACTACAAGACTACCGTTGCTGCTTTTGTTTTTATTCCCCAAAGATGCTATGGCACCGGAGAATGCTCATTTTTATCAACTGGCGTTTCTTGCTATTATCATGGTGTACTATTTTGCAAATCCCATAATCTTTCCCGCTATCAACCATTTACTGAAAAACTCATATTCACATGAGGATTTCGGTAAGTTGTACGGATATGCATCGACCGTAAACAAAATAATGATGCTGATAGCTACTTTCCTGTTCGGTCTGTTACTTGACTTTGACAATTCAGCCTACAGATATATTTATCCTTTTGTGGCGGTTCTAGGGATCTTTTCAATTTTTATTCTGACAAAAATAGATTACCGGGTAAATGATAAACCCGGCCCTGACAAACGGTTCTTCAGCGCGGTTTGGGCATCGGTAAAAAAAATGGTAAACATACTGAAAGGGAATAAGCCCTACCGCGATTTTGAAATATCATTCATGTTCTACGGTCTGGCATGGATGGCAACAGCCGGTGTCATCACTATCTTTTTCGACAGGGTGCTTCATCTGAACTACTCCAGCGTTGCATTTTATAAAAATGCTTACAACACACTTGCAATCGTTCTGTTCCCCTTCTTTGGAAAACTTATTGGTAATATCGATCCCAGGAAATTTGCCATCTATACCTTCGGCTTCATGCTGCTGCATCTTTTCTTCATGGAAATGACAGAATATTTCGGACAATATGTAACACTTTTCGGTATTAAAATATATTTCAGTCTGATAATCTCTTACATTTTCTACGGACTGTTCACAGCAACCATGGGACTACTTTGGTATATCGGATCGGCTTATTTCTGTAAAAATGATGAAGTCAGCGATTACCAGTCCATTCACCTCAGCTTAACCGGTGTCAGAGCTTTGTTCTCACCTTTGGTGGGAGTCTTTGTTTTGCAAATGTTCAGCTTTGCCGCCGTATTCTGGATGAGCATACTCTCTCTCTTTTTTGCAATGCTGATAATGTATGTTTCGATGAGAAAAGAGAAGATCATGGCAAGGTAAGATAATCGAGTAGGTTGGGGGATTACTCCCCCGCCCTCTCACACCACCACGCATG
>JAOZOF010000251.1 GCA_029933425.1 Marinilabiliaceae bacterium
GGTTTATGCAGGAAATGTTGAGAATTACCTCAACCGAGAAATGGCATACAAATATGATTACGAGGTGCCTTTTGAGCAGGAATCATATATTGTCAGGGTACGAGGAAATAACGTTTTTGTGATCGGCAGCGATGAGGTTGGAACAATGTACGGTCTTTATGACCTGGTTGAACAGATACGCTGGCATGGTTCAATGGAGGGTTTCCCGAAATTTATTGAAGAGAAAACGGAGAAGCCTTTTGTGAAGATCAGAGGAATAAATCAATTTTTGCATACCCAGGCGATATGGGATGACAGTTCATGGTTTTTCGATCCTGATTTCTGGGAACAGTATCTCGATTTCCTCTCTTTTAACAGGATAAACTTTCTGGATATTCATGCGGTTTACGATCTCTACAATACCGATTTCCTGAACTTCTTTGCTTATTTTGTCAAGTCGGAAAAGTTTCTCGAAGTTGGATTGTCGCAGGAGGTGTGTAACAGAAATCTTGAGATGTTCAAAAAGATCGTTCACATGGCAAAAGAGCGGGGAATAAGAACGGGTCTGATGAATTATAATTTCGGGTCATACATTGGCGGACAGCCGCGTCCCGGAAAATTCAGGGGCGATCCGAAAGTTGAACTTCCACGGTTGAATGACAAACAGCTTGAAGTTTACATCAGGGATGTAACGGCAAAGTTTTTACACGAGTTGCCGGAACTGTGGACTTTCGGTTTCAGGATTGGAGAATCGGGGAAAAGACTTGATTTTTTTAATGATACTTTTATTAAAGGAATTCGCGAATCTGGCAGGGAAGGAATGCCACTAATAAGTCGCAGCTGGCTGTCAACACGTCGTCTGATCGATAAAATGGCAGCCGATTATCCGGGTAAGGTGTTTATTGAGGTTAAATACAACGGTGAACAGTTCGGGGTGCCTTATCAGGCAATTACGGGAGGTAAACGGCCGTGGCACCTGAGCTATTCGTACGAAGAGTATACCGACTTACCGCGAAAGTATGACCTGATATGGCAGATACGTTTTAACGGCGATCACAGGATATTTCAATGGGCAAATGCGGATTATGTGAAGCGTACCGTAAGGACAATGCACTTCGCTGACGGAGCCGGATTCTCCATTGAACCTATGCAGTCGTACTACCCTTACACCGATTTTGCCACTAAGATACCGGAAGGTGAAAATTATTACAAGTGGGGATATCAGCGCGACTGGCTGTGGAATGTGATGTGGGGACGATTGTCGTACGACCCGGATGAGGATGAGCGGGTTTACATGTTTGAGATGAATAGGCGTTTCGGGGATGCGGCAACAGATGTTCTGAATGTTGTAGAAGAGTCTTCAAAAGTGATACCGCTGATCTATCAAACACATTGCAACGGAGTTGACCATCGTGCTGCTGCTCCTGAGCTTGAAACAGGCAACGGTCTTGATAAAAAGTTCAAACCCGATGATATTAATTACGATAAGGGGATAAACTCTTTCATTGATGTGGAGCCGCTGGACATAGGTTCGTTCATGACCATCAAAGAGTATGTCGGCAATGTTCTTTCAGGAAAGGTAAGTGAAAGGTTTACCCCTGTTGATGTGTGCAGGAAACTCAAAGATCTTTCCGACAGTATTAACAATGCGCTTGATGCAGGTTCTTTGAGATCGTTGCAAAACAATGTGGAATTTGAAAATTACAAAGTGAATGCCGAAATGCTTTCAGATCTGGCATTGTACTATTCTGAAAAGTTTTTGGCTGCAACGGATCTTCAGTTTTACTACAAAACAGGGGACCGAACTAAATTAAACTCCTCTCTCGATCATGCTAAAAAAGCATACGATCATTGGAAAACCATGGCAGAAAAAGGCAAGACTTTTTATCACCCGTTTTCTGATCAGTTACGAATGCGTATGAATGATTATACCTGGGAGAGTCAGCTTAAATTCCTGCAAAAAGATATCGATCACATTAAATATTTAATTGCAGGAAAGGGTGATCTTGTTTTTGCTGGTATAGGTTCGGTTCCTGTTACTAAAGTAAAATTGAACGAAAATATTCCTGTTTCTGTAGCACAGTATGTTCCCGCGAGTGAAGGTGTCTTTGTGAATTACAGAAGGGCAGGAGAGAAGAAATTTGTGCAGAAAAGGTTAGAGAAAAAAGGAGAGGAGAATGTGTTTGCGGGTTTTATTGATAAAAGCTTTACAAAGAAAGAGGGTGAAGTTGAGTATTACCTGAGTGCAAAGATCAACGGACATGACGTAACGTACAGACCTTTCGATAAAGAAAATCCGGTGCGCGTTGTCGTGAGCAATGACTTTACACCACCACAGTTTAAGCATGTGCCGGAATCACTGGAAGGACATCCGGAGGCAGTAAAAATATCTGTAAAAGTTACTGATGATTCGGGAGTAAGATCGGTCAGGCTATATTACAAAGAACTGCCATCGTATCTTTTATGGAAAAGTGTTGAAATGAAACCTGCAGGGGACGGTACTTACGAAGCAGTTGTGCCTCTGAACAAACATGGTTTGATGTACCGCTTTGCTGCAGAGGATATTTATATGAATGCAACCATTTATCCTGATCCGGCAAATGAAACGCCATATTTTGTTATTGATGCGTGGGCAGAATGATGCAATGATACATTATTATTTTCCAATCTTTTTAACAGCTTCTTTAAACTCGTCACGGGGTATTTTTGCTTTGTTACGCATTTTCACACGGTAGTTGTAAATGGTGGTAACAGAATAGCGCAGGAATTTTGCGATCTGCTCACTTTCGGTGATACCAAGACGTATCAGGGCAAAAACACGAAGTTCGGAGTTCAGAAGTTCGTCATGCTTCAACTCTATCTTTTCATCATCTTTCAGCAGGTTGTTGAATTGCTTTATGAAATTGGGATACAGATCAAGAAAGGCCTTGTCAAAATCCTCATAGAAAAGTTTCAGTTCAGAGTTGATGAATTCTTTTGAGCGCAACTCTTTGATTATATCCTCTTTGTTTTTCGAAACAGCTTTTTTGTAAAGTGATTTACGAAAATCATCTATTTTACCGATGTATTCTGAACTTAATTTCAGATAGTGAATTATATATTCTTTTTGAGCATAAGTTAATGATTCCAGTTTTTTATTGGCCTTGAGAACCTCCTTGTTGCTTTTTTTCAGTTTATCGTTCACTTCGAAAAGTTGCTGGTTGATCTTTTCATTATTACTGATGGCTGCTTCAAGTTTTTTCTTCTGTTTCAGAATGTATACCAGGGAAATGAAAAGAATCAGGATCATGAAAGAAAGAATAAGCTCAAAATACAGCATATTCCGGCTCATCTTGTTTCTCATGTTGTTGTATTCACTGTCGATGAGGGGCAGTATCTGAAGAACTTCATAGCGGCGAAGTTTGGCCTTACTGAACAGAGCATCTTCCATTGCTATCTTAATATATTTGTATGCCCTTGTCAGATCACCGGATTTGAACAGGAGAAAAGCAAGTTCGCGCAGAGATGCATTCTCCCTGACCCCGTTAACAATATCCGACATTGCCGATTTTGCCAGGTAATATGCCTTGTTGTTGATGTCACCAAGTTTACCGTATGCCATAGCTAGGGTGTATGTGGAATAGCCGTACGACCGGTCTTCGATCTTTTGCTTACTCAGCGATTCCAGCATTACCTCTTTCATTTGTTCATATTTGCCTCTGTCCATTAACCTGTCAGCTTTAGTGGCGTAATATCTCGGGCTTTCTTTATCGATGATCATTAAAAGAGAATCCTGATAGGCAGCTCTGAGTTTTCTGTAATCCGGCAGATTCTCAAGCTTTGAAAATGAAACCTCTTTGTAACGGTTCAGTTCCACCCGGTTCTGAAGGTAAGCTATTCGCTGTTTTTTTGTTAGAGGTCTGCTGCTGATATCGTTCAGCAAATTGTTAGCTTCACAATACATTCCCTTAATGATATAAATTCGTGCAAGCTGAAGTTTTGAATTTATGAGTTTTTTGTCATTGCTTAGCCGGGTTGCTATTTCTATGCTTTTTGAACTGTATAGAAGTGCTGAATCACTTGTGTATGGGATATACTCTTCGGCAATTACTTTATAGAGGTTGTAAATATTCTCGTCTTCGGTGGCTCCTGCCAAAAGTTCTTTAAGAGAATTTATTCTGAACTCCCGTCTATTGTTGTAATATTCGCGCTTTTGAATGAGCGTATCAAGACTGTGAAGTATCTCATTCAGCCTGTTTTGGCCTGATGCTACAGTAGAGAATATTAAAAACAGTAACAGAAGTTTTTTCATCCCGGATACTCTTTAATGAAACAAAGTTGTAATTCCTCTGCATATTTATAAAAAATATGTGAATTATCCGGGGTAAAAGAAGGAATTTTATGAGGGTTTGGAAAGTAAAAATGAGTTTAGGTCTGTAGAAGGCCGGAACTCTGATGTCACGCCTTTACAGGGCTTACCTTCCGGGGGGCCGTTATTCCGCAGGGCAATGCCCTGCTTAAAATTATGTAAGACCTCACGGTCTTAGTTTTCCAAACAAATACTAAAACTCTGTTTGTAGGTAAAAAAGGAATCTGCATGCAAGATGTTCATAGAAGTGCGTGAGTAGCATAGCATCACGTAAAAGAAGAGTAGTTGCCCTAGGTGCAAGATAAGTTTGTGCAGGGCATTGCCTGGCGTAAGACAGGTAACGCCCTGTGACTTAGTAGGCAGAAAAAGAGCTTAGCCCCGGAGGGGCGTGACAGCAGAACTTACTTCAACAGTTCAAACACAGTAGTAGTGCGTGCTTTCAGTTTTAGGGTTCCCAAAGGAACTGTTTCTCCTGAAATCACATCCCGGGCTTTTGAAAAGCCTTTTGTTCTCTCTTCAAACCTTTGAGTAGCCAGTTCTTTGTCTTCCTTGTTTGCATTGACCACTACCATTACAGTCTGTTCGTCATTGTAACGGAAGTAAACGTATACGTTGTCTTCGGGGATGAACTGCATAAGTTTACCGTACCTTACTGCACTGCTTGTGAGTCTCCAGTTGTTAAGTTTTGCGATGTAGTTCCATGTGTTGTTCTCTTCATCGTTTCTTCCTTCACTGGTGAATTTATTGGTTTTATCACCGGACCAGCCACCGGGGAAGTCCTGACGCAGATGACCGTGATGACCGCCATGGTCCATATTGATCTCTGCACCGTAGTAGAGTTGAGGTATTCCACGCATCGTGAAAAGGATGCCAAGAGCCATCTTGTAATCCTGCAGATCACCACCTATTACGCCGAGAAATCTGTCAAGGTCATGATTGTCGATAAAGATCACATTGGCTGTAGGGTCTTTGTACATATAGTCCCAGGCCAAAGCATTGTAAATTTTTGCTACGCCGCTATTCCAACCGAGATCTTCTTTT
>JAOZOF010000252.1:0-3705 GCA_029933425.1 Marinilabiliaceae bacterium
TAGGAGTTCCGTTAGGAACGACATCTTCTAACGAGGGACGTAAGTCCCTTGACAACAAACACACACGAAAAATATGAGAGAGTTCCGTAGGAACGACATGTTTTCACATGGTATAAAAGGCAAAAAGCCTAATCCAAAAACTCAACCTCTTTAAATGTATACTTCCTGATGTTGCCGGAGGTGTCGGTGAGAGTAAGCAGTCCTGTCGGGTCTACATCTGATATTTCGGCCATGAATTCACCGGAGGCATCTTTAAACCTGAAAGTTCCTGTTTTGCGATAAAGGTTTTCGAAATAAGCATTATTGATCTCTTCAATTCTTTCAGACTGTAGCAACCGGTAAAAGCGATCCAATTCGTTCAGCAGCTCATTAAGCACTTCGTCTAAATCCGTTTCTTTGTTAAGAATATGGATCATTGAAACCGGATTTTTTGCATTGGAGGTGAAAATTTTCTGATTCACGTTCAGTCCTATCCCTATTGTAGATTCCGCCAGGTTGCTTCCCATTATTGAATTTTCGATAAGGATTCCGGCTATCTTTTTGTCATCAGCGTAAATGTCGTTTGGCCATTTAATGAGAGCCGGGATGCCGAATTTTTTCAATGAACTCAGGATAGAAAGTGAAACAATTTTTGAGATGTAGAATTGAATACCCGGATCAAGGAATACAGGTTTAAGAAGAATACTAACCGTCAGATTTTTCCCGTTTTCACTCTCCCATGAGTTTCCGACCTGTCCTTTCCCTGCTGTTTGCATGTCAGCCCTTACTACGGTAAATTCGTCGAGCTCATTCTCCGTTAAAAGTTTTTTGAGCTTATCATTGGTAGAAGTTACCCTGTCGAAAGAATACAAAGGGAATCGATCATTAAATTTCATGATTTTTTGATTCTGCCGGAACAGTTGTCAAAAACTTTTTTTAACACCTGCCTGTTGTTTAACTATATAGTATCTTACTTAAAAATAGTATCTTTGCCCAAAAATAGATAAAACTGTTCGTTTTAGATTGATTATATGAGAAAAACAGAAGAAGCCACTCCAAAAGAATTAGTTGATGCCGTTGTGAAAGGGATACAGGAAAAGAAGGGCAAAAACATCGTGATACTTGACATGACAAAGATCGACAACTCCATATGCCGGTATTTTGTTATTTGTGACGGAGACAGTAATATTCATGTTGATGCAGTGGCTGAATCAGTTGATGATTACGTGAGAGAGAACTTGCATGAAAAACCTTTTCATGTGGAAGGACGTGAAAATGCAGAGTGGATACTTATCGACTATGTTGATGTAATCGTTCATGTTTTTCAAAAATCAGTCAGGGAGTTTTACAACCTTGAAGGATTGTGGGCCGATGCCAAACGAACAGAGATTGGAAATTTGTTTTAGAAAATCAGTTTAACGAATGACAGAAGATAAAAAACCAAAAAATCAGTTACCAACTGACGGAAATAAGCCTAAACTTCCGAAATTTAATCTGTATTGGGCATACGGATTGGTTGCCGTAGCATTGATCATTGTTAGTACAATGAACTTTGGTCAGGCTCCCCAGTCAATCTCATACAGTGTGTTTAAAAACAGGATTCTTCCGAGTGGAGATATTGAAAAGATAATAAAAATAAGGAATGAAGGAGTTGCAGATATCACCATAAAAGAAGATGCTCTTGATAAGTATAAAGATCTGTTCTCGGGTTCATTTGCAACACCTCCCAAAACAGGGCCTCAGTTCTCTGTAAAATATCTGTCGGACGAATCATTCGACAGGCTCCTGACAAAGGCACAGGAGGAGAATCATGTGGAATTTGATATTGAAGCACAGGACAGGTCGAACTTCATGGGTGATTTTTTCAGCATGATGTGGCCGTTGTTATTGCTTGTTCTTGTGTGGGTTTTTATATTCCGCAGAATGAGTTCCCAGGGCGGAGGCGGCGGTGGTGCCAACATTTTTAATGTAGGTAAATCACGTGCCAAGGTATTTGACAAGGAGTCGAATATCAATGTTACATTTAATGATGTTGCGGGTCTGAACGAGGCAAAGCAGGAGGTTGAAGAGATCGTGGATTTTCTTAAGAATCCGGATAAATACACACAACTCGGAGGTAAAATACCCAAAGGAGCACTTCTGATAGGTCCTCCGGGAACAGGAAAAACTCTTCTTGCAAAGGCTGTGGCCGGAGAGGCTAACGTGCCTTTCTTCAGTATGTCGGGTTCCGATTTTGTGGAGATGTTCGTAGGAGTGGGTGCAAGTCGTGTGCGTGACCTGTTCAAGAAAGCCAAGGAGAAAGCACCGTGTATCGTTTTCATCGATGAGATCGATGCCATAGGTCGTGCAAGAGGAAAAAGTCCCAACATGGGAGCTAACGATGAGAGGGAGAATACCCTGAACCAGCTTCTTACGGAGATGGACGGTTTTGCAACGAACAGCGGAGTTATCATTCTTGCGGCAACTAACCGTGTCGATATCCTTGACCGTGCACTGATGCGTGCAGGACGTTTCGATCGTCAGATACAGGTTGAACTTCCTGACATTAATGAGCGTAAGGCGATCTTTGAAGTTCACTTGCGTCCTTTGAAACTTCAGGATGATGTTAAAAGTGAATTCCTTGCAAAGCAAACTCCAGGATTTTCGGGCGCTGATATTGCCAACGTTTGTAACGAGGCAGCTCTGATAGCGGCCCGTAAGAATAAGAAAATAGTTGAGAAAGAAGATTTTCTCGATGCTGTCGACCGGATAATCGGAGGACTTGAGAAGAAGAATAAGATCATTCCGCAGGATGAACGTAAGGCTGTGGCTTACCATGAAGCGGGTCATGCCACTATCAGCTGGTTGCTTGAACATGCTCATCCACTGATCAAAGTAACTATTGTACCGCGGGGAAAAGCTCTGGGTGCTGCCTGGTATCTGCCTGAAGAGAGGCAGCTTACCACAACCGAGCAGATACTTGATGAAATGTGCTCGGCCCTTGGAGGAAGAGCAGCTGAGGAGCTTGTGCTTGGTAAGATAAGTACAGGAGCGATGAACGATCTTGAAAAAGTTACCAAGCAGGCCTATGCCATGGTTACATATTTCGGGATGAATGAGAAACTCGGGAATATCAGTTTCTTCGATTCATCAGGGCAGAGTGATTTTGCATTCAGCAAGCCCTACAGTGAAAAAACTGCAGAAGTGATAGACAAGGAAGTAAGAAAACTGATCAGCGGACAGTATGAAAGGGCAAAGGAAATATTGACCGAGAATAAAGAGAAACACAAGGAGCTTGCCGAAATACTTCTGGAAAGAGAAGTGATATTCAGTGAAGATCTTGAACGAATTTTCGGAAAACGTCAAAGGACACACTTTATTGAAGATGATACAGAGACTACAACCGGGAAAGAGAAGGAAGAAAAATCATCTGAGGAAGTGAAAGAGCCGGAGAGCAAAACACCAGAGGAAAAAACTTCTGACGAAGTAAATTCTTCAGAGGGTAAAGAGGTTGTTGAGGACAGGACTGAAGAAGTGCCTGAAACAAAGGCTGTGAAAAAAACAAAAAAAGAGAATAAGGCAAAAGACAGTGAAAAGGACAAAAAAGAAAATAAGTCCTGATGAGATCTCTGCAAACGCCAGAGAAAACATCCTGAAGAAACTTAATAGTGCCAAAGGCAGTATGGAAAATCCCCTTTTATCCCGTTTTGAGGATGAAGGGGGTTTTGTTTTTCCTGAACCTGAGGA
>JAOZOF010000252.1:3805-5357 GCA_029933425.1 Marinilabiliaceae bacterium
GATAGATTAAAAGATCGTTATGGGGAGGACTTTCCTTCACAGGTAACGGTAGTATCCGGTCCGAGCCGTACCGCCGATATTGAGAAAACTCTGGTGATGGGAGCACATGGGCCACGGGAATTGATCGTGGTCATTGTGAAAAGATGATCATGCGAAATTGAATCATTTCAGTTTGATAGATATCTCTAAATATCCGCCCAAGCCGTTATTGATTATTCTTTGAAGGGTTGAAAAACGGATATCTTTCAGATTTAGTTCTAACTTTGAAATGTACGATTTGTTAGTTCTGGCAAGTTCTGCCAGTTGTTCCGGGTCAGCCCTTTATTTTTCCTTGCAAAGTTTTCTATAGTCCACGAATAACACTAATTGGCACTAACTTTTTTAGTGAACTTTCGCGCCCGCCTGTCCCAGTCGTGCAGGTAATTTGCGGACTCAATAAAATTACTGCTGATACTGTCTTAACTTATTGACAGTAGCCTCTTAACATTTCTTAGTGATTTAGTATTAGTAGCTAATTTCACTGTTACTATTGAATTTAAATCTTAAATTTGTATAAACATCCTACACAAATAAAAATGATCTTAGTAACAGGAGGAACCGGATTTGTTGGTGCGCACCTTTTATACAAGCTTGTTTCAATGGGAGTACCTGTTAGAGCAATGAAACGGGAAAGGTCATCATTGAAAATTGTAGAAAAGGTTTTCGGTTTTTACAGTAAAGAATATGAAAATCTTTTAAGCAAAATTGAATGGATTGATGCTGATTTCAATGATCATGGCAGTCTGATGCAGATGTTAAAAGGTATCGAGAAGGTATATCATTGTGCAGGCTTTGTTTCATTTAAACCTGAAGATAAAGGCCGTATTTATGAATCCAATCTTTATGGAACAAAAAAATTACTTGATGCGGTTATGGCTTCTGATATTGACAAGTTTTGTCATTTAAGTTCCAGTAGTGCCACCGATAAGAATTTCATGCGAACGTATGTGACCGAGGAGATGATATGGCGGCCAAAGCACAAATGCTCAGATTATGCACGGACTAAATTTCTTGCAGAACTTGCGGTGTTTGAGGCAATGGCGCATGGATTAAGAGGAATAATTGTTAACCCGACCAATATATTGGGGCCGTATAGCCAGGGAGGCACATCTCTTCTTTTTCAGGCAGTAATGCACGGCTTGATGTTCTATCCTGAAGGAATAAATGGTTTTGTGGATGTGGGAGATGTTACATCGGCAATGATTTTGTTAATGGACAGTAATATATCTGGAGAACGTTTCATTATCAATGCTGAGAATCTTGCTTACAAAGATGTTTTTGAATGGATTGCTGCAGCTTTAAACGTAGAACCGCCTGCACATCTTTTTAATGCTCTGGAAAGTAAACTGGCATGGGAAGGCATAAAACTGTATTCAAAGTTTTCAGGGAAAAATCCACCTTTAACTAAAGATAACTTAACCATTTTGTCATGCCATTACTATTATTCAAATGAAAAGATAAAAGAAGCCATACAAATGCGGTTTACACCGGTACAAAAATCAATAAAAACTGT
>JAOZOF010000494.1 GCA_029933425.1 Marinilabiliaceae bacterium
CAATTTCTCCGGTTCCTCAATTTTAATCCCCATTGACGATTCATTGTCCTATGGACGAATGAATGTCCAGGCATGTTTGGTATTGTTATTTGATTCGAAAAAATACTGACTACTGCCAACTGTTTTACCCCTTCCACCTTCTAGCTTCTAGCTTCCGGCTACAAAATCCACCGCAACAACTTTATATTCCGGAGTCAGGGTTTCAATGTCCCCTATGTTGCCAGTCAGGTTATTGATGTTAACTTCAGGAAAGTGGAAGGTTGACCTGAGCACTCCTTCTTTAACTCTGTCTGTAACGAATGCTTTAATGTATGTTTCTCCGCGTGCTGATGTCAGTCTGACCTTATCGCCTGTCCGGATACCTTTTTTCTTCGCATCTGCAGGATTTATCCACAGATCATCTTCTTTCAGCACATCCTTGTTTGGTGTGCGGCGGGTCATTGTTCCTGAGTTGTAGTGCTCAAGGTTACGACCTGTTGTCAATATGAACGGGTATTTATCCCTGTTATCGATAAGCTCTGGGGTTTCTTCGAAGTCGAAAAAGTGTATCTGCCCTTTACCGATCTTGAACTCTTTGCTGTGCAGTATTTTTGTGTCCTTTCCGTCTTTTGTTACCGGCCACTGCAGTCCGTTTTTACCGAGGTTTTCCCAGGTTATACCTGCAAAGAAAGGCACTACATCAGCTATCTCTCGGAGCAGAACATCAGCTGAATAACCTTTTTGCGGGTATCCCATTCTGTTCATGATATCAACCATGATCTGACCGTCAGCTTTTGTACCTTCGATCGGTTCTATCACTTTGTTTACTTTCTGAACACGTCTTTCACCGTTTGTGAACGTGCCCTCTTTTTCGAAGAATGATGACGCAGGCAGCACCACATCTGCAATCTTTGAAGTATCGGTAGGGAACAGCTCCTGTACCACAAGGAACTCAAGACTCTCAAGAGCCTTGCGTACGTGCTGTGTGTTGGGGTCAGTCTGAAGCACATCTTCGCCCATTATCCACATCGCCTTCATAGTTTTATTGATGGCACCGTCGAACATCTCAGGTATTTTCAAGCCCTCTTTCTCAGGTATAGTTTCAATGCCGTATTTTTCCTTGTAGTATTCCTGTATCTCCGGATCGTTCACATCAAGGTAACCTGCCCCCTGATGCGGCTGAACTCCCATGTCGGCAGCTCCCTGTACGTTGTTCTGTCCTCGAAGAGGATTCACTCCTACACCTTTACGCCCGATGTTTCCTGTGAACATACTGATGTTGGCAAGGAGCATCACGGTACGGCTTCCAGTGTAGTGCTCTGTAACTCCCAGACCGTGGAACGACATGGCATTCCCGGCTTTTGCAAATGCTTCAGCGGCTT
>JAOZOF010000253.1 GCA_029933425.1 Marinilabiliaceae bacterium
AAACCCAAAACGAAAGCACTTGACAGTAACGATTAATAATTAAAAATACCAACCCCTTCTAATGGGGCTGATAAAAACAAACAACGATGAAAGACTACAACATCACACAAATGTTAAAAGACCTCGGGCTTAAAGAGGTCAATTATGGTGTTTGCACAGGCACACGCTGGAAACAAACATCCGGAGACATCAAAACATCTTATTCACCTGCCGACGGAAAGGTAATTGCAGGTGTAACACAGGCAACCAAAGAGGATTACGATGAGGTTGTGGAAACGGCCCGTGAGGCATTCAAAAAGTGGCGCAAAGTTCCTGCTCCTAAGCGAGGAGAGATCGTCCGTCAGATAGGACTTGAACTGCGAAAGTACAAAGAGCCACTTGGCAAGCTTGTGTCTTATGAGATGGGTAAGATCTACCAGGAAGGTCTTGGCGAAGTTCAGGAGATGATCGACATCTGCGACTTTGCAGTCGGTCAGGCGCGTCAGTTGTATGGCTTTACGATGCATTCGGAGCGACCGGAGCACAGGATGTACGACCAGTACCATCCGCTTGGCGTGGTAGGTGTTGTGTCTGCATTCAACTTTCCTGTTGCTGTATGGGCATGGAACGCCATGATCGCACTTGTAGCAGGTGATACCGTTTTGTGGAAGCCCTCGTCGAAAGTGCTTCTTTGTGCTGTTGCTGTTCACAAGATCGTTGCCAACGTGCTTGAACGCAATGATGTTCCCGAGGGTGTATTGACACTTGTGGCCACAAGTTCCAAGTACCTTGGAGATGATATGTTCAAAGACAAACGCCTGCCGTTGATATCATTCACCGGTTCAACATGGATAGGCAAGAAGGTTGGTCGTCTGGTAGGAGAACGTCTCGGTAAGCACATTCTTGAACTAGGGGGGAACAACGCCATAATCATCACCCCGAGTGCAAATCTTGATATGGTGATGCGTGCCGTGGTTTTCGGAGCTGTAGGAACTACCGGACAGCGATGTACATCTACGCGTCGTCTTATCATTCATGAGAGTGTTTATGACGATTTCAGGGATAAGCTGATAAATGTTTACAAGAGTCTGAAGATAGGTCATCCGCTTGATCCTGAAACACACGTAGGTCCGATGATCGACAAGAGTGCAGTTGAAACATATCAGATAGCTCTTGAAAGAATTGGAAATGAAGGAGGTAAAGTTCTATACGGCGGTCAGGTGCTTGACGGTGAAGGGTATGAATCGGGCTCTTACGTGGTTCCGAGTATTGCCGAGGCAGAAAATCATTGGGATGTGGTTCAGGAGGAAACTTTTGCTCCGTTGCTTTATCTTTTAAAATACAAGACCCTTGATGAGGCTATTGAGATTCACAATGGCGTTCCTCAGGGATTGTCATCGGCAATGTTCTCAACCAATATCCACGAAACCGAGCGTTTCCTTTCGGCTGAAGGTTCCGATTGCGGTATTGCAAACATCAACATCGGAACATCAGGTGCTGAGATTGGCGGAGCGTTTGGTGGAGAGAAAGATACCGGTGGCGGACGTGAGTCGGGTTCCGATGCCTGGAAAGCCTATATGCGTCGTCAGACCAATACCATAAATTACGGTACAGATCTGCCGCTGGCACAGGGAATAGAGTTTGATATTTGATATTTGGATATTGTCGGCGTGACTCAAAGTCACACCGACAATTCAAATTTATAAGTTGTTCGGGAATTAGTTATTAAACAAACAATACCTTATTTTTACTGTTAAATAGGAATAGTATCTGAATTTAACGAATAAAAAATAGACAGATGAAAATAGGTGTAATCAGAGAAGAGAAAGTACCTGCCGACAGGAGGGTACCTCTTGTCCCCGAACAATGCAAGCTGTTGAAGGAGCAGTATCCGTTGCTGGAGGTTGTTGTTCAATCAAGCAATATCAGATGTTTTACCGATGATGAGTATAAAAATTCCGGGATCCAGATTGTTGATGATGTGTCGGATTGTGATGTCCTGATGGGAGTTAAAGAGGTTCCGAAGGATAAGCTGATACCGGGAAAGACGTACTTTTTCTTTTCACATACCATAAAAAAGCAACCGTACAACCGTGACCTTTTACGGGAAGTTCTTAAACGTAATATCCGACTGATCGATTATGAGGTGCTGACAGATAAAAAAGGTCTGCGCCTGATAGGTTTCGGTCATTTTGCAGGACTGGTCGGCGCATACAACGGATTGCTTACATGGGGAAAGAAGAATGATCTTTATGATCTGAAACCTGCACATGATTGTTACGATCTTAAAGAGATGAAAGGGGAGGTGAAGAAAGTAACGATACCTGCTGTTCGTATTGCAGTTACCGGTAACGGAAGGGTTGCAAACGGAGCAATAGAGATTTTGCAGGAGGCAGGTGTTAAAAGGATGGAGGTTGTTGATTTTTTGAAGGGAGAAAAGACAGATGGCCCGGTTTATGTTCAGCTTGAACCCGGTGATTACAATAAACATAAAGAGGGGAAAGAGTTTGATCTGATGCACTTCTTCAAACATCCCGGTGAGTATGAGAATAATTTTAAAAGATTCATTCCTCATACTGATATTCTGATCTCGGCAGCATACTGGGACCCTGATGCCCCGGTGTTATTCGAGAACGATGATATGAAGCAGGATGATTTCAGGATAAAGGTGATCGCGGATATTACATGTGATATCCAGGGGTCTATTCCATCCACTATCAGGGCATGTACCATTGATGAACCGAATTACGATTATGATCCGTGGAGTGAAGAGGAGAAGCCTCCTTTTTCAGATGAAAAGCTTGTTACTGTAATGGCTGTGGATAATCTTCCCAGCGAATTGCCGGTTGATGCTTCACGTGAGTTCGGAGAACAGTTGATAAAAGGTGTATTGCCTCATTTGATCGGTAGTGATGAGGATGATGTAATTGAGAGGGCAACCATAGCAAAAGACGGAAAACTGACAAAATATTTTGAGTATCTGAGGGATTATGTAATGTAGGTTTATCCCCTAGCTCCCTGAACGGAGAGTTTTGATCCCTCAGTAAAATAAACAATTTGGTATAAAAACAATTGAGGGATTAATCTATGAAAAATCTACAATCTTCTTCTTCCCGAAAAAAGGGGGAGAGAGGAGCCAACATTCTGATCATTGGAGCCGGTATGTCGGCTGCTCAACTTATCAAATACCTCGAAGGACATTCGTCTAAATTTAATTGGTCGCTGACCGTGGCAGATAAAAACATTTCTGTCATTAAGAAAAAAGTCTCACCGGCGACAAACGTAGTTAAGTTTGATCTTTTCGATGAAGGAAAGAGAGAGAAGCTGGTAAGTGAGGCTGATGTTGTTGTATCGCTGTTGCCTGCAAGGTTTCACATCGAAGTGGCAAAAACATGCCTTAAATTTAACAAATCGCTTTTCACGGCATCTTACGAATCGGATGAGATGCGTGAACTTGCCGGTGAGATTGAACAGAAAGGGCTGTTGTTCCTCAACGAAACAGGCCTTGACCCCGGCATCGACCATATGTCGGCAATGCACATTATTGACCGCATTAAAGAAGAAGGGCATAAACTTCTGGATTTTGAATCTTTCACCGGCGGGTTGATAGCTCCCGAATCGGATGATAATCCCTGGCATTACAAATTTACCTGGAATCCTCGCAATGTGGTTGTTGCAGGGCAGGGTGGACCAGCCAAGTTCATTCAGGAAGGTAAGTATAAATACATTCCGTACAATCGCCTGTTTCGTCGTACCGAACTGATTGAAATTGAGGGGTACGGCCGTTTCGAAGGATATGCCAACCGCGATTCGCTGAAATACATCAAGCAGTATCACCTCGAAGGAGTGCCTACCGTTTACCGGGGAACTTTGCGCCGTCCCGGTTTCTGTCGCGCCTGGAACGTGTTCGTTCAGCTTGGTATGACCGATGATACCTTTTACATGGAAAATACTGAGGATATGACCTATCGGGAATTTGTTAATTCGTTCCTGTACTATCATCCTTCCGATTCGGTCCGTACCAAACTGTTCCATTACATGCACATTGACCAGGATTCCGACATAATCGAAAAGCTTGATTGCCTGGGACTTTTTACCGATAAAAAACTGGGACTTAAACAAGCAACGCCTGCGCAGGCATTACAGCATATCCTTACCAAAAAATGGAAACTTAAACCGGAGGACAGGGATATGATAGTTATGTGGCATAAGTTCATTTTCCGTGAAAAAGGAAAACGTAGCAGGAAAGAACTTACGTCGTCATTGGTTGTTGAAGGCAGGAACCAGAGTGATACTGCAATGTCCAGAACAGTGGGATTGCCACTGGCAATGGCTGTTAAATTATATCTTACCGGTAAATTAAAAGTAACAGGACTTCATATTCCTAATTTTAAAGAAATTTATGAGCCAATCCTTAAAGAATTAAAGGAGCACGGTATTGAATTTAAAGAAGATATACGCGATAAGCATAACGGTGACTGATTATTCCTGACCGTTTTTGATGAACTCTGCCACTTCTACCATGGGAGCGATCCAGGTATTGTTTTCATTTTGTTTCAGATAATGAACGAATCTGGAGTGCTCTTCGGCAGAAATGCTGTACGGGGAACCGCCACCGACACCATGAAAAAGGAATATCAGTAAAACGCCTTTTTCCTGCGCATCTTTAACTGCCCCTATCAGCTCATCGGCATTTTGGTTTTTCACACTAAAAATTTTAAGATCATAGAGATCGGCATTTTTCAAAGTGTTTGTCCCTCTCTTTGTACCCCGGGCAGCAACAAACATTTTTTTTATCTGAGGAACAAACGATTCCTTTCCGGCAGTTGTGTCTCCGCATGTGTATGCAAAAGTCCTTTTATCTTTACCGTCGATGGCTTTGAGCAAGGTATTGTTTACCCTGGCTTCATTTATGAATCTTACGACGGTGTAATCGTCAAGGTCATAATCAGGTTTAACCCACTTTCTTCCTAGAGACTTTCCATGACAGGGGTGGAACAAGGTATGATTTCCCAACTCATGACCATTTTTTGCTGCTGCTCTCCATTCATCCATTCTTTTATACAATGATGAAGAATTACCCGGAATGTAAAATGTTGCTTTCAGATTCAGGCTGTCAAGAACAGGTATCACATTATCGAGATGAAAATCGGTTCCGTCATCATAGGTCAGTACTACGGCACATTGTTTTTCGTTCCAGATATCATTCTGAGAAAGAACAGCAGAGGAAAAAAATATCAAAACAGAGATGAACGATGCAATTTTTATCATCCGGGACAGGGGCAAAAATAATTTATTCATTTTAAAGCTTCAGTAGTGTAAAAAAATATCGTTTTGTAAATCTAGAAAAACATTACCTATAATTAA
>JAOZOF010000254.1 GCA_029933425.1 Marinilabiliaceae bacterium
GCATGCGTGGTGGTGTGAGAGGACGGGGGAGTAATCCCCCTACCTACTCGATTTTTACTTTTTTTGGAAATGTGATCAATAATTTTCCCCGAATTCGGTCTTTACATCGTTTGTGAACTGACGTATCTGTTGTTCGTTTTGCATAGGACATATCAATAACGCATTTTTCGAATCTACAACAATGTAGTTTTCCAGGCCCTGAATAACCACACGTTTTTCACCCGGAGTATGTATTATGCAGTCCTTGGAATCATAAAGTAATATTTTACCGCTGATCCTCGCATTATTGTTCTCATCCTTCTCGGAATTCTCATGCAGTGACGACCATGTGCCAAGGTCTGACCAGCCAAAATCCGCAGTCTGTAAATAAACGTTGCCTGCTTTCTCCATTACACCGTAGTCGATTGAAATATTCTTGCACTCCATGTAAGTATTGTTAAGCTCTTCCTCTTCCTTTCCTGTACTGATATGAGGCTCGAACTTGTCGAACAGCATCTGAACTTCGTTCAGGTGTTCCTTGAAAGCTTTAGTGATGCTTTTCAGCGACCAAAGGAATATTCCTGAGTTCCAGAAAAACTCCCCGCTTTCGAAAAACACCTTTGCCATTTCGTAATTAGGCTTTTCTGTAAAGGTTTTTACCTTGTGGAAGTTCGGATAGCCATTGCCTACATGTTCTCCTATCTGAATGTATCCGTAACCTGTTTCCGGCTTATGAGGTTTGATGCCGAGGGTAAGCAGGGCATCATTTTCTGAAACGAACTTTAAACCCGTAGTGATATTTGATCTGAAAAGTTCATCGTTCATTATCAGGTGGTCGGCCGGAGTTACAACTATTGCTGCTTCCGGATCTTTCCGCTGAATTACGGTATTTGCATAAGCGATGCAGGGTGCAGTATTTCTGCGAAGCGGTTCAAGCAATACCTGTTTCTCATTCAGCTCGGGAAGTTGTTCCAGGACAATGTCTTTGTACTCTCTACTTGTAACTATCAGAAAGTTTTCGACCGGACATATCGGCTTAAAACGATCGTATGTTTGCTGGATAAGGGTTCTTCCCGTGCCAAGGATGTCAAGGAATTGCTTGGGATTGGCTGTGCGGCTTATAGGCCAGAATCGTGAGCCGACACCCCCTGCCATGATAACGCAATATGTATTTTGTTCCATCTGTAAAGATTTTATTTTTTATACTCAGAGGTCTGCCTCGTTGGCATACATGAAATTTGCCGAAACAAAATTATTCATGTCAGTATGGTATGAATGATTTTCTTATGGCTTATTTTTTATGGTTTGTAACAAAGATACCGGAACTTTACCTGAAAAGTTCTTAATATTTATTAAATACACTATTTTTGTGATAAAGTTACTATTTTTAAACAAAAAATCGGGAATGTTATATCATCTGGGAAAATATACTTTATTCTTAAAAAAAGTCTTTGGCAGACCTGATAAACATTCGGTGTTTTTCAACCAATTGATCCGCGAGATAGATAAGCTGGGGATCAATTCACTTGGCATCGTATTGGTTATTTCGATATTTATGGGAGCTGTTGTGACATTGCAGACAGCCTATAACATAGAGATGCCGTTTATCCCTAAATATACAGTTGGGGTTGCTGCCCGGGATTCTATCCTTTTGGAGTTTTCATCGACTATGGTATGTCTGATCCTTGCCGGAAAGGTAGGTTCTAATATAGCTTCCGAAATAGGCACGATGCGTGTTACCGAGCAGATAGATGCTATTGATATAATGGGAATTAACTCTGCAGGTTTTTTGGTCTTACCCAAGGTCTTAGCCATGATATTCATCACTCCTCTTCTTGTTTTGATAAGTATGGGAGTTGGTATTTTCGGAGGGTATCTGGCAGGTACCCTCACTGGAGAGGTGCCTCCTGCCGAATATATATACGGGATACAATATGGGTTCAGGCCTTTTTATATAATTTATTCGCTCATTAAATCTGTTGTATTTGCTTTTATCATCAGCAGCGTTTCGGCGTACTGGGGATATTATACTTTTGGTGGTGCACTTGAAGTGGGACGGGCAAGTACGAAGGCTGTTGTTACCAGCAGTATTTTTATCCTTTTATTTAACCTGTTGTTAACTCAGTTACTATTGGCATGATATGATAGAAGTTACAAATCTTTCGAAGTCGTTCGACGGGAAACAGATATTGAAGGATATCTCCACTGTCTTTGAAAAAGGTCAGACTAACCTGATCATTGGTCAGAGCGGATCGGGAAAGACAGTGCTGTTGAAATCGATAGTGGGGCTGCATCAGATAGATGAGGGAGATATTGTGTATGACGGAGATAGTTTTGTTTCGATGAATAATAGCGAACGCAGGCGTTTAAGGCAGGATATGGGAATGCTTTTCCAGGGATCGGCACTGTTTGATTCTTCCACTGTTGAGGAGAATGTGAGGTTTCCGCTCGATATGCTTACTGACTGGAGCCTTGAGGAACGTCGTGACAGAGCGAACTTCTGCCTCGAGAGAGTGAATCTTAAAAATGTGAATCATCTGTTTCCATCCGAGATAAGCGGGGGTATGCAAAAACGTGTGGCCATTGCGCGGGCTATCTCCTTAAATCCGAAATACCTTTTTTGCGATGAGCCTAACTCGGGGCTTGATCCTAAAACAGCCATTGTGATCGATGAACTTATCAAAGAGCTTACTCAGGAGTTCGATATGACTACCATCATCAATACTCACGACATGAACTCTGTTATGGGTATCGGTGATAAGATAGTTTTTATACAGAACGGAGTAAAAGAGTGGGAGGGCTCTAAAGAAGACATTTTTAGTGCCGATAACGAAGCATTGGAAAGCTTCATCTTTGCATCCGAAATCTTCCGTGAAGTACGGGAGTACCACCGTAAAGTGAAGAAGTAATACTTCCCCGTTAAAAATCTTTCTCCTGATATTTTATGAGCTGCTGATTGTTGGTGTTAATTTTCCCCAAATGGTCGTTTTACATCTTTGTACATGATGTATTTCAGGCTCAGATCTGAAGCTTCTTCGAGGTACTTGTCCAGTACAAGCGGTTGTTTTTCTGCTTTCAACATAGCAGATGTTCCTTCCGGCCAGACACCTGTCAGCTCGTATAGTGCCTGGGCCAGAAATTTCTCTCTTGGGTCTCCCAGTTGATATCGATATCGTTCACGCAGTTCGACCCTTGGTAACAGTCCTTGGGAATAATCGATGGAATTGTTTGCATTCTCAGCCCTCATCACTATCGGCTGAATTGCCCAGTTATGTTTTTTCTCCGGATCCGACATTGTTATGGAACCATAGTATTTGCCGTGGGTCTGTTCTCCTATCTGTATCACGTCCATGTAAGGCATTAAGGTGTAAATTACCATTTCACTAGCCGATGCTGTTTTGAAAGTTGTTAGTGCAACATATCGTGACAGGTCCAGATTGTTTTCAGTACTTTTTATCTTGTCAATGAAAATTGATTCATCGTTAGGATATTTTTCCTTGAAATATTCTGTGAGATTTTCGTTGAAAGAATTATTTAACAGAACTTTGCCTGTGTCAGCTGCAGGAGCTATCATGCTTGCCATAAGGACGGCAGTGTTTACTGCTCCGCCGGAGTTGTAACGAAGATCAAGTACAAGATTGTCAACACCTTCATTTTTGAACATGCTGAATACATCTTTTAGTTCATCATCGTAATCAGCAACAAAAGAGGTGTAAACAAGGTAACCGACCTTAGCTCCGGCATGTTCAATTACGGTATCAAGCAATATAGGATCTATTGTCAGTTTCTCTGCTCTCAGACTGATCTTGGGAGAAAGGGGAGTGATGGTAAGATCATCGTTTAGCTCTCCTAGAGTGAGAGTGAAAGAATCCAGTCCTAACAGATCCTGGTAATTTTCGATTGTAAGTTTTGTGTCATTTATTTCAAAGAACATGTCACCCCGCTGTAGCCCTGCATTGTCAGCCGGAGTGTTTGGATTAACATATTCGATGAACCCGACAACGTCGTTTGAATTGTCTGAAAGCCTGTAAAGACGTATTGAATAACCTACCGATTTTCTTATTCCTGAAAAATAATCTATAAGCCCCTGATAGTCATCTGTGATAAATGACCATCTGTCGATTGCTTTGTACAGTAAAGCATCGAAATATTCTTTTGAGTCCGGTTGTTTAGTTGGATCTAAGTCAGGCATTTTATCATTCCAGTAATATGCAAAGTCCATATTGTCATGGATAAAGTGATTTATAAGCAACACACTGTCCGGAATAGGATTATCAGGATTGTTATCATCGGGGGGAACATTGTCGTCTTTACAGCTGAATAAGATCAGGGAAAAGAAAAGTATGAGTGATATAGCACTGTGGAATTTTTTTAACGCGGACA
This sequence comes from Marinilabiliaceae bacterium, assembly GCA_029933425.1. Taxonomy (GTDB): domain Bacteria; phylum Bacteroidota; class Bacteroidia; order Bacteroidales; family Marinilabiliaceae; genus JAADEM01. The sequence goes on from JAOZOF010000254.1 coordinate 4,363, forward strand.
TGTCTAAGGTTTTTTATTTAGGATTACAAATTTACTATATATACACTATTTTCAAATTTTGGTTATAAAAAAGAGAAGTTTTTTACGAATTGCATGAGTTATTTAATGTATTGATGATATTTGTGGTAGTTTTATTTTATCAATGTAAAAATTCTGAGCTATGAACCATAAAACTTTTTTTGCTCCGGTCTTTTTGTTTGTGATGTTTTGGGGATGCCGTAATAATGATCCTGAAGTAGTGATGGAAACACCTTACGGTGACATTGTAATTGAAATATATGTGAATAAAGCGCCTGTTACAGCAAATAATTTTTTGAGATATGTTAATGAGAACAGATTTAAAGATGCTGTTTTTTACCGCGTAGTCATACCTGATAACCAGCCTCACAACAAAGTGAAGATAGAGGTTATCCAGGGAGGTCTCTTTGACGATGATCATCCCGATGCTCTGCCTTCCATAAAACATGAAACCACCAAAAAAACGGGAGTGAAGCACCTTGACGGTACTATCAGTATGGCGCGGAATGAACCGGGCTCGGCATCTTCAGAGTTTTTTATTTGTGTAGGCGATCAGCCTGAACTTGATTTTGGCGGTAAACGTAATCCCGACAGACAGGGTTTTGCTGCTTTTGGAAGAGTTGTAAAAGGTATGGATGTAGTAAAGAAAATACAGAGTTTGCCGGCAGAAGATCAGATGCTTTTGCAGAAAATACCTATAAAAATTGTTAAAAAGAAATAGGTGTGAATTTGTTAAGTTTCATGTTTTCAAACAGTAAAGTGTAATGATGAATTTTGTCGTTATCTGACAAAGAAGAATCATTTTGAAATACCAATTAAACAGCTTTTCTTTGCATCCGCTTTTGTAAAGGAAAATGTCCCTTTTTAACGATGCGATATTTTGTTGTGAAAAAATTAACAGAAATAATTTTGAAATTGTGTTAAAATATTTGGAGAATGGGGTAAAAAGTTATTA
>JAOZOF010000255.1 GCA_029933425.1 Marinilabiliaceae bacterium
CCACTTTGAGATATTTGAAGACTATCCATTCCGCTGATGCTTTTCCCTCCTCCGTATCTTTTGTTAAAGAGTATGGTTCATCGTTATCGGTAACATAGTCATCCTTGGCGTATTTTGAGTTGAAGTAGTAGTAAATAAAATCCTTTAACTCCTCGTTTATCTCTTTCCAGTCCCTCGATTCATCTCCTCCCGAAACGCAGAATGTACGCATATCATCAATCGCCCGCTTCCTTTTTTCCGAGATCTTCTCATACACAAAATCGGTAAGATATGCGAGGCAGCGGTAAATTTCGTTTCTTATCTCATTGCCCGAATCGGCAACCTCATATTCTTTTGCTTTTTCAACTTCGGCAGACGCCCTCTCTTCGGTGTAGTACCTCATCAGGAATCGTTTCAAACTATCGTAGTATCCACCCTCCTTTTTTCGTTTCGACACTATCCTGAACCTCTCATTACTGTAATCCTGTGTGAAATCCTCGATCAAACCTATTGAGGTCATCCGGTAGATCGCTTTTGCTATGTCGGCGGAATCTTCGCCCCTGTAACTGATAAACGATATAATGGTTTCTCCGGCATCTTTAGAAAGCAGTGTTTCAAGAAAACCATTTACCGTTTCTGTATAGCCCTCGCTTCCATTATCATCATCAATTACGTAATCAATACTTTTATTGTTGAGCAGGTTTACCATAACCTTTTTCTCGGCAAGCTCACCTTTAAAATTGTTGTTGTAGAAAAACATCATTGTATCGTAATCGGCACTCTGATACTGAAAATGCTTCTTCGGTATTTTTAACCCTCGTTTGTCCAGCTTTTCCAACAAGTCTTTCTCGTATATCCAGCCGGTATATTCATTGGGTAGTTTTAGCAAATCGCATTTTGAACGTAATTTACAATTATGAGAAGGGCAATTGAAAAATTTAGAATATAATGTTCTTTCCCCTTCACTGCATACAAGGCGTACCATGTCGTTGTTGGGGGTCATATAGTCGAGGTGCTGCTCTTCGATAGTAATGTCAAAAAAGTTCAATATTCGCTCAAGGTCTTTGGGAATAAACCATTTACCTTTAATGGCACTAACAGGTGGTTGCGGGTTATTGTACTGCGGGTTTATCCTTATAAGTTTGTAATCGGAAACGAGGATGACCGACAGGGCCATCTTCCGGTCACGTCCCGCACGACCTGCCTCCTGAACAAAACTCTCTAACGACCCTGAATAATTCATATTGATGGTGAACCGGACATTGGGCTTGTCGATACCCATTCCAAATGCCTTGGTTGCTACCATCACCGGCTGACGGTTCTCACGGAAAGCTTCAAGGTTTTCCATCGATTCGTTTGCATCATCGTCTTCATTGTCATTACCTCCGTAAAACATCCCCATATCTTTTATGAAAGACCGTAATGCCCTGGCATTCTCTTTTACCGAAACCCCCGTGCTGTTTTTATGCGGACAGAATACAATACCTGCCTGTTCGTATGTTTCTTTTTTCTTGTAGAAATCATTCGGCATCTCCGTTGTAAGGTCAACATCTATTTCCTCTTCAAGATTCTGCCGTTCAGCAAAGCTGTTAACAATACGATCGAGTGATTCTTTAGTTTGAAGTTCTCTGACGAATCGCGGGATCTTAGTTATGTAGTTTTCTAAAAAATAGCTTTTTTGATCATAATATGCCCACTTGTCGGCAACCTTTTTCGGAAGAGGTAAGTTATGACTCAATAACAGATGGTATTTTTTCTCCAATCCTTGGATACTACTACTGTAATCTTTATTCTGTGATAATTGCAGGTCTTTTAGATATTGTATCTCATCTTTTAATGTAACTCTAACCTTCTCAACTTTATATTGCAATTCAAGGCGGTTGGTGTTCTCGTACCTGACAATAGTATCAGCATCGAGGTCGAAAGCCCCGTCACCGGACAGTTCACGTTCCACGTCAGCCAGCACATCAAACGATGCTGTTGCCGTAAGGCCGAAAAGAGAAATGTTCCCTTTTTTAGGTTTCACATAGTTGTACATATTGCGCCCGAGATGCAGGTATAAAAACCTGAAATCGTGCCCCCACTCCGAAACACAATGCACCTCGTCGATCACTCCATACGCAAAATATATGTTCAGCTGCGACATGTTCAGTAATCGTTTCCGGAATTTGAAAATGGCAAGACGTTCGGGCGACATAAAGATAAACTGAAGCTGCGACCTCTCCATACGGTCCATCACTTCTTCCTTTTCAAAATATGAGAGAGACGAGTTGATGTAAGCACAACTGTCAATACCTGCATTTATCAATCCATCGTATTGGTCTTTCATTAACGATTTCAGCGGATCGACAATGAGTGTTACCCCTGGCTGCAACATAGCTGCCAACTGATAGGTGAGTGATTTTCCTCCTCCGGTAGGCAGAAGCCCGATAACACTTTTGTTTTGTAAGGCCCTGTTCAAAATAGGCAATTGTCCGGGACGGAAATGCTCCTTACGGAAAATTAACTGCAAGAAATATTCCAACAACTTCTTGTTCTCATCTATCTCGGTATGAACACCTGTATTGTCGGTGGTGACAAGGGGTTTGTAGGTTATCAGGTCGGTAGTGTAAACCGAACGTGCCATAGTTGCCGACTCGCGGCTCCGTATGTTAAAATAACATTTATTGAGGGCTTTGTACCGTGTGAAGCTCTCTTTTGTTATCCTGCTTTTCTCAAAATCGGCGTTATCGATCACAATGTCAAATATCTGTTCTTTTATTGCTGTGGGAACATTCAGAACAGGTTTGTGACCGAGATGAAGCGGGGAATCAACAAAGTCTTCGTTACTTACAACAACGAGATTAATTTCAGGAAGTTGTCGTTCGGAATAATCCCGGCTCAAAGCTGTGAGATTGTTGAACATCTCTTTCAGGTCATCAATCGCAATGGCCCCGCCGGGAACATCTCTCTCTTCGATAAGAACATTCCACTTTTTTTTCGAGATGTCGAGTTTGCCGGTAAGGACAGCTTCGATGATTGTTTTTTGTATGCGGGCAACGGCAACGGGAGAGTAAATGATTTGCAACAGCTCTTTGTCAATTTTCGAAAATCCGGTGTGGTCGTTACCTTTTAAAATATTTTCAATCCATTGAAGTGCCGTTGAAACGTCAAAGTCCGTGTTTTTTTCAAATATTATCTCTCCGTATTTAATGATCCTGTTCGATATGTTGAAAGCCTTCCGGAACTTCTCTTCGATCTTTACACTTGTCCGTGTAGGCAGTCCACGCGTTACTATATTATTCAGCACAGCAAGAACCGGATCGATGTCGTCATAGATACTGGCGCCTACATCAAAAGGGGCGGCAAGATGGAATGCGGTAATACTGTTGTGTGTTTCGGGCAGTTTATCGGGCAGTGATGCTTTAACGCTGTCGAGCATGTAACCTGCAAAGAATGTAGCAGGCAGGTAGTATTCAACAGGAACAAGGTTCCCATCTTCACTGTACATTAGTTTGAATACTTTGCCCTTGTATGTCCACTTTTTCCCTTCCTCGATTTTAAATTGAGAGATAACCTGATCGTGCAGGAGTTCTTTATTCTTAAAATAGTCATAAAAGAGATCGATCCTTCTGTTTGTGTTGTTTACCGGCCCAACGGTTACAAGATAACTGTCGGCACTTACCGTGTCGCATAACTTTTGAGCAAGGCCTTTAATGTCGATCTGTTTTACATCAAGGATGTTCGAGAAGAAATGAATGACAGGAATGTTGCCCTTCACAATGATCTCATCCTTTTCAATATCCTCAAAATAACTGTTTATCGTTTTTATCCTTTTACTGTCGATGTATGCACCGGTGTGCAGCTTTGCCCGTTCCAATGCCGGTTTTGACGGTTCTATAAGGGTAACTTTTTCTATGTTTGAAGCATCAAACCCTTTGCTTTTCAGGTAATCGATAAAACAAACGGTTGCAAGTCCCTGGCCGCATCCCCAGTCAATGATCTCAAAAGGTTTGTTGAAAAGTGCATCCGGCAGGTTGGCAACAGCATAGTGTATCTTTTCTTCATGCATATTGCCGAATGCCCACAGGTACTGGCACATCTCCTCATTAGTATCCAAAAGTTTTATGCCTCGCTCTAAACTTTTCCAAAGATTGTTTCGTTGATCATTGGAAAGGTGTGAGATACTGTTAAAAGCAATTTTTCTTATTTTCTGAAATGTAGGGTGCTGTAAGTCCTGAATTCTTTGAATGTATTCCTGCATAATATGTTATTCCCCTGTTATGGTTTCGGCCGCCGGGTTTTGTTTATGTTGCAAGTAATTTTTCTTTGCCGCTGTCATCGAGGTATTGGCATAACAGTAAACACAATCGTGGACACAGGTGTTGTACTGGCCTATATCCTTGCTCATAATGCAGCCGCATGCCAATCGCTGTCCTTTATCCTTCCCGGCTTTGAATTTGTACGCAATTTTGTTGTCAGGGTTTATTTTTACCTGGTCTTTTTTAATAGTGTCAAACATTGAGGTTTGTACTGCCGGTTCGTAACCTATAAAATCCATCAGTTTTTTGTCATTGCTGAAAAGCTTTACCATTAAATCATCATCAATACACTTGTTATGTATAATACCGTATTTATTAAGGTCAATCTTTTCGGCGCATGTGCCTATTTCGAATTTCCACTTCTTGTTCAACTCCATAAGTCCGGCAGCAAGCTCATTCATCGTTTTTTCGGTAAACTCAACAGGTTGTTCCGGTAAAGAAATAAGATTCTTTTTTACCTTTTTGTATATTTCAATATCTATAAAACTGAAAACCAACTTGTCGGTATAACCTTTCAGCTGGTTCCCGATATTTTCTGTCCGGCGGAGCAGCTCTTCAACTCCCGTTGTTTTGGTCAGTATGTACGGATCGAAACGCCAGATCACTTTTTCTTTCCCTATTTTTTCCGATAGCTCAATAAATGTGTCTATCCTATTTTGAAGCGGTAGAAGACTGAGTTCAAGGTTGTCGTTTTCGTAATCGTTCAAGGTATATTGAAAATAGTAATTGTAACCATGCTCGTCAAGATAACCGAGATGTTTCATTAACGGCTTTGGGTTCTTCGACCAAAATATAAATGCCCGGGCGTTTTCAAAGGAAACATAATATTTTTTACCGTTGTATGGATTCTTCCAGGCTATATGCCCTTTCTTTAATCTTTCAATAAACCATTCTGAATAAAAAGCAGGAATGTCGGTTGAGCGGCTTGCAGAAATGATCACAGGAGCCTGTGCCATTACTCTATCACCGTTTTCAGTTACTACTTGAACTTTGTTCCAATTCATTATTTTAAAAGGATTATTTTGCTTTCACAAAAGTAATTAT
>JAOZOF010000256.1:0-4059 GCA_029933425.1 Marinilabiliaceae bacterium
TGTCTCGTCGATGCTCAGTCCTACTTCACCGGTCTCAAAATAACGGAAGTTCATTTCAAGATCGAGAGATAACTCTTCGATCTTTTTCAGAGTTACACCTTCGGGAAGAGAGAAACGTATTGTGTCGAAATAGTTTTCGTTTAACTGTTTGTAGCCGTACTTCTCTGTCTCTTTTGTGAGTTGTGCAGCTATGCTGTGGATGCGGGATGCAATGTTCTTAATGCCTTCAGCACCGTGGTAAACGGCATAGAAACCTGCCATTGTTGCAAGCAGGGCCTGAGCAGTACAGATGTTCGAAGTGGCTTTTTCACGTTTGATATGCTGCTCACGTGTTTGCAGTGCCATACGTAAAGCCCTGTTCCCGTTCACATCCTTAGAAACACCAATGATACGTCCAGGCATTGAGCGTTTGAGCGATTCGCGTGTGGCAAAGTAGGCTGCGTGAGGGCCACCGTAGCCCATAGGAATACCAAAACGCTGTGAAGAACCGAAAACAATATCAGCTTCCCATTCACCCGGAGGTGTAAGTATGGCAAGGCTGAGCAGGTCGGCAGCAACTGCTACTTTAATGCCTCTTTCATGTGCCTGTTCCGTAAATGCAGTATAGTCTTCGATGTTGCCGTCGGAGTTAGGATATTGAACGATCAGCCCGAAATGTTTCTCTTTGAACTCTGCAGTTTTATAATCGGTAAATTCAAGTTCTATGCCCAGAGGGTTAGCTCTTGTTTCAAGCACTGCTTTTGTTTGCGGCCATATTTTTTCATCTACCAGCAAAACATTTTTTCCTGCTTTTACATCAGCCCTCGAACGTGCATGGAACATCATTATCATTGCTTCGGCAGCAGCAGTAGCCTCATCCAGCAATGAAGCATTGGCAAGTTCCATGCCTGTCAGTTCGGTTATCACCGTTTGATAGTTTAGCAGGGCTTCAAGACGTCCCTGTGATATCTCTGCCTGATAAGGTGTGTATGAAGTGTACCATACCGGGTTTTCCAGAACATTTCGCAGGATGACCGCCGGAGTGATAGTGTCATAATACCCCATTCCTATGTATGTATTGTAGACTTTATTCTTGCCTGCAATGTCAAGTATCTTCCTGTAGTATTGACGTTCGGTCAGGCCTCCATCAATATTCAGTTTTTTATCTGTCCGGATGTCGGCCGGGACCGTTTGATCGATCAGTTCATCGATAGATGAAACGCCTATTGTTTTCAGCATTTCATCAATTTCATGTTCCCTCGGCCCTATGTGGCGGGAAACAAAATTATCTGTAGCCATATTGTGTTGTTTTTATGATGTTTTATTTGTTTTTCAAAGAGAGTTAAGTTTTGGGTAAAATACAATGATTTTTAACGTTAAAAAATGTGAAAGACATGATGTGATATTTTATTTAAGGAACGGGTTTGAATCTTTTTCATATCCTATTGTGGTTGACGGCCCGTGCCCCGGATAAACTACGGTATCATCAGGCAGGGCTAGCAGTTTGTTTTTGATGTTATCGATCAGTGTGTCGTAATCTCCGCCGGGCAGGTCAGTTCTGCCTATGCTGTCGCGGAAAAGAACATCACCTGCTATCATAATTCTGTCATCTTCATTGTAAAAAGTTATCCCTCCGGGAGAGTGGCCGGGTATATGAATTACCTTTAAAACAGTATTGCCGAATTTCACTTCATCACCATCATTCAGGTAATTTCCCAATTGAGGAGGATTCTCATCAAGAGTAACCCCGAACTGCAAGGCGTAATCTTTTGTGATATCGATGAAGAACTCATCACCGGGATGTGCTTCCGGTTTAAGATTGTACTTTTCAGCGACGAATCGAGTACCAAACACATGGTCGAGATGAAGATGGGTATGTAACAGTCTGACAGGTTTAAGCTTCTTTTCTGTAATGAAGTCTGTCAGTTGCTTTTGTTCCTCTTCCGAGAAACAACCGGGATCGATTATCACACACTCTCCTGTTTCATCGGAAAGAATATAGGTATTTACCTGCCATTGGTTTAGCGGGAGGGTATATATGTTCATTATTTTTAGTTTGTTAATTTTTTGTTTTTATATATCAATCATTGTTACTTAACCACTCCTTCAAGCATTGGCACAAAAGCGCATTTGCCGTATTCGGTCTGTTCGAAATCATTTTCATCTAACCTTACTATTTTGGTCATGATCTGTTCTTTCTTGCCAAGTGGGATTATCAGGCTTCCTCCGGGTTTCAACTGTATTAAAAGGTCTTTTGGAATGAACGGCGCTCCGGCAGTTATCAAAATCTTGTCGAACGGCGCAAAAGTTGGAAGGCCTTTGTAACCATCGCCAAGATAGAAGTTGGCATTGTATCCCAGTCTTTTAAGCAGTCTTGAGGTTTTTTTGTAAAGCTCTGACTGACGCTCTATGGTATACAGGTCGGCTCCCATTTCCATCAGAACGGCAGCCTGATATCCTGAACCGGTGCCTATTTCCAGAACTTTCTCTCCTTGTTCCAGTTCAAGTAATTGTGACTGAAAAGCAACTGTGTATGGCTGCGAGATAGTCTGTCCTGCACCTATCGGGAATGCCTTATCCTGATATGCGAAATTCACAAAGCCGCTTTCCAGGAAAAGATGCCGTGGAACTTTACCAATGGCATCAAGTACAGAGTTGTTTGTGATGCCTTTCTTTTTTAGTTCCTGTACTAGTCTGTTTCTTAGTCCTTTATGTCTGTATGTATCATGTCCTGTCATTACGGGTAAAAATACAAAGATTAAAGTGAACAGAAAATGAAATCAGCGATAATTATTTCAGAATGTGTATGTCATTCAACAGTTGTAATAAAAGTTTATTTTCAACGTTAAAAATAAATACGACCCCAAATAAGAATTGTTATTTTTACAGAATGAGAAAACCCGGACATATTACAAGTCGGAAAGTTGTTCTTATTTTCTTTTTTGTAGATCTGATCTTTGTTCTGATACCTGCTTTAATAAGTTTTTACCAGTTTAAGCAAAGTTTTGGAAATCTTGTTGGTCTGGGGCCTGCCAGAACATTCGGCAACTTCAAACCGGTTATCGATATTTCTATTCTTGTTGTTTTCTGGCTCTCTGTTTTTTATCTGTTCGGTCATTACACGCGAAACATAAACCAGTCTGTTGTTAAAATAATTCGTAGTACTGTAAATGAGGTTATCACCGGGAATGTTATTCTTTTCCTGGTTGTTTTTGGGCCGTTAAAGATGTTCGAATACAGTAACTCATGGCCGCTTTTCTTAACTTTTACTGCACAGTTTATTCTGATAGTTAGCATTCCTCGCGTAACTGCTTTTATTATTCTCAATAAGTTTTTTGAGAGGGGATATCTTAAGTTTAACACTGTAGTAACAGGAAATAGCGAAGCTGTCAAAGATTTTTTAAGAGAGTTTAATCATTCGGGCTATTTGAAAAAACACCGCCTGGCAGGTGTTATGACCCTGGATGGTGGAGATGTTCCTGAAGGTTTTACGCGGATCCGATCATTTGCGGAGTTGAACGATATTGCTTCGGAAGGAAAGATCGATGAAGTGATATTTATTGATCCGGACAATGATTTCAATACTATTCGTGACATTGTTACCTTTTGTAAAAAATATAATATCATTCTGAACATACCCGGTGAACTCACCGATATTCTTAAGGGACAGGTTAGGATAAGTGATATTGATGCTCCGCCTTTTGTTGTTATTCACAGCCAGGGTCTGCCTTTGATTCAATGTATGGTGAAAAGGTTTATTGATGTCCTGTTCTCTATCACAGGTATTCTGATCATGCTGCCTGCTCTGCCTTTTATAGTTTACAAGATCAGGGAAAGTTCTCCCGGGCCGGTGATATTTGCTCAGGAACGCATTGGAAAAAACGGAGTGCCTTTCAAGATGTTCAAGTTCAGGACCATGTATGTTGATGCCGAAAAGGGAGGGCCGGCTCTGTCATCGGATAATGATAAAAGGATAACGACAGCCGGGAGATGGCTCAGGCGTTGGAGGCTGGATGAACTGCCACAGCTTGTGAATGTGTTATTGGGACAGATGTCGTTGGTAGGGCCACGTCCCGAAAG
>JAOZOF010000256.1:4159-5317 GCA_029933425.1 Marinilabiliaceae bacterium
GTGTTCACCTCAAGCATGTATATTTTATCTTTTGAGTAGATGTAATCTATCCTGATTATTCCTTTACAGCCTAGGATATCATAGATCATTGATGATATTTTTTGTATCCTGTTCCTGATGTCATCGGGGATAGGGGCAGGAGTGATCTCATCAGCCTTTTCGGCGTTGTACTTTGCTTCGAAATCAAAAAAGTCGTTTTTGCTGATCACTTCGGTTACCGGAAAAACATTCTCTCCCTTCGATGTTTTGTAAAGTCCGCAGGTAAGTTCCCGGCCTTCCAGCAGTTCTTCGATGATAACCTCGTCACTCTCTTCAAAGGCCTTTTCGATGGCAGGTGCAACATCTTCAGCCTTTTTTACTTTCGATATCCCGAAACTTGATCCTCCTGCATTGGGCTTAACAAAACACGGAAGTCCTAATTTCTCAACAATGGCGGCTGTATCATATTGATTTCCTTTACGGATAAGGACGGAATCGGCAACAGCAACGCCGAATCCTTTAAGGTAGGTATTGCATGTGAATTTGTTAAAGGTGAGAGATGAAGGAAGAACGTCACATGTGGTGTGGGGAATATTGAGCATCTCAAGATATCCCTGCAAAACCCCATTCTCACCGGGTGTGCCGTGAATAGTGATGTAGGCACAATCGAAAGTTATTTTTTCTCCATCAAGCTCAAAAGAAAGATCATTCTTGTCAACAGGATAAGAGTGTTCGTTCGTTATTACTTTCCAGTTATTATCCTTAATTAGTAAAGGGTAGGCTTTGTATCTGTTTTTATCGATGAATGACTGAATGCCTTTCATGCTCTTCTCTGAAATAATTATTTCAGATGAATAGCCTCCGTATATGATTGCAATGTTCTTTTTCATCCGTCAAAATCTTTTAACCGCGAATTTAACGAATTATCGCTAATGAATGTTATTTCTTATGTTTTTTGAAGGTATTGTCCTGTTGGTGCTGATTTGTAATCTGCCTTTCGATGCTTCGTTGTCCTACGTTATACTCCGGACGAACGAAGGTCTTTATTCGGTAGTCAGACATTGAATCGTACGAAGCGTAGCGAAGTACATTCAACCCGACTTATGCAGTAGGAGCTATGAAATAGCGAACTACCCGCCTGACCAGTCGGGCAGGCCTGCATCTAGTAAGGGTTAACCC
>JAOZOF010000257.1:0-1840 GCA_029933425.1 Marinilabiliaceae bacterium
GTGTATGTTACAACTCCCGATTTTGACGAGAAGAAAGCTCATGTGAGCGTTCAGACAGATGTGCTGAACAGTTTGCCGGAAGCGCAGACTGTAGAGGTGGAGCTGAAATTCTTTAAGCTCGACATTAACGATAAGAGAAGTGAAACTTCATACTCGGCAAAGCCGGTAACTGTTTTAATTCCTGCTAACGGGGAGCATACCTTCCGTTTTGATGCTGTTGTTGAGGATCCGGAGTTGTGGTCGATAGAAGAGTCAAACAGGTACGGGGTTGAGGTTTCTGTTGTTCAGGACGATGATGTTGTCGACAGATATTTTCAGCCGTTCGGGATCAGGAAGATCGAATTTACACCCCGCGACGGTTTCTATCTGAACGGCAAAAGGGTCCAGATAAAAGGTGTGTGTAATCATCACGACCTCGGACCTTTGGGAAGTGCATTCTATGCGGAGGCAGCAAAACGTCAGCTTGTGAAACTGAAAGAGATGGGTGCCAATGCAGTCCGTACAAGCCACAATCCTCCTGACCCGCAACTGCTTGATCTTTGTGATAAGATGGGTTTTGTGGTCATGGACGAGGCGTTTGATGCATGGCGTAAAGGAAAGCGTAAAAATGATTACAATCGGGACTTTGATGCGTGGAACTTCGAAGACCTGAAAGCTCTGGTTAAACGTGACCGTAACCATCCGTCTGTAGTGTTATGGTCAACCGGGAATGAGGTGCCCGATCAACGTAATAACTATCTCGGGTATGCTCTTTACAACATAGTCAAGGAGTTTGATTCTACCCGTCCTGTAAGTTTTGGTTGTAACAGATCGATTTCAGGCACAAACGGATTTGAGAAGGGCTCTGATGTTTTTGGATTGAATTATAATCTCAGGGCTTATAAAAAGATACTTGATTTCCCCGATAACAGGAATCGCGGAATGATTGCAAGTGAAACGAGCAGCTGTATTTCGAGCAGAGGAGAGTATTTTTTTCCGGTGAAATTTGAGAGCATAAATAAGCAAAGAGAGATACAGGATGATTTTCAGGTCACTTCGTACGACAACACCTATCCCGGTTGGGGATGCACTCCCGACATGCAGTTTGAGCAACTGGCAAAATTTCCGGCTGTGTACGGTGAATTTGTATGGACAGGTTTCGATTACATCGGAGAGCCGACGCCTTACAACAAGGATATGACCAACCTGCTGAACTATCAGGACCCGAAGCTGAAAGCCAGACTCAGGAAAGAGCTTGAGGAACTGGGAAAGATAGAGGTTCCTTCACGAAGCAGCTATTTCGGAATAATGGACTTGTGCGGATTTAAAAAAGACCGTTTTTACAACTATCAGGCACACTGGCGCCCGGATCTTCCGATGGCTCATATCCTTCCGCACTGGAACTGGCCGCACAGGAAAGGTAAAGTGACTCCCGTTCATGTTTACACATCGGGTGATGAGGCTGAACTGTTCCTGAACGGTAAAAGTCTCGGCCGGAAAAAGAAGGGCGAATACGATTACCGACTGATATGGGATGATGTGAAGTATGAGTCCGGTACTTTGAAGGTGGTTGCATACAAGGACGGTAAAGAGTGGGCAACCGATGAGGTGGAAACAACAGGCAAGGCAAAATCAATAAAGCTTACAAAAGAGGTTTATCCTGTGAATGGCGAAAACGAGCTTTGTTTCGTGACCGTTGATCTTCTTGACAGCAAAGGTCGTTTTGTGCCGACTGCCAACAACAACCTTTCATTCACACTTGAAGGCGAAGGTGAGATAATTGCCACCGGCAATGGTGACCCTACCTGTCTGATATCTTTCAAAAGCAAAAAGAGACCTGCTTTTAACGGGAAATGCCTTG
>JAOZOF010000257.1:1940-3523 GCA_029933425.1 Marinilabiliaceae bacterium
TTCAGAAGCTGTTTTTTGCTAAAGACAGATTACCTTCCAAACAGGAACTTGAAAAAATAGTTAAGGAGTTGTGGGACAAACCTGAGCGTGAGTTTCAGTATTTTGCCATGGAGCTGTTCTGGAAATACAAAAAGCAGATAGCTGAGAAGGATATAGAGCTGATGGAGTTTATGGTTGTGAACAGATCGTGGTGGGATACTGTTGATATGGTTGCCGGCAGACTGATGGGTGGATATTTCCTTATGTTTCCGGAGAGGCGGAAAGAGTATGTTGACAAATGGCTTGTCTCAGGAAATATGTGGCTGCAAAGGTCGGCAGTCCTCTTTCAGTTGAATTACAAGGATAAAACGGATGTTGAACTTCTTGCTTACACCATAAATTCCCTGACAGGTTCTGACGAGTTTTTCATAAACAAAGCAATTGGCTGGGCTTTGCGGAATTACAGCAAAACCGACCCTGTTTGGGTTGCGGAATTTGTAAGTAAAACAGATTTATCCAATCTTAGTCGCAGGGAGGCACTGAGACTGATTAAATAGATTATTTCCGGTCAGTAGTTCCATTTCATTATATTTGTGAACAAGTAAAACCTTATCATTACAAACATCCAAAAAATAATTATGTGGAGATCAACCATTTTTTTAATATTTACATTAATAGTCGTACCGTTTATTACATTTAAGTTTGATGTACCTTTAAATGAATTACAATTAACTGCACTACATACACTTTTGTATGTTTTTGCGATTGTAACAGCACTTACTTTTATTGTTAGTTCAATAACAAATAATTACAGTCAGGTCGATAAACTCTGGAGTATAATGCCTGTTCCTTATGTCTGGATCATTGCATATTACTCAGATCTTGAGCCTCGTATTCTTTTAATGGCACTGTTAGTTACAGTATGGTCTGTCCGTCTTACATATAATTTCTCCAGAAGAGGCGGGTATTCGTGGAAATTCTGGACCGGGGAAGAAGATTACAGATGGTCAGTTGTCAGGGCAAAACCGGAGTTCCGGAAGAAATGGAAATGGGTGATTTTTAACCTGTTTTTCATTTCAATATATCAAATGAGTCTGATATTATTGTTCTCACTTCCGGCACTGAAAGCAATGGGCAGCAATAAGCCGTTGAGTATGTACGATTACCTTTTAGCTGTTATGATTTTAGCACTGATAGTTATTGAATACATTGCCGACCAACAACAATTTAATTATCAGAAGGAGAAATACCGGCAGATAAAAACAGGTAATGTTGATGCATTTCATAAAACAGGATTTACCCATACCGGATTGTGGGCTTATATGCGTCATCCCAACTATGCTGCTGAACAGGGGATATGGATACTTTTCTATTTCTTTTCTGTTATTGCAACAGGATTGTGGGTCAACTGGTCAATTACAGGAGCACTGCTGCTTGTTATGCTATTCAAATCAAGTTCTGATCTCAGCGAAGAAATATCTGCAGAAAAATATCCACTCTACAAAAAGTACATAAATGAAGTGGGACGGTTTTTACCGTTAAAAAAGAAGTTTAAGGTTTAGTTGAATTTATTGACGGTTTCACTCGAAGTGACGCCCTCAATT
>JAOZOF010000257.1:3623-5283 GCA_029933425.1 Marinilabiliaceae bacterium
GTTTAAGGTTTAGTTGAATTTATTGACGGTTTCACTCGAAGTGACGCCCTCAATTCTATACCTCACCCCTGCCCTCTCCTGCAAGGAGAGGGAGCAGTCGCTATTGTATTTTGATATTCCCCTTCTCCTGAGAGGAGAAGGGGTTAGAGGATGAGGTGAGGTCGGAATGAAATAAAAACCTTTTAAACGGTAAAAAACCATTTCTATACTTTTCCCAATTAAAAGTCCAAAAAACTTTAATGTCAAGGATCTTTTTTACTACTTTTAGGCGTTGAACCTAAACTATGAAAAATGAGTAAAAACAGAATTCTGAGCAGGATCTTTAAAGTTGCTGCGGTACTGGTGATAGGAATGTTCGTTGCTTGGCTTGCTCTGCCCGCACACATAAAAAACGCCGTAATTTACCAGTATCCCGGAATTGAAGACTGGGAGATATTCAACTACCGGGTGGTTAAGGCATCACCTGCTCCTGTGCCGTGGCCGGAGGCAAAGGATTACAACAAAATATCTCTTACCAAAACATTGTCTGATACTCTTGAACAATACAAGTCGGTTGCATTTGTGATAATACAAAACGACAGCATTCTGTTTGAGAAGTATTGGGAAGGATACGGACGTGATTCGTACTCAAGCTCGTTCTCAATGGCCAAAAGCATTGTGTCATTGCTTATCGGTGCAGCGATCGACGATGGAAAGATAGGCTCTGTTGATGACCCTGTGTACAAATACCTGCCGTACATGGATGAAGGCAAAGACAGGGAATTAAAGATAAAAGACCTTCTAACAATGAGCTCCGGAAGCAACTGGAACGAGCATAACAAAAAACTAAGCGGCTTCCCCACCAGGTCGTATTACGGCGATGACCTTCCCGGACTTGCAAAAGAGGTGAAGATAATCAATGATCCCGGTAAAAAGTTCGTTTACAGAAGCGGTGATTCAGAGCTTTTAGGTCTGATCGTCAGCAGTGCTACCGGCAAGAACCTGAGCGAATATGCTGATAAAAAGCTTTGGCAGCCGCTCGGGGCCGAACACGACGCTTTGTGGTCTCTCGACAGGAAAAACGGCACGGAGAAGGCATTTTGCTGTTTCAACAGTAATGCCCTCGATTTTGCACGATTCGGCAAGCTTGTTCTGAACAAGGGTAGGATAGGGGACAGGCAGCTGGTGTCTGAAGATTACATAACAGCGGCAACCTCTCCGGCCAGTTACCTTATCGACAGAAACAACCGTCCGGTGGATTTTTACGGTTATCAATTCTGGATACTGAAACACAACGGTAAAAACTACCCGTATATGCGGGGGTTCTTTGGTCAGTATGTTATTGTGGTGCCTGAAAAGAACGTCATCATTGTCCGCCTCGGACATGAGCGCAGTCAGTCATTTTCCGGTTATCATCCGTGGGATGTGGTTACATACCTGCAGGAGGGGCTGAAGGTGCTGGAGTAGGTGCGGCCTCACCCCTTTAAAGGAGAAGGCTTGCAAACCAAAGACTTACAAGCTTCCCTCTCTCCCTGTCTGACGCCAGGCAGGCTCGGGGAGAGAGCCTGTCCCGAAGAATTTCGGGAGGGATAAGAGGGGGTGAGGAAAACCAGGGAAGATGCCGCTGTGTCGTTCCTACGGAACTCTTTCCCCTTAGGGTCTTTACAACAAGGGACTAACG
>JAOZOF010000495.1 GCA_029933425.1 Marinilabiliaceae bacterium
ACTGGTCGCACAAACATGGTTGGATCACGCGAAATCAGGCACACGGTGCTCCCGGTAACCTGCTTGATCTTTATGCCGCTGCCGACATACCCGAAACAGAGACTTTCGGTGCCCGTAAGTTTGATATCCCCGGTTTCAGGTTTAAAAAAGAGAACAATTCGACGAGTGAACCGCCCAATCCCCTGATACTTAAATTTGCCTCTTCGGCAGCCCATGTTACCGGGAAAAACCTTGTTTCTTCCGAGACCGGAACCTGGCTTCGTGATCATTACAAAACAGCACTGTCGCAGGTGAAACCTGAGGTTGACGAGCTGTTTGTTTCGGGTATCAACCATATTTTTTATCACGGAAATGCCTATTCGCCTGAGGATGCCGAATGGCCTGGGTGGATATTTTATGCATCTACACATTTTGAAAAAGAGAACTCTTTCTGGCAGGATTTCCCACAGTTGAACAGTTACGTTGCACGATGTCAGGCGGTGTTGCAGTCGGGAAAGCCTGCTAATGACATTCTGCTGTACTGGCCTGTGGAGGAGGTTTATCACTCGTTTCCCGATAATCTTGTAAAAAATATGACAGTTCATGATATTGACTGGTTTATGGATTTTGATATCGGAGAAGTAGCTGCATTTCTTGATGAAAAAGGATACAGTTTTGACTATATCTCGGATGATCAATTAAAAGATGTGACGTTTAAGGACGGAAAGCTTTCTACTCACGGAAACTCATACAAAACCATAGTTGTACCTGAAACAAAGTATATCCCGTTGAGCACATGGGATGAACTGAATCGCATTGCCTCGGAGGGAGGGACTGTCATATTTAACAGAGATTTGCCATACGATGTTCCTGGGTTTAACGATCTTGCTGGAAGAAGAGAGGAGTTGAAAAGATCGGAGTCAGAGTTGGATTTTGTTGGCTCGGGAATTGACGGACTGAAAAAAGCTCATGTTCAGAACGGGACTTTCTTTTTGGGGGGAAACCTTTCGAATGCTTTGTCCTCTTGTGATGTAAAACCCGAAAAGCTTGCTGATCATGGATTACAGTTCGTCAGGCGTTCAAACAAAAATGGGTATTTCTACTTTGTAACAAACCTTACCGGAAATGCTGTCGATGCCTGGATCCCTCTTAGTGTGAGGTTCATTTCGGCGATGCTGTACGATCCACGGTTTGAAGACAAAAAGGGCAAGGCGGCCATGAGGCAGAACGGCGACAGTCAGGAGATCTATCTTCAACTCCAACCGGGAGAGTCGCTGATCATCCGTACTTTTACAGATGAAGATATTAATGTCCGGGATTGGAACTACCTTCAACAAAGTGGTTCTCCTATTGAAATTACCGG
>JAOZOF010000496.1 GCA_029933425.1 Marinilabiliaceae bacterium
TAATTATAAAATAGATAAATGAGAAAACTATTGATCTTTGCTGTTGTCTTTTCATTCATTTGGGGCTGCAGCCAGAAGCCTGAAGATAGCGTTTCAGGAATTGTAAATAAACTGAAGTCGTCAAACTCCATACATTTTAAGGCAGTTGAAAAAGCTTATTACTCCAATGAGCCTGATACTACCGTGACTCCTTACGAAGTTTGGGCTGTACGTGATGCTCAGGATACTGTGAAAGGCGGTTATGTCTGGGTTGACAACAACTACCGTCCCTACAACATGATGTACGAAAGAGGAGATTTCTATCTTGCCATTCCGCCTAAAAATACCTCTATTCTATACCCGGACTTCAATGAGTCTTTCATCAACGAAACCGACTGGATCGATTATTTCCTGAAACCGGATGTTCTTGAGGGAATATTAAAAGATAAGAACAACAAAGTTTTTTTTAAGGATACATTATTCAACGGGAAGGAAAGTTTGCTTATCAATGTTGATTTTCCCGTGAATGCCAAGGGTACAAGTAAACATTATTCTTTTATTGTCGATAAAGATACTTACAGTCCTGAATGGTCAATGTTTACCTTGAAAACAATGGATTACGTTTATTATGATGAAATAGATTTTTCCGGTTTCCGGGAAAACAGTGTTGATATAAATAAACTTAAAGATAGGCAAAAGCAGGTGCTTGCCGAAAATCCTGTTGAAGTTAACGGAGCCGATGGTAATTTGTCACGCCTTGAAAAGATGCTGCATGTCGGTGATGCTGCTCCTCTGTTCAAAGCTAAATATTATTCAAATGAAAAGTTTTTCGAACTGAAAGATTTTATCGGTAAGAATGTGATAATCGTCGATTTCTGGTACACGCACTGTCATCCGTGCGTAAAGGCTATGCCCTCGCTCGATAAACTTTACAGAAAGTATAAAGATAAAGGTCTGAAAGTGATCGGGCTTAACTCTGTGGACAATCAGCCGAGAAGCAAAAAACTGCTGGACAACTTTCTTAGTAAACGTGAAATCAGTTACGACATTATTCTTGCTACTCCCGATGTCGATATCATGTACAAGGTCAATGGCTATCCTACAATGTATGTTGTGGATAGGAATGGTAAGATCGCTTATGCTGAGATAGGCTTCAGCGAAGAAGATTTCGTGAAACTTGTGGAAAAGGTTGAAGAATTATTAAAATAATATTTTTTTAAAAAAGCTTATGCATTAATATTTAAAAACCTCAGGAGTGTTCAGTCTGTCATTTCTGAGTTTTTAGGTGTGTTTATAAATGTTATTTATTTTTAGTATTGTTTGTAAGCATTTAGATTTTAATTTAAACTATATTGACTATT
>JAOZOF010000497.1 GCA_029933425.1 Marinilabiliaceae bacterium
AAAGCCCGACTGGCATTGCCCGTACTATTGGGACCCGTACTTCCCTCCTCTCGACCGGAATGTTAACTACGACCCGGCAGAGTATCCTGACAAATGGGCAAAGTATGTAGAATTCACCCACAATCAAATGCTGGAACTTATGACCGATTACGGCCACATGGATATCATTTGGCTCGATGGTGGCTGGGTTGCCAAAGAATCGAAAAGTGCAATTACGAGCTGGTACGACAAACAGGTTAAAGAGACCAAAACAGGGTTTCTGAAGCATAAAATAGTCAGTCAGGATATCCATATGGATGAAATAGTGAAAAAGATGCGTGAGAAACAACCCGGACTGATAGTGGTTGACAGAGCTGTTCACGGAATAAATCAGAATTATCTTACTCCTGAGAACAGAGTGCCTGACAAAACTCTCCCCTATCCATGGGAATCGTGCATCATATCAGGAGGCGGTTGGTCATACACTCCTAATGCAAAGTACATGAGCGGACGTGAAGGCATTCAAATGCTTGTTGATGTTGTTGCCAAAGGCGGTAATCTGCTCCTGAATATCGCTCCCGGTCCTGACGGAACATGGCAGCAGGGTGCTTACGACCTTCTGAAAGAGTTTGGTGACTGGATGAAAGTTAACAGTGAA
The DNA here is from genome assembly GCA_029933425.1 of Marinilabiliaceae bacterium. GTDB lineage: Bacteria > Bacteroidota > Bacteroidia > Bacteroidales > Marinilabiliaceae > JAADEM01. The sequence continues at coordinate 638 of JAOZOF010000497.1, forward strand.
GCAATATACAACAGCAAACCTATTGAACCCTACAAGGAAAATAACATTTGTATGACCAAACAGGCTGACGGTACTGTTTACTTCATTTATCTGGCAAAAAAAGGTGAAAACAAAATGCCGGCTGAAATAAAAATAACATCGCACAAACCTGCTAAAAGAGCTAAAGTAACATTGCTTGGTTATTCAAAGAAATTAAAATGGAAAGCTGACGGAGACGGTTTTGTGGTATCAATACCTGAAGATACTAGGAATAATCCTCCTTCAAAATATGCATGGACGATCAAAGTCACTTCTGTAAGATAATGTGACAAAATATAACAGCACTTATTGTTTTATCTAGTAAAATATTAAGAATGAGAACCATAACTATTTTCGTTTTATCTGTTTTTATTTTATCTTCTATTTCTTGTTCACAAAAAGACAAGCAAACAAAAATATATCGTTTATGGTATGATCATCCGGCTGAAGTATGGGATGATGCTTTACCTACAGGAAACGGACGGCTTGGAGCAATGGATTATGGCGACGGACATATTCAGTTTAACGAAGAGAGCCTATGGGCAGGCTACAGATTCGACAACAACAATCCTGATGCCCTGAGAGATCTGCCAAAGATACGGAAATACATCTTTAACGATAAGATTGACAAAGCATACAAATTAGGCAATAAAAGCCTGCTTAGCGTACCACCCCGTTTCAG
>JAOZOF010000258.1 GCA_029933425.1 Marinilabiliaceae bacterium
AGCATAATACTGAAAAATATTATCATTGTAATGATGATGTATGGGTTCAGCCATCTGAACAATTCCGGCCTGGTGATCACCATGAAAGCAAAGGAGGCAGTAAATATTCCTGTTGCAGTTGTGGTGAGGCCGAGGAAATTTTCTGTTTGTCGGGTGTCGATATTAAACTTTGCCAGACGAAGCCCTGAAAATACGACTAGTACAAAAGGGATAAGAATTAAAGCTTTGTCACTGCTTTGCAGTTCTATATATTCAGTAAAAACACTGCCGGTTATCAAAAATTTCATGAGTGTGGAATAAATAGCTGCAGGTGCCATTCCGAAACTGATGAGGTCGGCAAGTGAGTCCAGTTCTTTACCCATTTCGCTGTATGCCTTTAATCCTCTTGCCGCAAAACCGTCTGAGAAATCAAAAACAGCTCCAAGGAAAATCAGTAAGATCGCCCAGTCTACATATCCGTTCAGTGCAAAGAATACAGACAATGATCCACAGACGAGATTCAGGCTGGTAAGAAAATTAGGAATATGCTTTTTTATCTGCATGTCATTTTAATTTGTCACTAAATTAACTCAAAGCAACATAGTTTCAAAATATTATGCAATATGTATTACCAAACTTTTTCTATTCGTTCAAAGCGTTTATGATATCCCTTACCGAAGCTCTTTTATGATAATCAGGATCAAAATGCCGCCAGATGATCCTGCCCCGGGAACTGATAACGTATGTTGCAGGAATAGGTAATTGCTGTGATCTGTCGGAATGAGTGGACTTTAGCTTGGCTCCTAATGCAAAATTGTAAATAAGTTTATCAGCGGTACCCGGCATAAAATTTACATTATAGGCAGTAGCTATTTTATAACCATCATCGTAAAGCAGAGTAAATTCAGCTCCGGTTTTTTCTGCCATTTTGTTAAGATATTCCGGCTTCTCAGGTGAAACAGCAATAACTTTAGCTCCGGCATCTTCGATCATCTTAAGACTATCCTGAAACTCGCTGAGATGCTTGTTACAAACAGGACACCAGAAACCACGATAAAAGATAAGAACTACCGGACCTTCTGTCAACGCATCTTCCAGATCAAAAATATTTTCATTCGAGTCAATCGCATTAAACACGGGAGCAGAAAAGCCAACCTTAAGGCCCTTAGCATCTTTTATTTTTTGCCCGTTTATTTCACCTGCTGCAAATACAATTATTGTAAGAAAGATAAGAAACTTCATTATGAATTTGTTTTGTTGTACTATGTTAGTCGTAACAGGATTCAAGACCTTACAAATTTCGATTTCATATTAAATTTCGACTTTTATTTGGTATTTATAATATTGTATTCTATTTTTGCTTACGAATTACAAGAGAACATGACAATAAAAAGACATAACAATCACCATCATCATATCCTGCTTTTGCGGTAGGCCGGTGAAGTATTGTCTTAAAAGATATATTTAAATGGGCTTACCTGATGGTGAGCCTTTTTTGTTTTAACCCAAACTATGCAATAAAAACTGACAATAGTTTTCTATTGCATAGCGAAAAAGAACTACATCCATTTTGGTCAATAACCAAAATGGTGTATTTCTAAATCGGGGTTAACCCTTACTAAATGCAGGTAGTTCGCTATTTTATAGCTCCTACTGCATAAGACGGGTTTAATGAAGTAAAAGTTGAAAAAACAGAGAAATAAAGATGTTAAAGAGAGAAAATCTCTGTGTCTCAGTGACTCTGTGTTATTTGAAAAATATGAAAACAAAAATCAGAATTGCATTACAAAAAAAGGGTCGGTTGAACGAAGACTCGATGAAACTGTTTAAAGAAGCAGGGATAAAGTTCAATGTGGGAAGCGGAAAACTCGTGGCATCATCTCCTTCATTTCCCATCGAGGTATTGTTCCTCAGGGATGACGACATCCCGCAAACCGTGGCTGACGGAGTGGCCGACATCGGTGTTGTGGGTGAGAACGAAATGTACGAGAAAGGGTACGAGTTGGATGTAGCCCGTAAACTCGGATTCGGCAAATGCCGTTTATCCCTGGCTGTCCCCAAGGCTCAGGACTATCCCGGCCTGGAATGGTTCAACGGTAAAAAGGTGGCAACATCTTATCCTAATATCCTGAAAAAGTATTTCTATGAGAATGGCATTAATGCCGATATTCACGAAATTGCAGGTTCGGTCGAGATAGCTCCGGGAATAGGTCTTGCCGATGCAATCTTCGACATTGTATCATCGGGAAGTACCCTTGTTGCAAACCGCCTGAAAGAGGTTGATGTGGCAATGAAGTCAGAGGCGGTGCTGATAGCTAAAAAGGATATGGAGCCTGAGAAACAGGCTTTACTGGATGAACTCATCTTCCGGATAAATGCTGTTCAGACTGCCAACTCAAGCAAATACGTTCTTTTAAATGCCCCGAACGATAAAGTTGATGAAATAGTTAAAATTCTGCCGGGAATGAAAAGCCCCACGGTACTTCCTCTTGCCGACAAAGAGTGGAGTTCAATTCACTCTGTAATTAGTGAAAGTGAGTTCTGGGAAGTAATAGGCAAACTCAAAGAGAACGGGGCCCAGGGAATTCTGATAATTCCTATCGAGAAAATGATACTTTAAGGGATGAGTAATTGATGAATTGAGTAACTGAGTAATCGACAAGAACAATTCATCAATTCATCAATTTATCAAATACTCAATAAAATGAACACAATAAGATATCCACAAAGAACAGAATGGCCGGAGCTGTTGAAGCGACCGGAAAATGATATCACGGAACTTTTCGATACTGCAAGAACAGTACTCGATGACGTACGAAAGAATGGAGATACTGCCGTAAGACGTTTCACGAAAATGTTCGACGGCATAGAACTTGGCGATCTTCAGGTTACGGAAGATGAGATCAGAGCGGCCGGGAAACAGGTTTCGAAAGAATTAAAAGATGCCATTGAAACTGCACGGAAAAACATCGAAAGCTTTCATGCTTTACAAAAGGAAGGTGTCAGAATGCTTGAAACCATGCCGGGGGTTAAATGCTGGCAGAAGAGTGTACCAATAGAAAAGATTGGACTTTACATTCCCGGTGGTTCAGCGCCACTGTTTTCAACAGTACTGATGCTCGCTGTGCCTGCAAAGATCGCCGGTTGTTCCGAGGTTATTCTCTGCACACCTCCGGGTAAAGACGGAAGCATCGATCCTGCAATACTTTACACCGCCTCACTTGTGGGAGTAACAAAGATCTTCAAAGCAGGTGGCATTCAGGCGATAGGCGCAATGGCATACGGAACAGAAAGCATCCCTAAGGTATTTAAGATATTCGGGCCGGGCAATCAGTTCGTGACAGCAGCCAAGCAACTTGTAAGCCTGAAAGATGTTGCCATCGACATGCCTGCCGGTCCGTCCGAGGTACTGGTCATGGCCGACGACAGTGCAGAACCGGCTTTCGTAGCTGCCGACCTGTTATCGCAGGCAGAACACGGCCCCGACAGTCAGGTGCTTTTCGTTACCGACAGTGAAAAGTTGTTGAGTGATGTGGAAAAGGAAGTCGGGGTACAGCTTTCAAAACTTCCCAGAAAAAACATCGCCGAAAAAGCCCTTGCAAACAGCCGTCTTATTTTACTGAAAGATGCAGATGAGATGGTAGAACTGACTAACCTGTATGCACCCGAACACCTCATCATCTCCATGAAAAATGACGAGGCAATAGCGGAAAGGATAGTTCATGCAGGATCCATATTCCTTGGCAACTACACACCTGAAAGTGCAGGGGATTATGCATCGGGAACAAATCATACCCTGCCCACTAACGGGTATGCCACAGCATACAGCGGGGTGAATCTCGACAGCTTTGTGAAAAAGATAACATATCAGAAAATATCAAAAGAGGGACTTGAGAAACTGGGTCCGATAATTGAAACAATGGCAGCTGCCGAACATCTTGTTGCACATAAAAATGCCGTGGCTTTAAGGTTGCAAAGGTAGAGAGACCTTTCTCCTGCGGGAAAAATTAAATTGTAGGAACACACGGCCGTGTGTTCCTACAAAAACATAATATAAAAGTATACCTGAATGATACAATCTTCAAATAAAGACATGAATTCTTACCCCTTTCAGGAAGGATGGCGAGGGCTGCAACAACTTCTGCGTCCCAACATAGCATCGCTTAAGCCCTACTCCTCTGCACGCGATGAATACAGCGGTTCAGAGGCATTGTTCTTTGATGCAAATGAGAATCCGTTCAATGCCCCGTACAACCGCTACCCTGATCCGTACCAAAGGAAACTGAAAAAGAAAATCGCAGAGATCAAAGGCATCGATCCCGGAAACATCTTTCTCGGCAACGGCAGTGATGAAGCTATCGATCTGCTTTTTCGTGCCTTTTGTGTTCCGGGAAAAGACAATGTGGTGTCGATAGACCCGACTTACGGTATGTATCAGGTTGCTGCCGACATCAACGATATAAAGGTTAAAAAGGCATTACTGAAACCCGATTTCAGTCTCGATGTTGACGGGCTCCTGAATACCGCAGACGATAATACAAAGATGATATTCATCTGTTCACCGAACAACCCCACGGCCAATGCTTTCGACGAAGATGATATGATAAAAGTGATCACAAAATTCAGCGGCATAGTGGTTGTTGATGAGGCCTACATCGATTTCGCACCGGAAAAATCACTTTTGAAAGAAACAGAGAATTATCCTAACCTCGTCATCCTTCAAACATTCTCAAAAGCATGGGGTGTGGCAGCTATCCGTCTTGGAATGGCATTTGCCTCGAAAGAGATAATTGAAGTTTTAAGTATGATAAAGTATCCGTACAATGTGAATATCCTTACGCAAGAAAAGGCTCTTGAACTGCTTCAAAACGAGGAAAGAAAAAACAAGTGGGTAAAAGTGATACTGGAGGAGAAAGAGAGACTGAAAAAAGCTCTTTCCGAAAACTCTCTGATAAAAAAGATCTATCCTTCGGATGCCAACTTTTTGCTTGTTGTGGTTGATGATCCGGAAATGATCTATGATCGTCTGGTGGAAAAGAAACTGATAATTCGTGACCGTTCCAAAGTGGCCATGTGCGAAGGCTGTTTGCGTATCACCATTGGAACTCCTGAAGAGAATGACCGGTTAATTGAAGCGCTTAAAACAATAAATTAAAATCAATTGATTTCCCTCCTTTTCCCCTTTGCACGGGATCAGGAAGGTAAAACACAAAAGATATGACATCAAAAAAGAAAATACTTTTCATCGATCGTGACGGAACGATACTTATC
>JAOZOF010000259.1:0-2080 GCA_029933425.1 Marinilabiliaceae bacterium
GAAGATCCCAAAGTACAGATAAGCATGTATGAGAAGATCATCAATGAGGATTATTCGGTAAGGAGAGTTGAGCAGGAAGTAAAGAAACTGAATGTAGGAGATAAAGAACCCGGTAAAAAGAACAATAAAGTTTCCATCTCGGGCGATTACGTAGAGTTGAAACAACAGTTATCCGATCTTTTTAAAACAAAAATACAATTTAACCGTACTGATGACGGTAAAGGGAAGATAGTTATTCCGTTCAGTTCCGATGATGAGCTTGAGAAGATCATCAATATTCTGGATAAGGCGAAAAAGTAATTGTTGCATTGAAGATATTGTGTTGAGGCGAAAAGGTAATAGATTATTGTTCCTGTTTATGTTTTGTTGGCTCTTAGCCTCAAATAACATATTCTCACAACAAGACACATTGAAAATGCCTGTTGATACGGTTGCTGTGAAAAAAAAAGCAAAGAAAAAGCGGGTATTATCGCCGGACAAGGCAACATTCCTTTCGGCTGTATTTCCGGGTATGGGGCAGATATACAACAGAAAATACTGGAAGTTACCCATACTGTACGGGGGAATAGGAGCTTTGGGATATGCGATCGGGTTTAACACAAAATATTACAGAGATTATAAAGCGGCATATCGCGATTTTATAATTCAGGATCCGAATAATAAAAGTTATCTTAAATTTCTTCCTCCAACATGGACAGAGGAGGACCTTGAAAATCCCCAGAATGCAACCTGGTTTCAAACAGCTTTAGGAAATAAGAAGGATTATTATCGAAGATACAGGGATCTTAGTTTTATCGGAATGGCTGTTTTGTATGTGCTGAATCTGATGGATGCAAGTGTGGATGCACATTTGAGTTCGTTCGACATTAGTGATGATCTTTCGTTGAATATAAATCCGGTTATAGTGGATCCTTACCCGTCGGTTTATTCGAAGTCGGGGGGAGGAGTTAAGTTGAGTATTAATTTTTAGTGAAGAAGATATAGTGATGATAAAGAAATTTTTAGTGGTAGTTTTTTTAGTGGTGGGAGTCATCGGACTCAGTGCGAATGTCCAGGACAGGGACAGTGTGGACCTGAAGGCGGGTCTGAAGGCAGATACCCTGATGCTTGACAGTACGATAATGCCCCCGCCGACAATGATAGGGAATCTTGATAGTCTTGTTAATCTTTGGTATGTCGGCAAAACAGCGACGGACCTGGTTCTTGATACAATTCCGGCTTTAAATGATTCCGTGTTTAAGCGTCTGCCTGATTCGGTTTACATGCAGCGTCTTGCGGATATAGAGTCTCCCATAACGTTTGTGTTCAATAAAAAGGTAAGGTCGTACATTGAACTTTACACAATTAAGAAACGTGACCTTGTTCAGGGAATGCTGGGACTGAAGGATTACTACTTTCCTTTGTTCGAGGCTGAGCTTGACGCGGCAAACATGCCTCTGGAGCTGAAATATCTGCCTGTGATCGAATCTGCATTGAACCCAAGGGCATTCAGCAGGGCCGGAGCTTCCGGATTATGGCAGTTCATGTATTACACGGGAAAACGTTACGGGCTGGAGATAAATTCGTTTATCGACGAAAGACGTGATCCTGTAAAATCAACCAAAGCAGCGGTTCGTTTTCTGGAAGATCTGCATAAGATCTATGATGACTGGTTGTTGGTGATTGCTGCATACAACTGCGGACCGGGGAACGTGAACAAGGCGATCCGTCGTGCGGGTGGTCACAAGGATTTCTGGAAGATCTATTACTATCTTCCGCGGGAAACGAGAGGATATGTGCCTGCATTCATTGCTGCCGCATACACTCTGACATACCCCGAAGAGCATCATCTTTATCCCATACCATCAGATCTTCCAAGGAGTACGGATACCATTATGGTTACAAAACCGTTGCATTTCAAACAGGTGTCGGAGCTGATGCACATAAACATTGATTACCTGAGAGACCTTAACCCGCAATATCGTCGCGATGTTATACCTGCGGGAAAGAAGGCTTATCCGTTAAGACTCGGATTCAATTACGTAACCGATTTTGTTGCTGTTGAAGATTCGGTGTATAACTATAACCGTACAAAATATTT
>JAOZOF010000259.1:2180-5224 GCA_029933425.1 Marinilabiliaceae bacterium
AGCCTGAGGATGATTCGTACATCTATTATACTGTACGACGCGGGGATAATCTGTGGTCAATAGCAAAAAAGTTCAGCGGCGTAACTAATGAAAGTATCATGAAGCTGAACAATATCAACGATGTAAGAAAGATATCTCCCGGACAAAGACTCAAGATCAAGAAGAAGTCTTAAGAAATAATTTGTTAACTTTCAGAACATTAATGCAGGAATGCCGTAAAAGCATGTATTGTGCGAGATGTATTGGTGTTGAGAGAACATGAATTTACGAACGGATCCGGTTGTTCAATGAAAATTTGTGTGAGCATTGTTTCCCGACTGTTCCTTACCAGGTTTAATTTATGGGGCGACCTTGGAAAATATTTATCTATTACATTTCAATAATGCTTGTGTTTGCAGGAATGGTGTACACCGTTCCTGCAAATGTCATTTCTGCTCTTACACCTGATTCCGGAGGATCAAAAAGTCAGGTTGACACAACCATCTTCAGTGATGTTGTTTTTGAGGCAGATTCCCTTTTATCACATCCTCCCGACACAGTTCCGGTTCCCAATACTGATTCTTTGCAAAACAAGGATACGGTTACATCTGTGATCCCTGAGAATACTGTTCCCGTACCTGAGATACCATATCTGTTCTTTTCTGATGTTACCTACAGGAAACTGCAAAGATTCTTCAAAAAAGCCGCGTCGGCAAGGAAGGATGGTAAAACAGTGAGAGTTTTGCACATGGGCGATTCGCAGATAGAGGGTGACCGGATTACCCGTTTTATACGTGAGTCGTTGCAGGAAAGATATGGGGGAACAGGTCCCGGTATTTTCACTGTTTACGATCCTCAGAAGCTTAATCCTTCTATCTGGCTTGATAATTACGGAGATTGGAATATCTACAGAATTTTTGATCGTAAAAATAAGTTAAGAGACAATGGATATGGGATAATGGGTGTTGTTGCCAAATTCAAACCCGGCACTCCTTCAGGATTCAGGTTCAGGCCATCGCCTTGGGCAGAGAAAAAAGCAAAGAAATATTACAAGGTCCGGCTTTTTCTCGGAGAAGTCAGGGATACCATATTCCTGACCGGATATACCAGTAACTCAGAGATCATTGATGATACTTTGTACCGCAGTAAAGGCATAACAGAGATAAACTGGGAATTTGAGGATAATGTGCCTAAGCTGAAACTGATGTTCTCTTCTGCTTCGTCGCCTGTGTTCCTGGGCTGTGCCCTCGACAGTTTGGCAGGTATTGCAGTCGATAACATCGCATTGCGCGGGCAGTACACCCCCTGGTTCCATCGTACAAATCGTGACCTTTTCAAAACGATGGTCAGCTACCTTGATGTTGGCCTGATAATCCTGCAGTTCGGAACGAACATAATTCCTACCAATAGCGAAGATTTCAGATTTTACCGCATAAAAATGGAACGTCAGCTCAGGATACTTAAAAAGCTGGCTCCTGATTGTCCTGTAATACTTGTGGGCACGGCGGATGCAGCATACTTTAAAGACGGGAAGGAAGTCTCATACGAACATCTTCCCGAACTGAACAAAGCACAGAAAGCCGCCGCACTGAACACCGGTGCTGCATTTTTCGACCTGTACAATGCAATGGGGGGCAAAGGGTCGATAATTGAATGGGTACACAGCAATCCTCCTCTGGCTATAAAAGATTACATTCATTTTACCAGGGAAGGCGGTGAAATAGTTGCAGATATGATGCTGAAAAGTCTGTATGAGATCGTTGATGCAGGGAGAGAAAGTGTTGACCCTGAAATGAATAAAGACACACTCTTGAATGAGGTAAAAGGGAAGGCAGATACAACACAGGAAATAAGTAAACCGAAATAGTAAGATTTGGAAAGACTGATAGACATACTGAAGCAGCAGAATCAGGCATTGTTCCTGTTCACAGATACGGCGTTCTGGATATTTTTCGGAGTCGTGCTGCTCGGTCATGCCATTGTGTACAGGAATAAGTCTTTGCGCATATTGTTTCTTTTTATTGTCAGTCTGTTCTTTTACTACAAAACGGGGGGATACTTTTTTACTCTTCTGCTCATTTCCACCATTACCGATTACACGATTGGGCTGGCACTTGGTAAAGCTACAAAGAAGACAGCAAGAAAGCTTCTTTTGACGCTCAGCCTTGTGATAAATCTTTCGCTTCTTGCATATTTTAAATACCTGTTCTTCTTTGTTGATTCATTCAATAATATTTTTCATTCGAACATTGTCCCTGTCGATTACCTGGCAAGGTTCAGTAATCATGTTTTTCATACCGGATTCGATATCTCAGATATCACCCTTCCCGTAGGGATCTCATTTTTCACTTTTCAAACGCTCAGTTACTCCATCGACGTTTACAGGCGGAAGGTGGAGCCGGTTCGAAGCATCATAGATTTCGGCTTTTATGTTTCATTCTTCCCGCAACTGGTGGCAGGACCTATTGTGAGAGCCAGCCAGTTCATTCCTCAACTGAACAAACGCTATCATGTTTCTGAGCGAACGGTATGGAAGGCTATTCTGCTAATACTGGGCGGACTGTTCAAAAAGATGGTAATTTCCGATTACCTTTCGGTGAACATGATCGATCGTGTGTTCGAAAGTCCGGGAATATATTCAGGTGTTGAGGTGCTGACATCCATTTACGGGTATGCTTTGCAGATATATTGTGATTTCTCGGGATACACCGATATTGCTATCGGGCTTGCACTGCTTCTCGGATTTAAATTGCCGAAAAACTTCAATGCGCCTTACAAAGCAACATCACTGGTCAGTTTCTGGAGAAGATGGCATATGTCACTGTCCTACTGGCTCCGGGATTACTTATATATCCCTCTGGGAGGGAACAGAAAAGGAACATTCCGGACAGGTGTAAACCTGATGATCACAATGCTTCTTGGTGGCTTGTGGCACGGTGCCAGTTTAAGGTTTGTAATATGGGGTTTTCTGCATGGTGCAGGACTGGTCATCAATAAAATATTCACTGCTGCATTTGAGAAACTGAAGTGGAAGTTCCCGAAACCACTCGGATGGTTCATCACAT
>JAOZOF010000053.1:0-14678 GCA_029933425.1 Marinilabiliaceae bacterium
GATCAAGATATTCACTAAATTATTATTTTTTTCCGGTAATCATATATTTGTCACCGTTCTTTGTGTAGTTCAAGTGGTAAGTTTCACAAATTGTATTGAGTATAAAATCAAGTGATTGCTTGTCAAAGTCGGCATCAATTCGCTTGTTGGCAAGGATGCTGTTGTTGTCTGTTTCGATATCAACCCTGTAAACCTTTTCAAGTGTTGACAATGCATCGTTCAGTGATGTGTTCACGAACCTGATCTTTTTTGTCTTCCAAGCTTTGAAGTTCAGATCGCTGTTCTTTCTTTTTTGTAACGTTCCGCTGTTTCTGTCAAGTATGGCGGATTCACCTTTTGAAACTGTCACGGAGTTACTTCCCGATGAAACCTTTACCAAACCGGACTCAACAATGACAGAGATCTCAGAACTGTTCCTGTAAGCATTCACATTGAAAGAAGTTCCTAACACTTTTATCTTCATGTTGTCAAGCGTGATAATGAAAGGATGCTTTTTATCGGGAATTACATCGAAAAACGCTTCACCGTTCATCGTGACTTTTCTTTCATTTTTAGCAAATTCTTTCGGATATTTTATTGTTGACTTGCTGTTTAAAACAACAGTTGTTCCGTCGGGTAAAGTTAGCTGCCTTATTTCGTTTACGGCTGTTGTGGTCGTGTTGTATTTTGTTGCATTGTTCCTCCATGAGAAATATGCGATACCTACAGATACGATAAGTATTACAGATGCTGCAACCCGTAACATCATGTTCATTCTTTTAACTTTTCTTGCCTTGAACATGTTCGATGTCTCTACGGTATCTATTCCTTTTGATATGTTTTGTAATGCTGCATCTTTATCAAGGAGGGAAACAGTCAGAGCATCAGCTGTATCCTTTAACAATGATGTCGCATCACTAAACAGCTTTCTGTTCTCATCACTGATCTCACGCCATGAATTCAGTTCATCTTTTTCCTCCGGGTTACATTCGCCTGAATAGCACTTTGCTATCAGGTTCCAGATGTGTTCGTTGACTGTAGAATTTTCCATAATATTGTTTGTCACTTTTTCCGGCAAATATTTTAATTGTTCAATATCTGTTTCTTATAGGGCAGAAGCTTTTCCCGAAGGAATTTAAGCGCTTTGCCCATTTGTGCTTCAACGGTTTTGGGCGATATTGACAGCTTTTCGGCTATCTCCCTGTATTTTAATCCGTCGATAAGCTTCATTTTCAGTATCTTCTTACGTGCAGGTGGCAGTTCTTCAATGAATGAGTATATTTTTTTCAGATACTCATCTTCATGAAAATGCGGCCACTCCTCAGTATTCAGATCGCTGTTCTTTTCATAGGTTTTGACTATTCCTTGTCGTTTAAGCTCGTTGTTACAACGATTGCGAACAGAAACTACGAGATATCCTTTTAACGACCGTATGTCTAACAATTCCCTTTTTTCCCATAATCTTACAAAAACACCCTGAACAATACTTTCCGATAGATCCTTGTCATTCAGATATCTTAAAGCAAAAAAAACCAGTGAAGAGTAATATTTTCTGAATATCTCTTCAAAAGCATCTTTATTCCCGCTTTTCAGTCTTAACAACAATTCTTTATCATCAGACAACCTATCAGAATCGTATATCATTAAGATGTTTGTTTATTAGAGGACATTTATCAATCAGTTTCCCCTTATTATAATGTTCAATTAATAGAAAAAACTGTGATAACGGCAGCATGTGAAGATGGGAAATCATAAATGTAGCTGTCGATCACTTCACTTGAGACGGGTGTTAAACCATTACCTTTACTGTAGATGAAGTCGATGCGGTCCTGCATAGTGTTCCTGAACACAGGCGACCATGTTATGCCCGGGTACTCAACTTCATCGGGATTTATAGTGCGATAAGTATCAATGAAACCTGCCTGTTCGAGCGATTTGCTTGCCGGAAATTCCACGACAAGGCCATCGTGAGCTTTTTTGTTTCTTTCTGTCCAGTCGAGATGAGAGCCGCTGTTGAAATCACCTGCAAGGATCAGTGTCTTGTTGTTGCTCAAGGAGAAAGAGGAGAGTTCACCAAGGATAAAACGCATCTGCAGTCCGCGTGTTTGCATCTCACGGTCGATTATTGAATCAGGAATAGCATTGCCTGTTTTCACGTATGCTCCGATGTTTGGTTTGCTGTCGAGTAAAACGGGACATAAAAGCAGTTCTTGTCCGTTTCCGATATTCATGCTGACGCAGCCGAATGTTGAAGGTTTAAAAATGTCGTAACTGCGTTTGAAAGGGAATCTGCTTATGACACTTAGATTTTTTGAGCGACTGAAGTAGAAATATCCCAGATCATCGGCAATTCTTTCTCCCGAGCCTTCAACATCCTGCAAAAGAACAATATCGGGATCGGCATTTCGTATAACATCCGATATCCGGTCGACGCCTACCCTTTTCCCGTAATGTTTACCACCGTGCCATATGTTCCATGTCATTACTGATAATTGCTCTCCGGGATAAGTATTTCCGGGAACTTTTTTCCCTGAACGGGTAAAGAATGAAAGTTTTACGTCATCATCGTTAAGGGCTCTTGCCCATAACCTGAAATTATCGATGAAACCGTTAAATGCTTCCATCTGAAAGTCTATTGCCATAGGATCGGAGCCGATGTAATATCTGTTGCTGATGCAACTGCTTTTCAGATCTGCCAGAGAAAATACGGCCCGGTTCTTTCCGTCAAAATATATCCTTGCCTCTTTGTTCTTACTGTTGACGGAGAACGCTATCTGGTGCCAGTTGTTGTCATCCATGTTCTGAATAAGGTTAGTTGGAGCATACTTCCACGTTGATCTTCCGTCTGATAATTGCCATGTCCAGCTTCCGTTGCATGAAGTGGCTATTTCCCAGCCCACCGTCGAGTTATTGATCTCTTCTTTCGATCCTGCAATAACATATCGTGCATTATCATCCGGAGCTTTTTTAATCCATACTTCAACTGTGAACTCGTTGTAATCGGTCAGGCTGCTTTCTTCCTTGCAGGTAACTATCACCGGTAAACGCTTGTCGGAGGTAGCCGAAAGGTTAAAACAACTGTCGTTCATCCCTTTTTCAAATTCGGCATATTCTGAAATAATGTTAACCCTGGCCATTCCTGTGTTTTCGATTCTGTTGTTAAAGTCGATATCGATCATTGTCATGCCGGTATTCCCTTTTATCGTCTTATCTTCGCAACCTTGCAAAGCAAACGCAGCAATGACAGTAATGACAAGTAATTGTACCGGGCTTTTTATTTTCCGAATGAAGATATTCATCTTTTTAAATTTAGCTGATATCGAGATGTTCACACTTCTTTAACGATTCAAGAATGGTATGGAGTTCTTTTAACGTTTCTTTCTTGAGCCTTTCAAAATCCGGATCATTCTTTTTAAATGCTTTTTCTAATTCAATGGCAAGAGGATAAAGCTTTTCAGAGGCAATTGTTCCCGCTATACCCTTGAACGAGTGAAGCAAGCGGCCGGTTGTTTCAGAATCCCCTTCTTTTAATGTTTTAAGGAGAATTTCCTCGAAACCGGCATGGTCAGCATAGAAACGTTCAAGCAGACGTTTAAAGAAATCCCATTTGTTTGCAAATCGTTTAATGCCGAGTTCAATATTTACGCCCGGTATTTCGATCTCATTTTTTTCTCTGATCACAATGGTTTCCGATGTTTTCGAGGCAGCATCTTTAACTTTATTTTTTGTGTTCCCGGTTTTGATACCTCTTTTTTTAGATACCCATTTAGCCACTTTGCGATATAGTTCATCAGGCTCGACCGGCTTTGCTATCATGTCAACCATTCCTACATTCAGGCATTTTTGCAGTGCATCACCGACTGTATCGGCCGTCATGGCAACAATAGGTACATTTTCCGCATCCGGCATCTCTTTTATGATTCTTGCAGCTTTAAAACCATCAAGCACAGGCATCTGAATATCCATCAGAATAATATCGAATGACTTTAGCTTTCCGGCAACTTTAAGTGTGTCAACTGCAACCTGGCCGTTCTCTGCTATCTCAACGTTTATGCCTGCCATTTCAAGCATTTCCATCCCGATCATCTGGTTAGCTTCATTATCTTCAACAAGCAAAACCTTTACATCTTTCAGGGCTTTAAGTTCATCCAGAAAATGAGTTGTTGTGTTCTTGTACAGTGTCGATTTTGTGCCTTTGTGACCGTGAGCAAGCATTATCACATCGTAAAGTGAGGAGTAGTTGAATGGCTTGTGCAGAGTCCATACAGTTCTTTTCTTTACAAGCGTATCCAGTTTTTTGTTTTCGTAAAATGCCGATAAGGTGACAATTACAGGTATCTTCTTCTTTTTGTTGGATTTTATGATATTCACCACTTCTGCCTCTTTCTGTTTGTCGTTTAACGGCCAGTCAATTATCACAAAAGCATAGCCGTTGGTTGCAGAAGTTATCTCAAGCTTTGTGTGAAGATCGTCTATGGTGTCTGCAATCTCAGGAATGAAGCGGAATCTTTTCAGCATTTCGATCAGAATCTTTCTGGTCTCGTAATTGAAAAGTCCGATAAGGGTTTTATGCCTGTAAATGTCATCAGGCATGGTAAGCTTATCCGATTTTTGTATTTCCTGTACTTCAAGGGGCAGGATGAATTTGAACGAACTTCCCGTTCCGAACTCGCTTTCCACCCAAATCTTGCCATGCATCAAACCTGACAGCCTTTTACAAATGGCAAGACCAAGACCCGTACCGCCGAATTTTCGTGTAGTGGATACATCGGCCTGAGTGAACGATTCAAACAACGCTTTCTGGTGCTCGGGTTTGATGCCTATTCCCGTATCTTTTACTTCGAACAGCACCTCGATTTTATTACCTTCACGTTTAAGTAGTTTTGCCGAAGCTAAAACGTAACCCTCATCGGTGAACTTAACGGCATTGTTGACAAGATTGATCAGTATCTGACCTATCCGGAGAGGATCGCCGTAAACATTCAGAGGAACATCAGGATCGATGTTGTAAATGAACTCTATCCCTTTCTTGAATGCCCTGTAGGAAACCATATCGCTCATGTCGGAAAATACCTTTTCAAGGTCGAAAGGAATCTTCTCTATCGAAAGTTTTCCCGCTTCTATCTTTGAAAAATCAAGTATGTCGTTGATGATACCGAGCAAAGATTTTGATCCTGATTGTATCCGTTTAAGATACTCGATGTTGGTATCATCCCTGCTTTTTTCTATTGCCAGGTGTGTCCAGCCCAGGATCGCATTCATCGGGGTGCGTATCTCGTGGCTCATACGGGCCAAAAAGTCGCTCTTCATGCGGGTTGCCGCTTCGGCCGATTCTTTTGCCTCTTTCAGCAGGGCAGCATCCATCTCTTTAGCAATGATTATTCCAAGGGTTACGGCATAAGCTTTGAAAATGGCCTTGTGCGAATCGATCCATTTCATCTTTTTATCAGTCAGACCAAAACCTATGAAGCCCCAGAAGTTATCCCGTGTGAAGACAGGTACGAGAAGCATACTTTCAAGATCGAGCCATTCGAACAGTTTCTGTTCATCTTTGTCGAAATCATCTTTGTTACCGCTGATCACATTCTTGTCTTTGAGAGCAAAATACCATCTTGATGATATCTTCTCGTAATCGATCATGTGGAGGTCTTCTCTTCGCACCGGTTCAATGGAGCCTTTATGCCATTCGTAAAGATGTGAAGTGTATCTGACTCTTTCATCGTTTGACAGGTCGTTCTTGAAAATGAAAGCACTGTCAACCATCGAACTGTAACCCACTATCCTGAGTGATTTACTTATTGACTCCAGAGCATTGTTACCTATCAGGAGTTCACGTACCGCATCGGCAACCCCTTGCAGAAAGCGGTCTCGCACCATGACTTCCTGAATGGCGTTCATCTGATCGGTTACATCCACGATAACACCCTGAAGAATAATGTCATTAATGCCATCCTTTGTGATGGCCATACCTTTTTCGTGAAGCCATCTGACGTTACCGTCGGCATCCTCGATCCTGTATTCCACTTCGAAGGATTGATTACGGCTTACGGCTTTTTTAATGGTCTCGATCACGTTTTCCCTGTCCTCAGGAATTATGAGATTGGTGAATGTCTGCACTCCTTCGATAAAATTGACACGGCTGAATCCTGTTATCTTTTCAAAACCGCTGCTCAGGAATATCATTGTTCTGCCGTCGTCGTATTTGCAGTTGTACACGATACCCGGAACATTCGAAACGATATTACGATAGTTTTCCCTGCTACGTTCCAGCTCTTTTAATGCTATCTTCAGGTCTGTGATGTCGGTAGACATTCCGCATACTGCTACCGAATGTCCCTCTTTATCATGTATGGGGAACTTGTTTGAAAGGTAATATCTTCTTTCTTTCCCTTCGCCGAATTCTTCTTCGGATATCAATGGCTTGTTATGCTGGATGACTTTCAGGTCGGTTTCTCTCCACTTTTCCACTAACTCTTTCGGGAAAAACTCATGGTCATAGTGTCCTAATACATCTGTACCCTCAGGAATATTCATCTTCTTAAGCCAGATCTGATTAACAAGTGAATATCTTCCTTCGAGGTTTTTAACATATATCAGGGAGATGCTGTTGCTTATTATGTCGTCGAGAAGTCGCCGGTTTTCTTCTATCTCTTTTTCGATGAGTTCACGTTTTCGCTCATCTGTCATTATTTTATTGAAAAAGAAAATAAAGATAGCTCCACCGCCGAATATCGACATCAGTACAATTACGAGTAAAAACCTGAAACTTAAATGACTGTAGTAGGCCTGCTGTGATGCCTGATACTCGATCGCCTCACGTGCCACATCCTGCATTTTTTTTCCGCTTGCCCTCAGATCATTTACCACAACATTCATATCCAGAATTAGCTGAATGTAACGCATCAGTGTTTGTTCGTAATCGCGAAGGCCTTTCCGTAATCTGGCAATTTTCGATCGTAGAAGCTTTTCATTTACATTTCGTTCGAGCACGTAAGTGTATTCAAACATACGATCAAAACTTTGAGACAGGCTGTCGGTAAGCATGTTGAAATCCGTTTGAAGTCCTATGCGTTTTACCTCGTATCGTACTTTCAGTATGTTTGAATGGATCTTGTTAAGGTCGTTTAAAACAATTATCGGTTCACGCGGGTGTGCCTTTACCCAGCTGCTTACTGTTAGCTGGGAGCTGTTTTTAACATTGTCGACTGCATAGAAGAAACTGTCGAGCTGTTGGTCCAGCTTCTTTTTTGAGCGGATCAGTTCGATGTATATTTTGTAATTTTTATTGAAATCGGCGATGGTCTCCATCATGGGATCAAGAAGTTGAACGGTTTTTTCGTGCAGTTTGTTCTTGTCGATCTCCAAAAGGATATTGTTCATTCGGATTGTCAGTGAATCGATGTAATCGGTCAGTGATGTATCCTCGTTCATTACGAGGTTCTTTTCACTTAGCCTTACTTTGTAAATAACATCCAGAAGCTCACGAACGGTATTGGTTCTGTCATTTATGCTGTTCAAACGATTTATGCCCCTGATGCCGAGAAATGAAACTATTGCAAGCAGTGCCAGCAAAATTGAAAAGCCAATTGTGATCTTGCGCTGTATTGAACCTTTTAATTTTTTTCTTATCAGGCTGTTTATCATGTGAAAAAATAAGTTTCGGTAAATTTAATCGAAAAAACTTTACTTTTAAGCTCAAATTTATAAAAGGAGCATGAAAATTCAACATCTCCCAACTTAGTAATAAAGATAATAAAATCAAAAATGCAAACCTACAAAACGATATTAATTGGTCTGTTTTTCATATTTCTCAGCTATGTTGCCAGCGCTCAGAACCCTAAAAGAGAAATGCGCGGGGTATGGATCGCAACGGTTAAGAACCTTGACTGGCCGAGTGCTCCCGGATTGAGTACACAAGAGCAGCAAAAGGAGATAGATGTGATACTGAGAAATGTAAAAAGCATGGGATTGAATGCTGTCTTTTTACAGATAAGGCCCGAAGCCGATGCTTTTTACAAGTCATCAATTGAACCATGGTCCAAATTTCTTACGGGAGAAGAGGGAATAGCTCCCAAACCTTACTATGACCCTTTAAAATATTGGATACACAAAGCGAAACTGCTGGGCATTGATGTTCATGCATGGATAAACCCTTACAGGCTGACATCGAAAGCAGGGGAGGAGTTGTCACCTGACCATCCTGTCGCCAGTCATCCTGATTGGGTGATCAGATATAACGATAAACTTTACCTTGATCCCGGAATACCTGAAGTGACGGAATACATCAATGCCGTAGTTGCCGATATTGTTAAAAGATATGACATTGCCGGAATTCACATGGACGACTATTTTTACCCGTATCCCGTAAACGGCATTGAGTTCCCAGATTCTGTTTCGTACAGAACCTATTGCGATACTGCAAAGTTTGAAGATCGGGAGGAGTGGAGAAGGGATAATGTGAACCGTACGGTCAGATCTCTGCACAAAACGGTTAAACAGATAAAACCATGGGTGGCATTCGGCATAAGTCCTTTTGGAGTGTGGCGTAATTCTGATGCAGATCCGAGGGGTTCGGCAACACAAGCCGGCATAACAAATTACGATAAGCTGCATGCTGATGTGCTTACATGGCTTGAGAACGGGTGGGTTGACTATGTTGCACCACAGATCTACTGGTACATGGAGCATCCGGCAGCGGGTTTCAGGGAACTGGCTGACTGGTGGGACAGAAACAGCTCGGGAGTTCCGGCATATGCGGGATTGAGCATTTACAAGATCAACTCGGGGAAACCGGAATGGGAAAATCCTTCTGAGATACCTGATCAGATCATGATGACAAGAACCTTGAACAATTTCGAGGGTTCCATATTTTTTCGTTATGCATTTCTCAATAGCGATCTTCTTGGCCTTCAGGATTCTTTGAGATATAATTTATACACGAACCCGGCGCTTACATCTGTTGTTAAGGGCAATGTGGATATTTTGCCCATAAAGGTCGCAAAGATCAAGGCAGGAAGGAAGAAACTGAAATGGAAAATTGAAAAAGATGATGCAAAGGATATCAAATATTTTGTTGTGTATTCGTACCCGAAAGGGGAGGAGTTTAACCCGGATGATACGCGTCAGATACTGACGGTGACAGGGCTGAGGCAGATTGCTGTTAATAAAGTATCGTCAACGGGTCAAAGGATGATCTACAGGGTATCGGCTGTTGATAATTACGGCAATGAGGGGGAAATAAGCAAGGCAGTGAAGTGACAGATTGGGAAAGGGCTAAAGCCCTCCTTGCACTATCTTGTACTTCTTACCCGGCTCTGAAGGACAGGGCAACTTATTATCGGATTTTAATGTACGTTTTACCCCGTCATTCAGGGCGTGGGGATCATAGCAGAATTAAAACAGGAGGGCTTTAGCCCTTAATCCTTTACGAATAGTTTTCCATCCAAAAATAAACAGATCGCGTACTCTTATGGTGGAGGTTTTAAGAGAAGTATCTGATCTAGACGATGATACATGATCTTTTTTCCATCCCGCTAAGATCGTTATAGGATAAATGCAAGGATAAAAAGAGATGTCTTCATATTTAAAGATTCGAAAGTCGGAGTGCGACTACAAGTCGCGCCCCGACTTGTAGCGTTCTATTCCCTGTTGTTAGTGTACTTTACTATCATTTTATTTCTTAGTTCAAGGAACATGTCAGTAACTTCCTGCATGAGGTTGTTCGAATAGTTTGTGAGATATTCCTGTGCTTTTTCAGGATTGTCATTGTACATGTCAAGTGCTTTTTGTTCAATGGTTTTCTGTTCGCTGAACATTTTTGCTTCAAACGGGTCTCTGACTTTCCGAACATCTTTTATTGCTTCCTGAAATTTCAGGTTGGCAAGGTTGTCCACAAAATCGATTGCCCAGCGGGCCGAGTTCTCATCGTATTTATTCGGATCGTATGTTTTGTACGAGTCATCAACCGACAGGTTTCCGGCATAGATGGGTACGTAGGGACTGAAGTAAGGATTGTCGAGATAAACCCAGTAAACACCGCCTATAGCATCAGGCAGCCAACCGCGCAGTTGAAGCACCATTCCGTAATGTCCGCGATGACGTGCCACCGGACGACGATAAGTGATCCTCAGCAGTTTTCTCATATCGCTGCCGGGAAACGGTGTGGCAAGCGGACTTCTGACCATTTTGCCGTCTTTGCCGGGAACAAGCCATGCAGGATCGTCTTCCATGTCGTAGATCGTTCCTTTGTACACAGAACGTTGAAATGCCATTACGTCCTGAACGGATATCTTTTTCTCGGGTTTTATGGCAAACGGATAAATTGATAACGGCTCCACTATCTGAAAGTATGGCTGAATACCTTTGTAAGGATTGCCGTGGAGATAACGGTCAGGCCATTCTCTAAGATGAGGTGCAAATGTGGTATGGAAGAGCCAGAAACGACTTGTGGCGTATTCAACGGGGAGGGGAGAGTAAGCTTCCTGCCAGATGAATGTTTTATCCGATTTAGGGTCGTACCAGCCGCGGTCAATAGCTTCCTGTTTGTAGTTCTTTGAGACTATGAAATTTTTCTTGTCCTTTGCATTGATCTCTTTAATAATGCTCCAGTTGGGGATCATAGTTGCCTTATCATCCGGAAGTCGTTCTGCTGCCCAGATAGCACCGGGCTTACCACTTTCGGGAGTCCAGCCCGGACCCACGCCGAAGATCTCCAGAACCCATATCTCTTCTGTGTCAGCAACAACAAGGGTTTCGGCTCCGTCACCACTTGATGGCTGGAAACCGTATTTGGTCATCAGGTCACCTATGAACTTAACGGCATCCCGTGCTTTTTTGAAACGTTGAAGGGCAAATATCTGTGCCTGTTCAATGGTCATTATCTGTTTTCCGTTCTCACGGGTACAAACAAGCTCTTCACGTTGTGCGATGGTGCTTTCGCCTAATCCAAGCTGATATTCGTTCACATGCGAATAAGCTGACTGAAAATATTTGTATGTCTGTTCAACCTGAGGGATGTAACCGAGGATGATACCGTCGTCGTACAGGTCACGGTCAGCATCCTGAATGCCCCAGTAAACAGGTGCTTTCTCACCCGGCTTGAATGTCATTGCCGGAACGACAAAAATGCGGGAATCAGGGCCGGTATCTGTATGTGAAATTATTACCGAGCCGTCGGCAGATGCTTTCTTGCCTACTGCAATGATTGTACATGCATTCGATGTGTATTGATATCCTGAAAGCAGAATGATCAAAAGAAGGGAGATTTTTTTTAACATAGCATCAAAATTATTCCTGTTTGTATAAGTTTTTGTATTCAGCTAAAATAGTAATAAAGTTCAATAAGTATAGGTGACAAATGCCACATTTTTGGAATCGGGACTCCACGACGGAACATTGATCGTTCCCTGACCTCCGTATAGAAAGGCAATTGTTTTCACGGTGTCCCTGTCTGCAGGCATCAATCGTAGCATTACCCTTTTGTTAGGCGGGTGTGAACCGGCAGGAACGTCAGGCAGGTATGAGATCATGATAAGCCACTTGCCGTCAGGTGAAGGATGAGCAAACCAGCTTTGAAAATTATCTGTAGTAACCTGTTCCTGTTCCGACCCGTCAGGTTTCATACGCCATATCTGCATATTACCCGAGCGTAC
Organism: Marinilabiliaceae bacterium; assembly: GCA_029933425.1. Lineage (GTDB taxonomy): Bacteria > Bacteroidota > Bacteroidia > Bacteroidales > Marinilabiliaceae > JAADEM01. The sequence goes on from JAOZOF010000053.1 coordinate 11,631, forward strand.
AGAGTTAAAGTAAATGTGTTTGCCATCGGGCGAATATTCCGGGCCGTCATCCAGTCCTTCTGCTGTAGTCAGACGGATCTCTTTTCCGCCTGTGCGTTTGATCTTGTACACATCGTAATTTCCATTCCGTTCCGCACAATAGGTCAGCCATTTGTCGTCAGGTGACCAGCCATGCCAGTAAGATGGTCCTTTTTCCGTAACCCTTGCAGGAATACCTCCTTCAACGGGTACAGTATAGATGATCGAGATCTTTTTTCCGTTAACCTCTGTAAGGTTGCTTATGGCAATTGTTTTTCCGTCGAAAGATATGCCGTGATCGTTGTTGTTATGGGTGGCAAAGCCGGTATTTATTTCAGAAACATCAGCATTATCCAATGTGAATTTATACAGCTTGCCTTTGGAATTGTATATCAGATATTCACCGTTACGTGACCAGTTAGGAGCTTCGATGTGCTCATCGGTTTCATAAACTATTTTTCTGTTCCCGGTTTCGATATTTATGATTTCCAGCCGGCTTTTTGCCGGAGTTTTGTATGCGTTAATGTTTTCAGCAGCCGGTATTTCAATGCGTACGTTACTGAAGACAGCTTTTTCTGTTACACCGGCATTGTGGGAGCAGATGAACATTCCAGTCAGAACAGTACTTCCCATATCAAGTTTTATGTTGCCAATTTCTTTCAGCGGTTGGCCGTCTTGCGAAACTCTTAAAATGAATCTGTCACCGTTTCTTTCCACCTGAATAAAATCAGGGGCTTTTATCTCTGATTTTATCCCTGATGTCTGACCTTCTTCCGTTTCCCGGTATTGAAGTGATGTGAGACCATCACCATGAACTGCTCCGTCCATATAGATCGCATTGTCCTTTGTTGAATTTCGGATCATTAATCCTATTTTTCGGTGTACTTCAACTCCTTTGCCAATGAATTTCAGATTAGCCGAGAATATGAAATTACCTGTGATCTTTTGGTAAACCATGTAAAACTCATCCCTGTCGAACCACATGTTATAACCTGCTCCTGTAAGTGTGAATTGCTGTGTTTCATTGTTGAGCTCAAAGCTTCCTTTCAGTTTAGGGTTTCCGATGTTAATGCCGGAAAACTTTTCAAGTGAGATTTGAGCAGTCATAGCTGTAGTTATTAAAAGGAAGGCAATTAAGATTTGGATATGTTGTTTCATAGTTTGAGTTATTTGATTGCCGCTAATGCGCGAATATTTTTTTAAAAATGCAAATGCTTTACTAATGGATTCTCGGCAGTTAATATTCTTGTTTAAATTTATGTTCTAAAACAATTCTTTTATAATTCAATCTCATTTCTCCGAAATTTACTAATAAAGCCAGTTTGTTTCCTGAAACCTTTAAATAATTTATTGATTGTGCAATGAATTCGTCATTAATGGCACTCACAGCTTTTATTTCTAAAATTATCTTATCAAAGACCACAAAATCAGCATAAAATCGGTGAGGAAGGATTATGTTCTTATATCTTACCTCATATAGTTTTTCTCTTTCAAAAGGGATTTCAGCTTTTTTAAATTCATACTCCAAAGCATCCTTATAAACAATTTCCAAAAAGCCGGCGCCAAGATTATTATGAACTTCCATGCATTTGCCAATTATCTGATATGCTTCTTCTTTGTAAATCAGATCTGTCATGGTTATGTTTTTATTGCTATTAAATTTACTAATTTCATTAGCGCATTAGCGGCTATTCTTTATCGGAAAATAAAACCATCTTTTAACGGATCTTCAGGGTCGAAATAAAATTCGTTTTGTCCGGTGATGTGAGCTGTTCCGGTCACTTCAGGTATCACAGCATCATGTGGTCCATATGATGTGGTTTCAACCACTTCAACATCCATAGTGGTGCCAAGTATACTTTCAATGGTTATCTTTTCTCCTTTCTGCAACTCTCCTTTAGCGTGATGCAGTGCAGCCCGTGCACTGACACCAGAGCCTGTTGCCGAGCGGTCCACCTCTCCTTCGGCAAAAATACAGACGTTACGACTGTGATGAGCAGGATCGTACGGTTTGCCTGTAAAAATGGTTCCATACAGGAAGCTGAGGTCATCTTCATACGGGTGTTTGATATCATATTTTTCCATTACGGCATATTTGATCTTGCGTCCCCAATCGATGAGGCGGTTGTAATCCGATTCATCCATTTTAAGTCCCAGTTTATCGGCATCTACAAAGGCATAAAAGGCACCGCCAAATGAAATATCGAATTCTACTTTGCCTATCCCGGGCACATCGATCACTTCGTCTCTCAGGAAAAGAAAAGAAGGGACATTGCGGAAAGATACCTTTTGAGCAATGCCGTTCTTGCGGTATGCTTTTGAGAATATCTTTCCCGGAGGTGCATCGATAACCAGTTCAGGAGTGTCACTCTCTTTTATTATCATTCCGGTATCAAGTACAAGCTTTGTGAGTGCGATAATGGCATGACCACACATAGTACTGTAGCCCTCGTTGTGAAGGAAGAATGTTCCGAAATCGGCGTCGTTGCTTACCGGATCGGTAATGACTGCCCCGTACATGTCGGCATGACCGCGCGGCTCGAACATTGTTCCTGTGCGGATGTAGTCGAGGTTGTCGCGGAAGTAACGCCGCATCTCAAGAATTGTGTTCCCTTTTATTTCAGGCAGACCACCAGTGTAGACCCTCAAAGGTTCGCCTCCTGTATGGAGGTCTATGGTTTTGATCTTCAGCCAGTCTTTGGGTGGTTGCCAGTGCCAGTTGTTCAGTATCTTATTCATGAAAATCAGTTTTTAGTTAGTAGCCTGCCCGGCTTTAGGCGGGTTTTTTAGTTCTTGGTTAGTTGGTTTTTTGTTTTTGTTCCATGTGTTTTCAAGTTCCAAATTCTTCGCAAATCTCAAATTGCTAATCTGCTATCGTTAATCAAAAAGGTTCTTGGTTGTTAAGTCTTTTTTGTTTCAGGTTCTTCACATCAATTACTCAATTTATCAATTCCTCATCTTACTATTTACTATATCTCAATCTCCGTTCCCAATCCTTTTTCTTTTGCATTGCGATAAATGACATCAGCA
>JAOZOF010000053.1:14778-18300 GCA_029933425.1 Marinilabiliaceae bacterium
ATAACTCCCAATGTTTGTGTGCCGGCAGAATTAAGGTGTTTAACGGCTGTAGCTCCTACTGCACCTGTCCGCATTGCTGTAAGCTTGGTGCCGTTGATGAGTGCAACAGGTTCTCCTGTTTCGGGATCGTTCAAAACAAATACACCGTAAATGGAAGGTTTATTTTTCGATTTGTTCCCCGGGAAAACGGAGACCAGTTTTGTTCCCATACTGTCAGCAGTGAAACCGGGCATAAGTAAAAGCGTATTATCACCGTTGCTTACATGCATTCTGTCAGGGATAAGTGTTGACGGGTCGTTTTGAATGGTATATGCTGTTTCAATTGCTTTCACCAACTCTGCAGAGCTAACAGCTTTTTCTATGTTTTTGTGGTCAATTATCAGCATTAAAAAGGTGTTTGTAATTAATGGAAACGAATTTACTTAAAAAAATGAACTGCCGTAAAAACACTGCACTCTTTTTGTTCTGACTTAAGTCATGTTCTGCAACAAAATGAAAAGGATAGGTTTAATTTTTCGCAGCATTTTCTTCAATGGTAAAATTATAACTACCTGACACGATTGACAACAGAATGTGATCCTGATCTTTTGAGGCATTGATCACCCCGCGGGTACCTTTTACAAATGAATTGTTCTCCCAAACCATATTGCTGTCTTCTTTGATGCTGATGTTTTTAAGTCCTTTTACAGGGATATTTACACCGGCATTACAGTTTGCCGGTATCTCAACATGGAGGAACAGCTTTCCGTCTTGCTGTTTCCAATGTGAAACAACCTTACCGTGAATTGTTTTTATCGATGCTTTAACATATTTCAGATCATCAGGTATGTACGGACTAATGTATATGTGTTCGTATCCTGTGGATGTTTCATCATCAGTAGGCGCATTTATACCGGCAAGATATCTGTAAAAGAATTCAGAAACAGTTCCGAACATCTGATGATTATGTGAATTTTTAGCATCCCACTGTTCCCAAAGAGTAGTGGCCCCGTTAGTTATCCAATATCCGTAACCGGGATAAGTAGTTTGTTTCAGTATGGTATAAGCTACATCCTGATAACCGTTTTTGGACAGTATCTGCCAAAGATATTTTGTTCCAATGATCCCGGTGTAAAGGTGCCCGTTACGTTTTGTCATGATGTCATCAGTGAGGTCTTTTAATACTTTGTTCTGATATTCTTCAGGAACAAGATCGAAAGCCAATGCAACCACCTGATATGTTTGATAAAGAGAATCAGAACCGTAAAGGCCTGTTTCAGGGTTGAAGAACTTACTGTTAAATGCCTGTTTAACTGAATCGGCAAGAACTGCAAAGCGGTCGGCATCATTGGTGTTACCAAGAATATCAGCCATCTTCGACAGGGTAAGGGCATCGAGATAGTAATAAGCCGTGCTGATCACGGGATGGTTCGGTCCGTCGGGTTTGCCGGGGGCGCACCACTCACCAAGGGAATACCAGTAGCTGCCGAAATCGTTGATTATGTACGGCTCGTCAGGATTAGAGTCATTGCGAGCCAGATTGTGCAGATAGGCGAGATATTTTTTCATGGTCTCATAATGTATGGCAATAGCTGTTGTGTCGGTATAGTACTGATACATCCACCATGGAATAAGTATGTACGCGCTGCCCCACGGGATACCTCCACCATAACCGCCGATAAGAGTAGGGGAGGTGTTGGGTATTCTGCCGTTCGCTTCCTGCGAGTCCAGCATGTCGTTCAACCATTTTGTGTAAAATGCCGCCATGTTAAATTCGTGGATGCTTGTTTCGGCAATAACCTCGCCGTCGCCGTTGTAAGCACCCTTCTCCCGATGAGGACAATCTGTCGGTACCCCGTGAAGATTGCCGCACTGTGACCACAAGGCAGCTTTCCATATCCGGTTCAGCAGTGTGTCGGACGATTCAAAAGAACCTGATGTTTCCAGGGCTGTGTGCACAACCCTCCCTTCAATCTGTAATGAAATTATGTTATCCGGATCATTCGTTGTTACTTCAAGGTAACGGTACCCGGTGTAAAAGAACCGCGGCTCCCAGGTCTCAATACCTTCACCTTTCAGTGTGTAATCTGTCCAGACCTGTGAATGATACCGGTGATTTTTGCTTATCCTGTTACCTGTTTTAAGAGGTGCAGGGAAAAGAGAGTCATTAAGCGTTTCTGCACCTTTTATGTGCAAGGTTGTTCCTTTTTGCCCTTTCACCTTAATGCGCCACCAGCCTGCAAAGTTCTGTCCCATGTCGTAAACAGTAACACCTTTGGTCGGATGCGTTTCTGCAACAGGCTCAATGGTACTGATCATTTTTATCGGCGGCATTGTTTGTGACTTCATTATCACATGAGGTGCTTCGGTGATCTTTGCGGCTTGCCAGCCGGAATCGTTAAAATCCGCAGTTGCCCACCCCGGCTGTTCAAGCCGTGCATCGTAATCTTCACCGCCGTAAACATGATTAAAGGTTATGGGGCCTTGTAACGACTTCCATGATGAATCTGTTACAATACCTTCTTTGCTGCCATCGGTATAAGTTATATCTATCTGTAGTAAAACACGCGGGGTGTTATTCCTTGGTTTATCCCCGCTCCAACCATATCTGCCTTTTACTGTGACCATCCTGTACGTTCCGTTGCCTGCGATAAGTCCTGCTGCATTGTTACCCTGCTTTAACAGGTCTGTTACATCATAGGTTGCATAAAGCACCCTTTTTCTGAAATCCGTTCTTGCAGGATCCAAAACATGGTCACCTGTCTTTTTACCGTTCAGATAAAGTTCGTAATTGCCAAGCCCTGTAACATAGGCATAAGCATGTTGTATCTTTTTGTTTATGCTGAATTCTTTTCTTAAAAGCGGAGCAGAAATCGCAGTGTCATTTGCCATTATCCATTTTGCCTTCCAGTCTGACGGATTCAATAGTCCGGTAAGAAAAACAGCTTCCTCCGATGTGCTTTTAACATCTTCGTCATCCCATACCTCTACCTGCCATGTGTATTTTTTTCCGCTTTGGAGGGGAGTGCCCTGATATGTGATGTTCATTGTTTTCCGGGAAATGATCTTCCCGGAATCCCAAACTCTATTTTTTTTGCCGGATGTGTATACTGTTATCCTGTAGGCTTTTTGATATACTCCCCGACGATCGGAGGTCATGATCCATGAAAACCTTGGATGTGTAACATCTATTCCCATGGGATCGGTCATATATTCACAACGAAGGTCTTCAACACTGGTTTTGTGTCCGGTTTTACATGATACTAAGATCATGATTAGAATTGAAAGAAATAAAGATATTTTCATGGTTAATAATTTTGTATGAAAGAGTAATTCTTTCTATAAATGTAGTAATTTTATCATTGTCAAAAAATTAACACTAACAAAATGGAAAACCGTATAACATCGATCAGGTACAATGCAGGAAAACTTGAAGCAATTAAAAGAGCCGTAACTTTTATATTTCTTTTGGCAATAATGCTGTACGCTTTGATTGAAAAAGGTTTATGGCTATACCCAATAAGGGGCATGCAGGTAAGTCAA
>JAOZOF010000260.1 GCA_029933425.1 Marinilabiliaceae bacterium
ATCTTGCAGGAGGCGGAACAAATGAATATGCCGAATGGATCCAAAACCGTGATTTCATCTCGAAACACGACTATAAAAAGTTGGAGCAATTCTTTAATCCGGTTGAGTTTGATGCGGCTGAATGGGTTAAAACTGCCAAAGATGCAGGTATGAAATACATTACTTTTACCACAAAACATCACGAAGGATTTTCAATGTTTGATACTGAATATTCTGACTTTGGAATTATGCACACCCCTTATGGACAAGATATTTTAAAGCAGTTGAAAGAGGAGTGTGACAAACAGGGCATTAAGCTTTTTGTTTATTATTCTTTGCTCGACTGGTACAATACCGATTACTATCCCTGGGGGCGTTCAGGCAGGGAATTTACAGGCCGCCCGACAGGCGGCAACTGGAATAAATATATCGAATATATGAACGATCAACTTACCGAACTGCTGACTAATTACGGTGAAATAGCGGGGGTATGGTTCGACGGTATGTGGGACAGGAAAGATGCCAACTGGCACCTGAACGAGATATATTCAAACATACACAAACTTCAACCGCAGGCACTTATCGGTAACAATCATCACAAAATGCCAAACCCCGGTGAGGACTTCCAGATGTTTGAACGCGACCTGCCCGGTGCAAACACTTTCGGGCATAACACAACCGATGTCAGTACACTCCCACTGGAAACATGCCAGACAATGAACAAAGAGTGGGGATATAATTTTATGGATAACAATTTCAAATCGGTTAAAGAAATTATTCATCTTCTCGTAAGGGCAAGAGGAAACGGTGCAAACCTGCTGTTAAATTCAGGGCCGATGCCAAACGGCAAGCTTGTTCAAAACAACATCGATACATTAAAAATTGTAGGAGAATGGATGGGCAGATACGGAGAAACAATTTACGGTGCCGATGCCGGGCCGGTAAAGCCTCGTGACTGGGGAGCAATGACACAAAAAGGCAACAGGATTTTTGTTCATATTCTTAACTGGCAGGATGACCTTCTTGTTTTACCCCCGAATACAGGAAAAATAAAAAAAGCATACTGGTTTGATAAGGTAAATGAAAAAGTTCCGTTATTAAAAAACAGAGAAGGATACATTCTAAACATTAAAGGAAGTGACAAAAACGCAATTGACAGAATAGTTGTACTTGAGAAATAAATCAGAACATGAGAAACATAATTCTTTTATCCATCATAAATACGATACTGTTTTCAGCAGTGTCATTCGCCCAGACATCATGGTATGTGTCGTCGGAGAGAGGCAGTGATAAAAACAACGGCACTGTCGATACTCCGTTTAAAACAATAATGAGGGCTGTTGAAAATGTTAAAGCCGGGGATACAATACTTTTAGAAACCGGAGTTTATCGCGAGCAGGTGATATTTAACGAAGATTCACAAGGGGCAAAGAATGCCGTGATTACTCTGAAACCGGTTTCCGGGAACCGTCCCGTGATCAAAGGTTCTGATATTGTCAGAAAATGGAAAAGATACAACGACAGCATCTGGGTCCGAAAACACTGGGAACATAACTCACAGCAGGTTTTTGTTGATGGATCTGTCCTCAAACAAATTGGTTTTTCAAGTGATGCCTATCCTTTAACTGCACGAGACGGGAACTGGATGATACGAAAAATCGGTAACGGGGTAAACGATATGTTTATGAATACCTTTTTTTATGACCGGGAGAAACAGAAGCTGTACATCTGTCTGAAACCGGATGAAGATCCAAACAAGAAACTGATAGAGGCCTCTGTGCGGAAACATATTGTTGATGCATCAAACAGTAGTTACATAAATATTGAGGGTGTTATATTCCGCCATTCAAACACTTCTGCATTCAAACAGGGAGGTGCGGCCCTTGAAATGGGCTCATTTTGCACAGTAAAAAATTGCGATATCCAATGGTGTGACTTTGCCGGAATATCTCCGGGGCATAACAGCACCGGAACAAAGATTATTAACTGTATCATAAATAACAATGGCGATTCAGGAGTATCGGCTTCAAGATCATTCAAATTTTTGATAAAAGATTGTATCGTAAATAACAACAACTATCGTCTTTTCAATCAGGACTGGCACGCAGGAGGTTTGAAAATCGTAACCCATTCATACGGAACAATTGAAAACTGCGAAGTAGGGAATAATCTCGGTGTTGGTATCTGGTTCGACTGGAACCACGAAAACACCGGTGAAAGTGTTGTGCGTAACTGCAGGGTGTACAACAATGCACGTATGGGGGGCATAATGGTAGAAGCATCGGAAAGAGTATCCCTCATAGATAATACTCTTTACGGAAACGATCAGTTCGGGATCCATTATGTTGTCTCGTCTTATGGAAAAATAATTGGGAACACTATTGCCGGTCACCGGGGATTTATTGCCCTTGATGTTTCAGGGCCCAGGAAACATCAGGAGTTCCCTTTAAGAGATAATGTGATAAAGAACAATACAATTATCAACAGTGAGTGCACATTCGATATTCACATGATCCGTCCCGACGGTAAATATGTTTTGAATAATATCTGTGACTACAATCTCTACATCAGAAAAGGCGGACCCAAATTACGTTACAACGAGGGAGGGAAGAAAGAGTGGAAAGATATTCTTGTTACAGGAGACATTGAAAAATGGAGGGAAACGACGGGATACGACAAACACAGCATCGTGATTGATCCTGATAATTTTGAGTTTAATACTATACGGACGAAATAGGGTTTTTCAAGATGAAATACATATTAAATCTTTTATTTCTCTTTGTGATATATGGAGGGTTATATGCGCAGATAGAGGTTGATAAACCGCCGTATAATGCCGTTGGTGACGGGTTTACTGATGACCGGGATGCAATTCAGGAGGCTATTGAAGATTTAAGAAAAAGTGGAGGTGAGCTGAAGTTTACATCAGGGAAAACATATATTATCTCTAAAGGCCTTAATTTTTATTCTTTCAGCAATGTTAATTCATATCTTATTACAACTACCGGAAAAGAGAAAGCTACAATAAGAATCAGGGATAAAGCCCCTCTTTCTTGGGGGTATTGGGGGTTCAGGCTCAGTGAATCGAACAATATTACCATAAACAACATTGTCATTGACGGCAACAGGGCAACACGGAGCCCGCAAGATGAGACATCCGGTACTGATGTTGTTTTTATTGATGGGGCAAGCAATGGCACACGTTTAATAAATGTAGATATGGTAAACTCGCCTATGGACAATGTTTACATTACTGTTCATAATGGTGAAAGCATGATGACCGATTTTGAAATGAGTAACTGTAAATTGGAAAATGCATTTAGAAATAATATGAGCGTTATTTCGGGCGCAAACTTTAAGATTACCGGATGTGAGTTTATAAACGCGAATGGAACAGCCCCTCAGGCAGGTATCGATTTTGAACCTAATGACGGTTCTGAACCGTATAGTAACATAACTGTTGAGGGATGTCTTTTTAAAGATAATAAGATATATGGCTTGATGCTAACTTATATTGTTGATGGCTCCGGTGATTGTATTGTGAAAAATAATACGTTTGAAAATAATGGATTATTAATTGCAAGCAAAGGAAACAAAATATGTAATAATATCTTTATGCATCAGGATCATAATCATCAGCATGGAGATGAGGTACGTGATGGAATAGTATATTTTCATACTGGTAGGACGTCAACTGATAATGAAGTGTATAACAACTATTTTTATGATAATATAATGCCGCAAGGGTCTCATCTTATAAACTTCATGTATAATTCAGGGGAGGATAACTATGTCCACGATAATTTTGCTTGTGGCAATGTTGTTGACGGCTTTGTCATAGACAACACAACAGCAACTACACCACCTCAAATAATTCGTAATAATACGTTTTTGTCAGATAAGAAGATGGGGTATTGGAATATGGATAGTGTGGAGATACATGATTCTATTGTAAATGACCTTTCGGATTTTAAAAATAACGGGACGAACCATAATGCAAGATTATCTCCCGGAATAATTAACCAGGCAATGGATTTCTCGCCTGATAACAGATATGTAGAAGTACCATGTGATAGTGGCAGTCTTAATATTGAAATGAATTTAACTCTCATTGCTTGGATAAAATGGCATGGAATATCAGATACGGAGTCAGAGCAGTTTGTTCTGGGTAAAGGGACTGATTGGGGAATGGGTATAAGTAATGACGGGGAGTTATGTTTTGTTACTTCTCCTTTGGGTACAGTTAGTGGATTGAAAGCCGGGAAAGGGTCTGTTGTTCAGAATGTATGGAAAATGATTGCAGCTACCTACGATGGCAGAAATATCAGGTTGTTTGTGGATGGTAAAGAGGAGGTAAATAAGCAGGCTTATGGCAGCCTTGGTATTTCGGAAAAGAGTATTTATATAGGCAGTTTATTGTCTGATCATGGTTCATTTAACGGACTGATAGATGAAGTAATGATATATAACTATGCTTTATCAAATAATGAGATTGAACATATCTATAATGAGGTGCCTTTGTTGATAAGAAAAACAGACAACAAAAGTAAAGATCATTTTAAGATATACCCGAACCCGGTAATGAATACACTGTTTGTTGAAACTGATGTTGACTTTAATTCATTGGAGATTATTAATGAACAAGGTGTAATTGTTGATGTAATTGAAAATAAACAAACAGTTTATGATTTGAGTGGATTGCCGCAAGGAGTATATTTTATTAGATTTATCCAGAATGAGAATATGTTTATATATAAAATTTTGAAAACTGGATTATAACGTTGGGATATCTGTTTTTAGATTAATATTATGCATTGGTCATATGAATTTATGTTTTTTCCCTCAATCCATAAAGGCAGCAAATTGAATTATGAGTTTTTGTTGCTGATGTTTGTGTTCACATCAGGGATTTCTGCCCAACCGGCATTTCCCGGTGCAGAAGGTGGAGGTGCTGTATCGGTTGGGGGAAGGGGCGGAGATGTTATTGAAGTAACTAATCTTAATAATTCAGGTGCCGGAAGTTTCAGGGCTGCATGTGAGGCAGAAACGGTACGGACTGTGGTTTTCAGGATTGGTGGTACAATAGTGGTGAAAGATGATCCGATAGTAATTCAATCCCCCTATATAACAATAGCAGGGCAGACAGCACCGGGTGACGGGATAACTATCCGTTCAGGTGAAAACATGACACAATCTCCCATAATTCTTA
>JAOZOF010000261.1 GCA_029933425.1 Marinilabiliaceae bacterium
TCAATAATTCAAACTTACCTGTTTATTAAAAAATCAAGTAGTTCTTTATGATCCCCATATTTATTACTTTTTAAATCATTAAAAACATCTTTTATCGACACATATCTAATATCATTGTTATTATCGATTTCACTACTTTCAGCCTCTCCAAACATAACTTTTTTGTAGTTTAATTGAGTTGAGTCAAACTTTAAAAGTTTTTCCATTTTTTTATTTATTGTTTGTTTGTCTCTTGAGGTTGTTACCTGACAAACAACATATTCATCATTATTAGTTTTACCTAAAATATCAATAATAGCATTATTTCCACCCATAGGCATTAAAAGATACTTTATCCGAAATTTCTTATCGCAATATTTTGTCCGTAACCATTCTGAACATATTAATTCTGCTGCATTTGCAGATAGATTCTCAGGCTTCAATGGAAGATTTACTTTATTGTTGTTATAAATGCTGTTTAACTTTTCTTTCCCTTTATTCACCTTACTTACTGTATTGTAATATGGAATTAGTGTTTCGAGCAAAGGATAGTCTGCTTGCTTGATTTCTTTTATTTTATCTATTTCGTTTATTTCTAAATAATAAAACACCCTGTATTCATCTTCTATGTATTTAACTTCACTCCCTTTTTTAACTAAACCTAATTTTGATGGTAGTCCTGAATATTTTGCGTAAACTAACACATCATGGTCTTCTACATCTTTATAGAGGTTGAAAAATTGTTTAACATAAGGGCTGACTTTACTAACATTTAAACCTTTATTCAAATTCTCCCAATCAGAAATATCTTTTTTATCCTCGTCTTTATCTTTCCACATATAGATCGAAATCAGATTTTTTTCATGCAACTCTTTAATCATTGATTTATCTATTTTCCCTTCTTTGTTTAAAGTGTTTGTTCTGTGAACATACGTAGTTAATTCTTCCATCATATCTTATTTTAAAATTATTGAATCTAATTAGTGTAAAATAGCATTTTACAAATCTCCATAATAACAACTTGAAAAACCTTTAAATTACGACGATAGGAGGAATTTAAACAGTAAAATAACGCCAAAAAACTCCGGAGTAGCGCGGCACCAGCGCGGATGTTGAACCCTTGAAAGGGTTCGGATGCGTGTGGGACCAGGGCTACCGCAGGTGCAACCTGCGGTTATTCTTATTCAACCCTTTTCAGGGTTGATGTCTTCCGTGCTTGTTAAACCTTTAATCCAATGCCAAGTGGATTAAACGGTAAGGAAACGACAAAAGCTCCGGAGGAGCGGCATACTGGTTGCCCCTGGCGTAAGCCTGGGAATTAAAAAAAGTGACAAAACCCCGACACGCGGCTTTTGGGGGTACTGCAAAACACTGTCGGCGTGACTGTGAGACACACCGACAGTAAGTGACAGTGCATAATTTACAGTTCCAGCGCCAGTTTGTAGGCATCATGGATGGCCTCCTGTGCTTTCGCCACTTTTTCGGCATCACCAACCTTGTAAACAGGTATGTCAATGTTTAGCTCGAACGGAACGTAAGGTTTCATTCCGGTAGCAACAACAATGTCATCAACACTATCTATGGTCTTGGTGCCTTCTTTGCCTTCAATAATGACTTTATCGCCATCTATTTCAACAACTGTATGGTTCACGAAGATCTCTGTTCCTTTCTCCTTAAGTTTTTTCACGGTAAGGGCTTTTTCTATCATCTCCATTCCGCGGGCTATCTCGTCAAGCATCTCAACTATGATGACATGATTGCCGCCGTCAACAAGCTTTGAAGCAACTTCAAGACCGATAAGTCCTCCGCCGATGACAACGACCTTCTTGTCTTTCGGCAGTTGATCATCTTCAAGGAACTCTGTCCAGTAATACTTTTTCAGTCCTTTTATGGGAGGCACGGCAGGTACAGCACCTGTCGCAATGATAACTCCGTCGTAACCGCCTTTTTCGATATCTTCGGCTGTTGCCTCTTTCTTTATCACATTCACCTGATGTTCGCTGTGAACTTTCAGCTCTTCCACATAGTAATCCACAAGTTCTTTCAGACTTTGTTTGTTGGGAGGAAGCCATGCAAGATTGAATTGCCCGCCAAGCTCATCTTTCTCGTAAAGGTTCACATCATGTCCCCTGTCGCGCAGAGTCAGTGCTGCCTGCATACCTGCCAGTCCTCCGCCTATCACGGCATACATTTTTGTTTCTCCGGCAGGTGTAACTTCAGGTAGACCGGTATTAACCCGCGGATTAACAACACAACCGAGACCTTTGCCTGCTTTCACTCCGCCAAGGCATCCTTCGGAACATGCAAGACAAGGACGAACAATGCCTTTTACAATGCCAAGCTCTTTTCCTACGAAATCAGGATCGGCAACCAAAGCACGACCTACGGCGAGGTATTCCGCACCGTATTTTTCTTTTATGTGATTAATGTCTTTAGCTGAATTTATCTTACCGAGGAAGATGACGGGGATGTCCACATTCTCTTTTATCTTACCTGCCAGTTCCCATGTTTTACCCTTAGGAATGAACATGTGCTGGAAGAACCATGGGGGAGTGGTGCATGCAGAACCTGCCGTGACATGAATAGCATCAAAGCCAACCTTCTGCAGCTCTTTGGCGAAAGGTATCATCTCATCGATATGAAATCCGTTCGGAACTATTTCATCACCGCTTACACGTGCTATCAAAGGTACATCGACAGCTTTACGCACTGCTTTTGCCACTTCAATAGGATACCTCATTCTGTTCTCAAGCGATCCGCCATACTCATCGTCCCTGTCGTTCACCATTGGTGAGAGAAACTGTGCCATCAGGTAACCGTGACCGAACTGTATCTCCACCATATCGAAACCGGCAGCTACAGCTCGTTTAGCACTTTCCACATGCAGGGCAATAACCTTATCCATCTTTTCACGGTCCATCTTTTCCGGTTTGGCACCTCCGTTCTCACAGGCATTTCCCGTTGATGACCACCAGTAGTTTCCGGGAATCTTCGGATTGGCCATACGTCCCGGATGGTTCAGATGAGCTACCACTTTTGCACCGTTGGAATGGATAAGGTCAGTAAGCTTTTTGAAGTTATCGATCTTTTCATCCTTATCGATCCCCATCTGGGTAGGTAGTTCCCTCAGTCCCGGATCCATGTATAACGGTTCGGGTATCACTGCACCCACATGTTTACTTCGTTGTCCGTAAAAATCAAGATGTTTCTCTGTAACGATCCCGGTCTTGTCACTGTAACCCAGTTTTACGGGAGCAAATATGAATTCATTTCTTAATTGTAACATGACTAAAAGTTTATGTAGTTAATTATTTATAGTTCTATCTTTATTACCAGCCTATCAGATATCCGGTGAATCCGACGATGAAAGCTACGATCACATTCGCAGTTTTCACAGCAATAAAACCACGTTTCGATTCTGCCAGGAGTGGTAACATTCCGTGTCCGTCCTGTGAGATCGATGATGCCAGGAGAATGCTGAACGGTATCTGGCCTGACGCAAAAAGAGTAACGAACACGAGGTGTGGACCAGATTCGGGAATTATGCCTATCAAAACAGCTATCACCAGAACTATCATCAGGTTATTTTCGTCCCTGAGCCAATCGTTAAGATCAAGGTAATTGTTCAGTACAGCCATCACGAGCAATGTTCCGAAGGTCCATAGGAATATTCTTGGAATATGCTTCTTTACAATGTGATCCCACAGGTGTTTTCGTAAAAAATGGTCAGGTACCGAAACGACTATGAAAAGTGAAAAACCGATTACAAGGTATAGTGTAACTTTTATCCACAGCTTGGCATCACCTGCTATGATGCCTGCAGCAACTGCAAATAATAAAAATACGACAAGGATGAATAAAAGTATTCTTTGGCGCGAGGGATCTAGCAGTTGTTTAATAAAGTATTCCTTCTGAAAACATTTACACATCTCCTCTTTGTGCAACGGGAAATTCCTGTCGGCAAATCCGGTCATTACCTTTTTCGGAGTGTATAGCTTGTCGGTAAGGTATCCTGCTCCGATACTGATGACAAAAAGTATAGCGGTGAGCAGTAATGCTTTTGCCGGAAACATTGCAAACATTACAAATGCTTCATCGCCGCTTGTGGCTATCATGGTAGCCACTATCGCCCCGAAAGAGATAAGTCTGTGAGAAAAGAGAGCTACGGAAGTGAATGAGCCGAGACAGCCGGGTATTGCACCGAGAAGAGAGGCAAGCAGATATTGCTTTGCTTTGTTTTTAGAGATGCTTTTTTGCCAGAGGCCATTTGTCTGAACATTGATGTATTCAATAACCATCATCATGACAAACACAAAGCCTGTTATCATAACGGCATGCATGAAACTATGGATCAAATCAATCATCACTCCTGAAACAATATCTGACTCCATATCTCTTTAATTTCTTTTTGTTGCTCTGTTATTTTTTTAAAGGTCTAAGCCTCTGTGAAGAGACCTAAACCTTTAAAACACTTATGAAAAAGAAAAACACTAAAAAGTTATTTGACCAAAGGGTCCCAGATAACAAGTATCAGGGCTCCGTCCTTGGATTCATACGGTCCGTGGTCTTCGTGAGGATAAAATATCTGATAAGATCCGGGCCCGTAGGTTTGTCCGTTGCTTACATAACTTCCTTCGAGCACGAAGTGCTGTTCGGTAGTTATGTGTGAATGAGGAGCCATTTTAAAACCTGCCGGTAGTTTCAGTAAAGCGGTTTTTGCTCCGTTCTCGTCTCTCAGCAGCTTGCGTTTGGTACCGTCGGGATACTCTTCGGCATCCTCCCAGTTGTGCTCATCGAATAAATTAAGTATGTTTTTCATCTCAGCATCCTCCAATTATTTGTTTAACAATTCTTCTCTAACCATTGTATGTCCGCATTTCGGACATTTTATCGTTGTACATTTAGTACCTTGTTCGTGTGGTACTTTAGCTCCGCATTTAGCACAGACGCAATATCCTCCGGGCCCGAAAGCACCACCGTTATTCCTTCCCTGACCTCCTCCGCGGCCAAGTCCTTTACCGCTTCCGCGAAATAATCCTTTGCCTGTCATAATATATATTTTTTAAGTTCAACAATTAAACACGTGTGCAACAATCACCATGGCCAAAACTTCCTGCAAAGTTCAACAGGTTGTGGGAGTGGCATGTGGGACATTCAGTCACACACTCCTCTATACTTGTTTTGAC
>JAOZOF010000054.1 GCA_029933425.1 Marinilabiliaceae bacterium
ATTTAATTTTAGAAAAATGCTTCAGCGATTAAAAGCTGAAGCACTTGAACTATTTTTCTTTTTCTGGAGGATGTTGCAGTCATGTGGCAAAGTGGAACATGAATTGAGTTTTTGAAAAAATAGGGGTTTTTCACGTTCGACTAAATATAAACTTTGGACAAATAATTATGATACAATAAGAGTAACATACAATAATCATAACCAGGCAAGTATATACAATTAGAATGCCTCTAAAGAAAATATTAGAATTTAAACACAGCTATGATATTCTGTTAACATTATGAATACTCCAACATTACAAAAAAACAACTTTCACTACGTGTGGATGATGATGTTTGGTATATATGTATAAATAACATTGACAACAGCATACTGTTTTGCTATAAAAAAACATAAATGAAAAGTAAAGCACATATACTTTTAAGAAAGTTTCTAAAAGGGACTACAACAAAAAACGAAGATAATATTCTTGATGTATTTGAAAAACATCAGTTGAGAAAAAACAGGGAAAATATTTTTTTAAGTAATTCAGATAAGCAACATGTTGAAGATGAGATATTCGATAATGTTGCAGTCGCTACTTTTAATAAGAATAACCGTAGATGGTTACAAATAGCCGCATCGATTGCATTGATATTAGGTTTAGGAATAGGATTAACATACTATCAAATGAATGTTGAAGTAAAAACATTTCAAATTTGTAATACTACTTCTGAAGTTAAAACAATATACCTTAGTGATGGGTCTGAAATAATTCTAAAGAGCGGAAGCAGTATAAAGTATAATGAGAATTTCAATGATAAAGACAGGCAGGTTGAATTGATAGGTGAAGCTTTCTTTGATGTGGAACGAAATGAAGAAAAACCTTTTATAATCACTACAGGCGAATTAAAAACCCGGGTTTTAGGAACATCATTTAATATTAACAGCACAAACTCGACAGTTTATGTAACTGTTTCAACTGGCTTAGTACAAGTGTACGATAAATATAATATTATACGAATAAAACCAAATCAGGAAGCTATTTATCATATCAAAACAAAGGATTTAAGTAAGCGCAATGTTAAATCGGAACTAATAACAGCCTGGTTTGCCCAAGATGTTGAGCTAACTAATGTCTCAATGCTGGAATTTTCAGAATTAATGAGAAAGAAATATGATGTTGAGTTAGTATTTCGCGATGCAAATCTAGCCGATAAACATCTTACAATTACAATAAAGAAGAATGATACTGTCAAAACAATTATTAGCAGAATAAATGAGATTAAGGAATTAAAATTAA
This sequence comes from Marinilabiliaceae bacterium, assembly GCA_029933425.1. GTDB lineage: Bacteria > Bacteroidota > Bacteroidia > Bacteroidales > Marinilabiliaceae > JAADEM01. Next base: position 1,283 of record JAOZOF010000054.1, read on the forward strand.
TAATGGTCAATGATAAAACAATTGAAGTAAAAAAATACAAACCGTAAATCGAGTCAGTTATAACAAACTTTTAAAAGCTTAGTAAAGAAATAAACAACCAAACATAATTTAAGATTTATGAATAAGCGCAGACTACATAGTATTATTTTATCAATAATAATGTTTATAACCTTTTCCCCATTGGTATTTTCGAATAACATGAAGGATACTATCGATACGGAGATAAGTATTAATAAAAGCAATATTACTTTAAATGAGATCTTTAATATTCTTAAAAATAAAACTGGATATAGTTTTAATTACGGAGAATATATATTAAAGAATAAAGAAAAATATAATCTAAACTACAATAAAGCTCAACTAACATTTATCCTTGATGATTTAGGTCAGAAAGCCAAATTCTCTTACAAAATTACTAACAATATTGTAGTTATTGGAAAGATCCAAAAAAAAGAAATGCCCAATGCTCAAAACCAGATTAATATAAAAGGAGTTGTAAAAGATAATACCGGGGAAACTCTGCCGGGTGTAACAGTAGTGATTAAAGGCACTACAAAAGGAACAATTACGAATATTAACGGTGAGTATTCCATTGATAATGTACCTATAGGCGCTATCCTTAAATTTTCATTTGTAGGCATGAAACCCCAGGAATTTACTGTTGGTAGTCAATCAACTATAAATGTAACAATGAATCCTGAGTTTATCGGGCTTGACGATGTAGTTGTAGTTGGATATGGGGTTCAGAAAAAATCAGTTGTCACAGGTGCAATATCTTCTGTAAAAGCTGAAGACCTGATTAATTATCCGGTTGCCGATCCGTCTCAGGCAATAGAAGGTAAAGTTTCGGGGGTTACTATTACCCAGAATTCAGGAGCTCCCGGCAGTACTATGTCTATACGAATTAGAGGAACAGGTACAAGCGGATACAACGAGCCTTTATATATTGTTGATGGGGTTCAAATGGGAGGATTGAATTCGATAAACCCTGCTGATATAGAGTCCATTGAAATATTAAAAGATGCAGCATCAGGGGCTATTTATGGTGCCAGGGCAGCCAACGGCGTAGTATTGGTTACTACTAAAAAAGGGAAAGAAGGTAAAGTATCAGTAAACTATAATGGATATTACGGAGTGCAAAATCCATGGAAAAAATTGAACCTTCCCAATGCATATCAATATATGAGATTATTCAATGAAGGCATGGAGAATGACAAAATGCAACCAAAATTTCCTGTCGGAGAGATATTACTTAACGAATACGATACTGATTGGCAGAATGAAATTTTTGTTAAAAATGCACCAATAACAAATCATCATTTCCAGGTAACCGGAGGATCGAAAGTGTCAAGTTTTGTGTTGAGTGCCGGTTACTTTTCTCAGGATGGGATTATAGGAGGGAGCAAAGCTTCTTACGATAAGTATTCTTTCAGGTTGAATTCAGAACACAAAGTAAGTAAACATTTCAAGGTAGGAGAAAATATTTCATATTACACAAGTAAAAGCAGTGGGGTGGCAAATCAACATGGGGTAATCGGGCTTCTCTCCTCTGCGGTTCTGATGGAGCCAAATTTACCTGTTCACGCTACTGATGAAGGCACCATTAAAAAGTATGATAATTATCCCGTTTCTCCTGTAAGAGATCCAGCTACCGGTCAATATTATCATTTGTCAGAGTATGGAAGAAATCCGTTGGCCTGGTTAGAAACAACATACAATGAGGGTATTGACAATGCCCTTACCGGTGATTTTTACATCGAGGTGCCTGATATTGTTAAAGATTTAAAGTTTAAAAGTGATTTCGGATTTTACCGTGGGAATGGTGGTGGAAGGGGATATTCACCTAAAGCGTATTTCGGACCTGCCGACAAGACCAGTGTTTCTTCTGTAAATCAGAGTTCAAGTAGTGCTTTTACCTGGCAATGGGAAAATACTCTTTCGTACATTAAATCAATTGGGGCAAACAACTTTACTGCTTTAATCGGTAACACAATCAATATGGCAAAAGGAAGCTATATGTCCGGTTCCAGGACAAACCTTATTCCTGATGGATGGCACTATGCATGGTTAAATAATGGAGCAAACGATCCTTCTCAAAATACAGGAGGCGGATATTGGGAAAACAGACTGGTATCTTTTTTTGGAAGGGTAGACTACAACTATGCTGAAAAATACCTCATTACCGCAACAATGCGTGCTGATGGATCGAGCAGGTTCGGGCCTGAAAATAAGTTTGGATATTTCCCCTCCTTCTCGGCAGGATGGGTGCTTTCGAAAGAGCCGTTTCTGAAAAATGTGGAATTCTTAAGCCAGTTAAAATTAAGGGCTTCCTGGGGACAGGTAGGTAACGATGCCATAGGTAATTTTGCATATTTATCTTCAATGGTGAAAGGGTATAGTTATACACTAGGAAATGGGACCAATATGGCCCAGAGCATTATCCCCGGAATGGCTTCAAACCCGGCTTTAAAATGGGAGACATCAGAACAAACTAATATTGGAGTGGATATGGGGTTCTTCAGGTACAGGTTAATGTTCACATTAGAATATTACAAAAAAAACACAAAAGACTTATTGGCAACAGAACCTATACCTATGTATGTAGGATTGTGGAGTCCTATTGCAAATGTCGGAGAAATATCAAACCAGGGTATCGAAATGTCTATGACTTTTAAACAAGGTGAAAATAATTTTCATTACTCTGCTACTTTCATGGCTTCTTATAACAAGAATGAAGTTATTAAAGTAGGTAATGCCGATGGATATATCAACGGCTCGGTTATTGACAAACAGATATCGGGGCAGTTACGGATGCAGGAAGGAGAAGTATTTCCTTTCTTTTATGGATATAAAACTGATGGTATTTTCCAAACTCAGGAAGAAGTAGATAACTATACAGATTATAATGGGCAGGTAATACAGCCTGACGCACTTCCCGGAGATATTAGGTTTGTTGATATTAACAAAGACGGGAAAATTGATGAGAATGACAGAACAAATATCGGGGCAGCTTCCCCTGACTGGAACTTCGGATTAAACATGAGTGCCGATTACAAAAACTTTGATCTGTCGATGATGTTTCAGGGCCAGCTTGGCAACCAAATTGCAAACGTAACATTCATTGATGCCAGAAACTACTCTACGCGAAGCAACAATGCTTATAAGAGATGGCATGGCGAAGGTACAACAAACTCATATCCCCGTGCAACAATGAACGACTTAAACAGAAATTATGCAAGCTTAAATGACATGGTCCACATTGAAGATGGAAGCTTTTTAAGGTTGAAAAACATTCAGCTGGGTTATTCTATCCCTAAGCGTTTACTACAAAAAGTTAGCATCTCTAATTTCAGGGTTTATGTAACTGCACATAATTTGTGGACTTTTACAAATTATACCGGGTTTGATCCTGAAATCGGATCCGGTAATACGGGAGGTTTTTTGGATTTTGGTATCGACAGGGCTGCTTATCCTCAGGCTCGTAGTTTTTTAACCGGAATTAATGTAACTTTTTAAAGAATAGATCATGAAAAAAATATTTTATAATATATCTGTATTAATTCTTGTACTTTCATTTTTTAGCAGCTGTACCGGGTATCTGGAGATAGAACCTACTGACAGGCAGACACCTGAAAATTTCTACAAAACCCGTGACGATGCCTTTAACGCACTAATGGGAATATACAAGCCGATAACATATCAGGGCTGGGGTAACTGGTACGATTTGAGCATTACCCTTGATGTAATGTCGGATGATATTTATAAAGGCGGAGGAACCAGGGCTGATGCAATTGGATGGGCAGAATTGTCAGAATTTAATGCACATTCGCAAACCGGTCCTGTTAACGATCTTTGGAGAAAAGATTACCAGGCCATCTCCAGGGCAAATATCCTGCTTGAAAAATATGATGAAATAGAATTTAAAGATAAAGATGAACAGGACAGATTAAACTTTAAAGCTGAGGCATTATTCCTAAGGGCCCATTTCCACCTCGAAGCTGTTCGCCTTTTCGAAAACATCCCTTTGCTCACAAAGCCTGTAACAGCAAGTGACTGGAAAGGTATAAGACAGGCTGCGCCTGATGAAACTTATGCACAAATAGCAAGGGATATGCTTGATGCAATTCCTGATTTGGCAGAACAGTATGATGCAGCAAACCTCGGGAGAATTACAAAATGGGCAGCAGAGGCTGAATTAGCCAGGGCATTTTTATTTTACACAGGATATTACTCAAAAAATAGTATGCCGGTTGCCGGTGGCGGTGAGTTAACAAAGTCACAAGTTTTAGACCTTTTAAAAGATATTATCGATAATGGGAACTTCAGTTTATTACCTGACTATTCTGATAATTTCATAGCTGCAAAAGGAAATTTCTCTTCCGAAGCAGTTTTTGAAATCCCTTATGCCGATACAGGAAACATGAACTGGAGTGATGAGAAAACAGGTAATATACGGCCGGTCATGGCTGCACCTGCTTATTACGATGGCGATAAATTAGGTTCTGGCTGGGCACTTTGTATGGCAACACATGACCTGCACGAGAGCTTCGAAGCTGGCGATTTGAGAAGAGATAAATCTATCATAACAGCCCAGGAGTTAATTGAAGGTGGAGCGGCACTCGGTGCACGATATCAACATACAGCATTGTATTCATACAAATACACTTTACATAACGAGAATTATCCAAGCGGTGGCGGTTATGACATACTTAACGATCCTACTAATTATCATCTTATTCGTTATTCCGATGTTCTGCTTATGGCTGCCGAATTGGATATGGGAGCACAAGGACTGCAATGGCTAAATGAAGTTAGGGCAAGAGCCGGGCTGCCTCCTAAAAGTAAAATTAACATTGACATTATTTACAAAGAACGTCGTTCAGAATTAGCAATGGAAGGCATCAGATATTGGGACATACTCCGAAGAGGCCTCGACTATGCTGAAGAGAACCTGACCATTCAAAATTACTTTATGCGTCCGCCTGCAATACCCGGAGTTCCTGTTACCGGTGATGTTGGGAGTAAAGTCGATTTTGAAAGGGTGTTTGACAGGACAAAAAGAGGCTTCTTGCCTATACCTCAATATGAATTGGATTTGAATCCTGAGTTTAAACAAAATGTTGGATACTAAAAGAGTGAGAATATAAAATGTCCATGTGGCCTGTAAAGTATAAATTATAAAACATATGAAAAGTTTAACAACAATATTTTTATTAGGATTAATTATTAGTATTTCATCGTGTTTACAGAAAGATGTTGATTACGATTTTCCACCATTAGATGGTGAGGATACTGATTACTCAGAGATGTTTACTACCGAAAAGCTCGGGGATGTGGGGAAATTTATTCCGGTAAATGATACTAAGTGGGGGCAGGTAACAGACATTCACGGAAGTCTGTTTTCACAATGGCGGACTGTTCCTAATTTATTGGGTGGTGATCAGGTTGGTGTACAGTGGGGTGCCCCGGGCAAGCCGGGTGAAGGATTTGCTCAACAGATGGGAACAGAAGTGTGGCATGTAAAGTACGATTGTGCATCAGGGCATAACTACATTTATATTGATGGTTATGGCGATAACGATGGAAATATATTATGGGGCATTAGAACAACAAAAGCAATATTTGTGAATTTAAATTCAGGTAAAGAATTTGACATCACTTATGGAGGAAACTGTGACCAAGGCGGGGGGCAACCATACATGATTTATGACCTGTATGATGAGCCTTATAAAATTAAAGTCTGGCACGACATTACAAATCCGGAAACAGGAGCAACTGTAAAAAGAGTCTACTGGGAACAAACTGTTACTCCTTTTGTAGAAATAGAAAACCCGTTCTGGGAAGGAGAAGATACAAAAATACGTATGACAATTCACCAGGAAGAAGCATGGTGGGACAGCGAGCATGGTTGGCAGGGAATTGCTACTGGGGATATGGAAGATGTTCAAAATCCTATAGAAGGGGGTGAGCAGGAAGGATATCAGGAGCCAACAGGCGAAAATGTTGTTTACAGTCATGATCAGTGGTGGGCTGAAGGAGTTGACGGAGATAAAAGTGGCTGGTATGCCTGGAAATTATACGATAGGGCCAACAATCACGAAGGCTATTTGAAGTACGGATGGAAGTATTAAAGAAATTGATTGAGTAAAATAATACCCTGCTGCTTACAAATGCAATCAATAAATGTAGGTGACAGACCAAAAGATTTCATAAAATGAGACACAAAATTATAGTTTTAATTTTAGCATTAGTAACACTTTTTTCTTGTGAAGAAGAGGAATCAACCAGACCATCATATCATAAAGAGGTTTTATCTTATTCTTTTAAAGCCGCTGACAACCAAGTGCTTTCAGAGGATGTTATTGGAGAGGTAGACATGGAAACAAAAACCCTGACAGCAACGCTGCCTTATGGAACAGATTTAACGGCCTTAATTCCATCTTTCGAAGTAGCCAAAGGAGCAAAAGTTATTCCACCGGGGGAAGGCCCTCAGGATTTTACTAACCCGGTTGAATACAGGGTTCAGGCAGCAGACGGGTCTGTATTTGTTTATAAATGTGTGGCAGAGCTTTCTTCAGGTTCCGGTCTGTTTATGAAGTCATTTATAGTCGATGGAAATGAAGGAGTCATTAATGATGCAGATAATACTGTTTCAGCAAGAGTGAATTATGGCAAATACTGGGATAATATAGCTCCAATAATTACACTTGCAGAAGGTGCCACTGTTTACCCCGAGAGTGGTGTAGCACAGGATTTTACCAATCCTGTTGAATATACAGTAACTACAAGCAAAGGCTTAACCAAAACTTATATTGTTACAGTAACGGGAACTGCTATTGAAGGCAGGTTTGCAGAGGGGCATGAAAACTATACAATAGTAAATTACTGGCCTGAAAAAATTTCTACCGCATGGCAGGTTAACTTCGCAACACTATTTATTGATGGAGTTGCCCAGTCAGACAGGCTGATATTTAATCATGAACAAAAGGACCCTGCAACAGGAGTGTTATTATCAGGTGTAGCTGAGCTTAGTGATATTGATGGAACTCAGATCGGAGAAAAATGGGATGCACGATTCGATGATGGAGAAGATGCTATGTTCGAAAATCAATACTTAATGTGGTCTAAAGGCATATATTCCGACAAATGGTCTAACAGCCTGAAAAAAACATTTGAAATAGAGAAAGCTGTATTTGTAAATGATTTAGGTTTTGAGTTTGATATTACCAGGCAAACAGCCGGAGAATATATGCCTATAATGCTTGTTTATATTTACGATGCTGAATATACATTGAAAGTATGGTATACAGAAGTTGGTGTAACTACTGGTGAAAGAGTTAAATCTTACCGGGAAATGCACTTCTCCTCTTTCTACAATATATCCATCACAAAGTTATATCAGGCCGATGAAGGCGAAATAACAAAAGAGTGTATCAGAATGGACATAGCTCATTGGAACGAACTGTCAGGATGGATATTTGGTAATGGAGACCCAGAAGTTGGAGCTACCGAATACGGACGCAATGAATATCTCGCAGAGGGCGTAGGCAGAGGCTGGTACATTACCGAAGGCGACCATAGAGAGTACAGAATCGATCATGAAGCTAAACCTTAATTTAAGAAAATGAGTATCGACAGACGAGAAGCAATAAAACGAATGGCTTTAGCCGGATTATTTACAGCAGCCGGGCCTATCAGCAACCTTGTGACTGCAACTCCTTCTAATGAGATATCTAAATATTTTAAATATTCGTTAAATAAGGAATATCCGGAATTCGATTATTTCTCAGTTGATTCTTTGGGAACAAACAAGCTTGAGAATAGCCCTCTGATATTGACCCCCGCTAAAGAAAAAACATTCAGTTCCAAAATTCAGCATAACGCAGCTAAATATTATTTGAACGGAAGTTCATCTCCGGCTTGGGAATTTGAAGTAACAAACAAAGGTTTTATTCTTCGTTCAAACTATGTAAAAGGAAATGTACCATGGCAGATAAACTTCTTACAAAATAAAAATCATGCCACAGTACTGGGAATTGTACCTGAGAAAAATAAGATAGAGACACCTTCTCTTCTTCATCTACCTGATATGGGCTCTATTCAAATAAGGTCTAAACAGGTAAAAGTGTTAGATTACACAGCATCCCGCAAAGATATACACAACAAGTATGTGAAAATATCTTTCCCCGCAGCTTCGAAAGAGCAAAAGTTTGTGGAATATAGTTTCGATATTGTAGCTATTTACCCTGAAGTTGAGGGAATAGAAAAAGATCCCAGATTTGACGGATATCGAAGGAATTACCTGAATACTTTTCAGGTAAACCCAAATTGGATGATACTATCCAATAATTCTACCAGTGACTCTTGTGCTTTTGTGCAATACGGATATTCAGAGCTTGCAGTTAAAGCACCGGCCCTCGTGGATGATTTAACTGCTATTGACCTGGTGAAAATGACTATCGACAGATATCTTGACGGACAAAAGGGATATGGAATGTTTGGCTACTATGCTGATTTTCCCGGTACGGAAAATGTTCAGTGGGGTGGACAAAATGCTTCATTAGACACCTACCCCTCATTGTTGATGGCGGCTTGTAATTATTACAAAGTTACCCGGAATAAGGAGTGGCTCTCCAAAAAATATAAAGGCTTATTGCGTTGGGCAGAAGAGATTTTAAGTCGTGATAAAGATGGTGACGGAATATTGGAGTACGGATTTAGCGGCAATACCGGTTCGTGGAGTGGCAGTACATTTCAGCGCCCTGCAAATTGGTGGGACACAATAGGGTTTGGCCATAAAGATGCATATTCGAATGCCCTGGCATATCGTGCACTAAACTACTTTGCTGAGCTATGTAGAGTTGAAGGTGATGAAAGGGCTGCAAAGCGGTATGTTGATTTTGCTGCAAAAATGAAGAAAAATTATCACGATATTTTCATTAATCCTGAAACCGGAGTTCTTGCAGGATGGAAAAGTGAAGACGGAGAACTTCACGATTACTATTTCACCTTTGTGAATGGAATGGCTATTGCCTATGGCTTGGTTAGTAAAGAACAAGGAAATAAAATAATGGATGCCATGCTTGCCAAACTAAAAGATGTAGGATTCCGGAATTTTGAATTAGGATTGCCCGGTAATCTCATTTCTATTCCAAGAGGTGACTATACGCATCATGACCCACGTTGGGGAGGTCATACAAGTGATGAAAAAAACGATGGATGGCAACATTACGAAAATGGTGGTACATCAGGCAATTATGTTTATTTCACACTGAAAGCCCTTTACCGTTTAGGACGTAGAAAAGATGCTGAAACAATACTTTTTCCATTGCTTAAAGCTTACAATAAAGGATCGTTTCAGGGAGAATGTGATAATGGCATGACCCCGGATTGGCGCACCTGGGATGGTGAGTGCTGGGGATATGAAGGTTTTTTGGTAGATAACTATTGGGCACTTTTGATAGTAGCAGAAGAATATTAATTTTTTTTACTAACCATTTAATTTTAACATTATGAGAAAAATTTACTTAATGACTATTGTTGCTTTGGGACTTTGGGCAACACAGTTAAACGCACAGGAAACCGCAATTGCCGAGATGGTGACAACCGCTCCGGTTATTGATGGAGATCTATCTGACTGGGATTTTACTACTAATACTCAACAGGCAACAAAAATGCAGACTGTTAACCCCGAATGGACTTGGGTTCCTCAGGATAATTTGCTTTATTGGAAAGCAACCTGGGACGAAAACAATTTATATCTCGCTGCAGTAGTAGTAGATAATGAAAATAACATTAATGATGCTAATCACGATAATAGAATAAATTGTGAAAGTAAAGATAAAAACGGAGATTTCGTCCGTTTTGCAATTGGCGATATGTCTGTTCCTGCTGACAATGGTTGGGGTGGATCGGATAAGGTTACCGGTTTTTTTGTATTGTACAGAAATGATGGTACAAAAGGGGTAAATGGAGAAATAGTGCCTAATGAATATATTGTACTAGATGATGATGATGTATTTGGTACCGGGAAAAGAGGATACATTGTTGAGTTAAGAGTTGAGTGGCCTCAGCTAAATATTACACCAAGTAGTAATTTAGAATTACGTTTTAACATTCAAAACAGAGATTACGATCAATTTTATGAAGATGAAGTATGGAAAGATAACGCAGGTTATGTGAACAGCCTTGGATGGGCTACTACTGATGAAACCTGGGCATCCATGGAGAATGCCGGTAAACTTACTCTCGATGCAAGTACTTCTTCAAATAGTCATATTGAGATGGAAAAGTTAAAATTTTCGCTTTCTCCTAACCCGGCTTCAGACAAATTGAATGTGAGAATTGCAAGTGATATACAGGCCATTAAGATCTTTTCTATAACAGGTCAGTTAATGAGTAATGTTGAAATTGCAAATAAAACTTTGGTTTCTATTGATGTTGCAGATTTGGCAAAAGGGGTTTACCTGTTGCAGGCAAATACAAAAGATGGAATATTCACCAAACGTTTTGTGAAAAAATAGCATTATTTTCAGCAGAGGCTGTTCAAAAAGTAGTTATTATAAGGAGGTAAAGCAATCCCTGAATTCTATATTGTCCGGATTCAGCAGGTTATTTTATTGTTCCACTTCATGAGGACATATTTTTTTGAACAGCCTCTGATTATAAATCGTTGATCAGCAGTATAACATGTACAGATTAACCACAACACTACTTTTAATTCTGGCATCGGTTAGCCTACATGCCCAGGATAAATATTCACTTATATCTGAATTGAGCAAGCTTAAAGATTTGAGTACTCTGCCTCAATACAGCAATGCCAAAAGCTTGCAGGTTTCTTCTTATGACCGAACGGGAGGTAATTCCGATGGTTTTTCAGGAGAGTATTCCTATATCAGGAAAAATGCTGATTCATCGCTTGTGATATTCGACAGTAGAGGTAAAGGGGTTATTGATAGGATTTGGACTCCAACTCCATCAACAGACACTCTTGATTTCTATTTGGGTGATACAACGGAAATAAGTTTCTCTATCCCTTTTATTGATTTTTTCTCCGGTAAGGTATTCCCTTTTGTACATCCTCTTTGTGGTAACGAACTGGGAGGTTATTACTCTTACCTTCCTATTCCTTACAATAACGGATGTAAAATTGTATTTCGTGGCAAGACAATGAGATTCTTTCAGATACAATACCGGGAATTCGATAATGATGCGGATGTTAAAAATTTCAACATAAACCTATCCTCAAACGAAAAAAAAACATTAACCGAAGTAGCTGATGTATGGAATGGCAAAAAAAGCATTCAACCATTTAAGGCAAAAATAAAAGAGAAAAAGATCACACTAAAACCCGGTAGCGAAATAGAGATATTTACATTGTACAGGGGAGGCCGAATACTTGGATTAGAGATTGATAACGCAGATCTGTTTGAAAATCAATTAAATAATATTGATATAAAAGTAAGCTACGATAACGAAAGGTATCCTGCAATTTACACTCCTGTTGCCGATTTTTTCGGTTATGCTTTCGGTAAAACAGCTATGCAAAGCCTTGTTTCAGGAACAAAAAACAATACAAACTATTTTTATCTGCCGATGCCTTTCGATGAGAAAGTCAGGATCTCAATAATATCCAGAAGCGATAAAACATTAAAGTTCTCAACAAGAATATACTATTCCGACAAAAAAAGAGATAAAGACAAAGAGGGGAAATTATACGTAGAGTGGAACAAGCTACTTGAGTCTGTTATTGGCAAAGAGATGGTTATGGCAAAGGTGCAGGGCAGGGGCCACTATGTGGGTACCATAATTCAAACTCAAAACCTGAATCCGGGAATGACCCTGTTTTTCGAAGGTGATGATATTGCAATTGTTGATGGCGAAAATACTATTCACGGTACCGGCTCCGAAGACTATTTTAATGGTGGATGGTATGCCTTCCTCGATACATGGGACAGGGCAATGAACCTGCCTCTGCACGGAGCATTGGATTATTCGTTGGTTTATGGTCGCACAGGTGCTTATCGCTGGCACATTACCGATAAGATAAATTTTAGTAAAAGCTTAGATTACAAAATGGAGCATGGCCCGGAAGGAAACAAGGAGCAGGTAACAAATACAACACTGGGCTTTTATTATTGCGATACCCCGAAACAAAGCTTCACTATACCAACCAATGAGTTGAGCATGGTTTATCAACCTGAAACTTACATGCTCTATCCGCAAATTATGAAAATGAATTTGTGGATTGACGTAGAGATGAAAACTGAATGGTGTCTCCCGTCAGGTGGATACACATACATATTCAAGGTGAAGGATGAATCGAAGATCAGAGTTTTTTTAGACGAGATCCCAAAAGGAAAATACAGAGTTTACCTCGATTACAAAGAAATTCCGGATGGTTGTGAGATATCCGTTTGGCAACGTCAAAATCAACTTACAGATTTTATGGATGTAAGTGCAGAGAAAAAAGCAAGAGTTGAAAAAAGATATTTATGTGATTTTTCAGTGAGTGACATTACGAATACACTTACCTTCAGATTTAAAACTAAAGCCGGAAAGAATAAATTTTCGCTTAACCGATTGATCTTCGAGATGGCGGATTAGAACAGTTGAATTTTAAAAGTAATGAAAAGACTAATCTTTATATTGATACTCATTGTAACACTATTTTCATGTAATAATGTTGAAACACAGAATATTGATAAAAAGTCTTTTAATGTAACCTATCCAAATTTAAAAACAGGCAACCGTACACTTGATCTTGCATACCGAATTGCAGTAGGCGATTTATTTACAAATATCCAGGATTATAAAAGTAAGCTTACAAAGTTGGTTGTTCCGGTATTCATTGCTGGTATTGATTATAATAACCCATGGATAAGGGATGCTGCAATTAATTCGTGGAATGGTGCTTCTTTTATAATTCCGGGTATTGCAGAAAACACGTTGTATTCAGTAATTGATAAACAAGAAAACGGGAAGTTGAAAATAACCGGACAGTATTGGGATGGTATGTTGTGGACTATCGGTGCCTGGAATCATTACCTTGCAACCGGTGATAAACAGTTTTTAAAGCAAGCCTTCAAGGTAACAAAAAATGCTCTTGAATTTTATGAAGAAACAGAGTTCAACCCTGAATACAACCTTTTTCGTGGATTAGCCTGGAGTGATGGCGTGTCAGAGTATCCTATGAAATATGCAGATGTAAATGGAGAGAGTGGGGCTTTTTTATGGCCAAAATACCACTCAGACAAAGCATATCCGGAAGGTTATGGAATACCGATGATGTCAACTTATGCAAATGCCATTTATTATCAGTCATACAAATTAGCAATAAGGATGGCGAAAGAACTTGGCGAGAGTCAAGGTGAATGGGACAAAAAAGCAGAAAAACTTAAACATGCTATTAATAAGTATTTGTGGAACCCTAAAACCGGACAGTACAGTTTGTATATTGATGAAGAGGGCGTGTGCGATATTACTGAAGCATTGGCTGATTCTTATGCAATAATGTTTGGCATTGCCGATGAAAAGCAAATAGAATCAATTTTCGAAAATAAGCATATTTCAAAACATGGGGTTACTTGCGGATGGCCTGAGTTGCCACGTTTTAAAAAAATCAATAGAGATGGTATGACCTTCGGAAGACATAACGTTACTGTTTGGCCACAGGCTCAGGGAATGTGGGCTGATGTTGCGGCAAGAAACAGGAAAGTGAACCTATTCGCACATGAATTAAAAACACTGTCTGCCAATGCTGTAAGAGATATGCAATTTTCAGAGATTTATCATCCTGTTACAGGCCAAAGATATGGAGGAATGCAAATGAGTAACGGGAAGATGGCCCTTTGGAAGTCGGCACGCCGTCAAACCTGGGGGGCTACTGCCTATATCCGAATGATTTTTAACGGCTTGTTTGGAATTTCGTTATCCGAAAAGAAAATAAGTTTCCACCCAGTTGTTCCATATGAATTAAATGATATAAAACTTAGCAATTTGAGATACCGGGATATGGTTATAAATATATCTATTGTTGGAAACGGAACTAACATTAAATCTTTCATTGTAAACGAAACTGAAAAAAGAGAATACGCTCTGTCTAACAATTTAAAGGGAGAGCAGAATGTAGAAATTGTTTTGAACGAATAAAAAAGTACTATTAACATGAAGAATTTTGTAAATCAAACATTAAGAATAATAATACTTTCCCTTATCGTTACATCGTTGCAGGCACAAGGCAGCAGCACAAAAATATTCAGTCTTGATGGTAAATGGGAGTTGAAAGGGATAAACCCCGATAAAACAAAAATAATAACACTTGAAGGTACAATACCGGGGCAGTTACATACCGATTTAGAGAGAGAAGGTTATATTCCGGATCCTTTTTGGCGCGATAATGCCGAACAATGCCAATGGCCCGAACATTGGGAATGGCGGTATAAGAAAGTATTTGATTTGCCTAATGGATTTATGCAAGACTGGGTTATGCTGCAATTTGACGGGCTCGATACTTATGCCGACGTTTATATTAACGGGAAAAAAGTTGGCACTCCAACGCAACTGGCTTCGCAAGATATGTTCCTGCCCTTCGAGTTTGATGTTTCCAAAAATTATCTGAAAAAAAGAGGCAATGTGATTGAGGTACGATTTTATCCAATTGCCAAATATGCCGATTACAAATCAAAAATAAAGCCCTTAGCAGGAGCTTTTGAAGACCCTTACCGACCTTATGTCCGTCGCAATCAATCTACTTTTGGCTGGGATTGGGTTAACCGTTTTGTAACTGCCGGCATCTGGCGTCCGGCACGAATTGTTTCCTATAAAAATGCCAGGGTTGACAACTTGTTTATTTACACTAAAAGGTTAACAGAGAAAAGTGCCGATTTACATGTTGAGATAGAAGCAACAGTAAAGGAGTCTTCAGCCAAAACAGCAAAAGTAATTTTAGAGTCTCCTGAAGGAGATGTTGTTTGGGAAAAAACAACAAAGGTTGATGAAAAAGATCTAGTATTCGATTTCACTTTAAACAATCCAAAACTTTGGTGGCCCAATGGAGTTGGTGACCACCCTATTTATAAATTAACAGCTCAGCTCTTCGATGCCGACAATAAATTACTTCACGAAAAATCGGTTATCACCGGAATCAGAACAGTAAAGATTGAAGAACTTAAAGATAAGGATGGAATAGGGTCATCGTTCACAATAGTTATCAACGGAAAAAGGATTTATGCAAAAGGAGCGAACTGGGTACCTGCAAACCCTTTCCCATCAGCTGTTACCGAAGAAAAATACGAGTTGTTATTAAGTCAGTTTCAGCAAGGAGGATTTAACATGATGAGGGTTTGGGGCGGAGGAATTTATGAGTCTGATATTTTTTGGCAAAAATGTAGCGAAAAGGGGATTATGGTTTCTCAGGATATGATGCTTGCATGCCAGAATTACCCGGTTGATGAACCCGGTTTTGCAGAGTTGTTAATGAAAGAATTTGAGGCAAATATAAAGAAACAAAGGAACTACCCGAGTTTGATTTTTTGGGTAGGCGACAATGAGCTTAGTTTAGGGCATAAACCTTCTGACGATTGGCCGTTAAAACAATTCCATACTGAAAAATCTGTACCACTGTTTGCAAAATTAGACCCGTCACGGCCATTCAGGATAACAAGTCCTTTGGGTATCGATCCCAATAATACCAACTCTCTATTATCCGGCGACTGTCATACTTCGTCTTTTTATAATCATAAAAAAGAGGATTATCGACATGATATTGATGTAAACAGCAGTGGCCGTTTTATGAGCGAATATTTTGCTACAGGTCTTCCCCCAAAACGTGAGTTGATGAAATTTATGACTGAAGAAGACCTTATTACAGGTGAGATGCTAGAATATCACACAAAAGACAATCCTTATCATCCAAGCGGGTTAACGCTTTACCGTCGTGTTACAAGCGATGCCACAAGCCTGTATGGCGAGTATGAGCCCGGCAGCGATATGTGGGTCAGTATCCAGGAATATCTTCATTACGAAATGATACGTTTGGGCATGGAGGCCAACCGCCGCCGTAAGTTCTATTCAAGCGGTATTAATTTCTGGATGTTTAACGATCAGTGGCCTGCAAGCGGGTGGAGTTTAGTAACCTTTGACGGCGGCCGTAAAGCAGGATATTACGGGGCCAAGGCCGGAAGCCGTCCAATTATTGCAGCATCGCATGTCGTGGATGGTAATATTATCTGGACACTTTCAAGTGATTTGATGCAGGCAAAAAAAGTCAGGGTAAATGTAAAAGTCCAGCCTACAAACGGCGATACTCCGCGTTTCGAAAAGACTTTAGAGGTCACTGTTCCTGCCAATACTGCCAAAGAAGTCATCAAGCTGCCCTACGATGAAATTGTTAAAAAGTTGAATAACGATGCAGTGTTGGTTTGCGAAATCAATTACGATGGAGGTTACGACCGTAGTTACTGGACAAAAGGATTGCCGAGAGATGTAATTTATCCGAAAAACAAATTAAATGTACAAGTACAAAATAACAGAACGGAGGGAACAGTTACATTGAAATCGAAAAAGTGGGCAAGAGTTGTAAGTTTAGATGCCGAAGGAATTGATTTTGAAGATAACTTTTTCGAATTACTTCCAGGAGAAAAACGCACTGTAAAGTGGAAATCTCATAAAGGAGAGTTTAAAGGTGAAATTAAAGTTTTTAGCTGGAATGACTAATTATTCAAAAGATTAATGATTTAAGATAAATGAAAAACATAAATATTGGGTTGTTTGGAGTAGGCTTAGAT
>JAOZOF010000262.1 GCA_029933425.1 Marinilabiliaceae bacterium
GTGCAGCGTTCCTTTTAAAATATATTGTGAATATTACTATTCAACAACTTTATAATCCAACTCGGCAAGACGCTTGTAATTGCTGTAACGCCATTTAGCGTTTTGCTCAGCAGCTGAAAACAGATCTTCTGCCTCGTCAGGATTAGCTTTAAGCAGAGCTGTATAACGAACCTCACCAAGCAGGAAGTCACGGAACTTGCTCCAGTCAGGCTCTTTTGAGTCGAGTGTGAAAGGATTCTTTCCTTCTGCTTCCAACATTGGGTTGTAGCGATACAGTTGCCAGTAACCTGCTTCAACAGCTTTTTTCTCTTCAGCCTGGGTTTTACCCATTCCTGCTCTCAGTCCGTGGTTGATACACGGAGCATAAGCAATGATCAATGATGGTCCGGGATAAGCTTCAGCCTCTTTAAGAGCCTTGAAGTAGTGGTTGTTATTTGCCCCCATTGCTACCTGGGCAACGTAAACATATCCGTAAGTTGTAGCCATCAGACCAAGGTCTTTTTTACGGATCTTCTTACCTGCTGCAGCAAACTTAGCGATAGCACCGGTAGGTGTGGCTTTAGATGACTGACCACCTGTGTTGGAGTAAACCTCGGTATCCATCACAAGGATATTGATATCCTCACCTGATGCAATAACGTGATCCAATCCACCGTAACCGATGTCATAAGCCCATCCGTCACCTCCGAATACCCAAACCGATTTCTTAACAAGATGATCTTTCAGCTTAAGTATCTCACCGGCAATACTGTGTTTCTCTGTCTCAAGAGCCTTAAGAACTGCATTTGAAGCAGCACGTGATTTCTCACCGTCTTCTTTTGCTTCAAGCCATGCTTCGAAAGCCTCTTTGGTTGCAGGTGCCACATCGTTAAGTGATTCCTGCATGAAGCGTGCGATACGCTCACGAAGTTTCTTAACGGCAGTTGCCATACCAAGACCATACTCGGCATTATCCTCGAACAGTGAGTTAGCCCATGCCGGACCACGATTGTCGCTATTTGTACAATACGGAGTAGAAGGTGCTGAACCACCATAGATAGAAGAACATCCGGTAGCATTAGCGATCATCATTCTGTCGCCATAAAGCTGAGTGATAAGCTTGATGTAAGGTGTCTCACCACATCCGGCACAAGCTCCTGAGAACTCAAATAAAGGCTGTGCGAACTGAGATGACTTAACATTAAGGGTTTTAGGAGTGAGACTATCCTTAATGGTAACATTCTCAACCATGTAATCCCAACGGTCGACTTGATCCATTTGAGTTTCAAGCGGCTTCATCACAAGTGACTTCACTTTCGACGGACAAACATCGGCACAGTTACCGCAACCAGTACAGTCAAGAACACTAACCTGAATGCGGAACTGAAGTCCACCGTAGTTCTTACCCTGTGCTTTCCTGGCTGTTGTTCCTTCAGGTGCATTGGCCATCTCTTCCTCGTCAAGCAAGAACGGACGGATAGCAGCGTGAGGACAAACATAAGCACACTGGTTACACTGGATACAGTTGTCAACATCCCATTCTGGCACTGTTACTGCAATTCCGCGTTTCTCGTAAGCTGCAGTTCCCGGAGGGAAAGTACCGTCTTCGTAACCGTTGAATGCACTTACAGGAAGTGAATCTCCCTCAAGATCATTCATCGGCTCAACAATATTTCTGATAAAATCAGGAACCTGTTTCTTAGCAATATTATCGTCTTCACCAAGATTAGCCCACTCTGCAGGAACTTCGATCTCTGTAACATCACCACCAAGCTCAACAGCTTTGAAGTTCATGTTTACGATGTCTTCACCCTTACGGCTAAATGACTTAACAATAGCTTTCTTCATGTGCTCAACAGCCTCTTCGTAAGGTATTACCTCTGAGATCTTGAAGAACGCTGACTGCATAATAGTATTAGTACGGTTACCGAGACCGATCTCCTCTGCTATCTTTGTTGCATTGATGGTAAAGAATTTAATGTCATTCTCCGCCATGAACTTTTTCATCTTGTTAGGAAGATGCTTCTTGGTATCCTCAACATCCCAGATAGAGTTCAGCAGGAATGTTCCTCCTTTTTTCATTCCTTTAAGCATGTCATACTTCTCAAGATATGCAGGCACGTGACATGCAACAAAATCAGGAGTGTTAACAAGATATGGTGAACGTATAGGATCATCACCGAAACGAAGGTGAGAAATAGTGATACCACCCGACTTCTTAGAGTCATAAGCAAAGTAAGCCTGAGCGTACTTGTTTGTGTTGTCACCGATGATCTTAATAGAATTCTTGTTGGCACCAACAGTACCATCCGATCCCAAACCATAGAATTTACCTTCGAAAGTCCCTTCAGAAGCAAGGCTGATCTCAGGAAGTAACGGAAGTGATGTAAAAGTTACATCATCAACGATACCAACTGTGAAGTTATTCTTAGGCTCGTTCATCTTCAGGTTCTCAAACACAGCAACCATCTGAGCAGGAGTTGTGTCTTTTGATGACAATCCATAACGACCTCCCACAACAACAGGAGCACCCTCTTTACCGTAATACAGGTCACGTATGTCAAGATACAAAGGCTCACCGTTTGCTCCCGGCTCTTTTGTACGGTCAAGCACAGCAATGCGCTTAACAGTTGAAGGCATAGCTTCCATGAAATATTTAGCAGAGAACGGACGATACAGATGAACTGCTATCAAACCTACCTTCTCGCCTTTAGCTACAAGATAGTCGATAGTCTCCTTGATGGTCTCTGTAACAGAACCCATTGCTATCACAATGTTCTCGGCATCTTCGGCTCCGTAATAATCGAACGGACGATACTTGCGGCCTGTTATCTTACTGATCTCATCCATGTAATCTGCAACTACATCAGGCAGATTAGTGTAATACTTATTCTGAGCCTCACGAGTCTGGAAATAGATATCAGGGTTCTGAGCAGTACCTCTTGTTACAGGATGCTCAGGATTAAGAGCATTGTCCCTAAAACTCTGAAGTGCCTCATAATCCAGAAGCTTCTCAAGGTCATCCTGCTCCATAAGCTCAACTTTCTGTATCTCATGTGAAGTACGGAAACCGTCGAAGAAGTGAAGGAAAGGAATACGTGTCTTTATGGATGCAAGGTGAGCAACTCCGGCAAGGTCCATAACTTCCTGAATACTTCCTGTTGCCAGCATTGCAAAACCTGTCTGGCGTGTTGCCATTACATCACTGTGGTCGCCAAAGATAGACAAAGCCTGGGCGGCAAGACTACGTGCACTTACATGAAATACTCCCGGAAGAAGTTCTCCTGCAATTTTATACATATTAGGGATCATCAGCAACAATCCCTGTGATGCAGTAAAAGTAGAAGTTAATGCTCCGGCCTGCAATGAACCGTGTACAGCACCGGCAGCACCGGCCTCTGACTGCATCTCTTCAACTTTAACTGTTTCGCCAAAAATGTTCTTTCTTCCGGCGGCAGCCCATTCGTCAACATTCTCTGCCATATTGGAAGAAGGTGTGATCGGATATATTGCAGCCACTTCACTGAACATATATGCAATATGTGCAGCTGCATGGTTACCGTCACAGGTGATAAACTTTTTTTCTTTTGTCATTTCTATTAAAATTAAGTGTATTTAATATTTGTTTATATATTTATTCCCAAAAGGGTCTTAAAGTTACAATAATCAATTTACTATCTCAACATCATGTCTCTATTTAATGAAGAAATCCGAAAAGCCACAGCGGTATCTCATTTTCATCTCCCACTTCGATCATATTTTTAACAAGATAATGACCTCCTTCCAGCTCTGATCTATCCATTTCACTATCCACATGAAAGACTTTGTCCCCGTTCACCATAAAATCTCCTTCTTTACAGAAGTTCACTGAATTATTGTAAGCAACCTGATTATAAAAAAACGTTTTATTCAGTAATGACTGATCTGTCTCACCGTTGTAAACAGAATAAACAAGATTGGGATTTTGCATGTAAATATATGCAGGTTTTTTTGCCTGGCTGTCATCTCCGGGCTCAAACAAAAGATTGATCAGCTGTGCCTGGTTCAAATAATTGAGATAGTTCATTATGGTTGCACGCGATGTTTCAACTTCACTGCTCAGCTTACTGATATTTGGCTGAAAAGGTGCTGATTTGGCAACCAGGTACAATAACTTCCTCAATTTAGGCAGATACTTCAACTCAACCTGTTGAAGATAACTTATATCTATTTCAAGAATAAAATTAATTGTTTTCAGCAACTTTTCGAAATAATTATGCTTTTCAAGAAAATACGGGTAATACCCGTGATGCAGGTAATCATTGTAAAAAGCAAGCGGTTTTACTTTCTTAACGATCTCCCTGCTTATCCCTACATGATCCTTCAATATCTCATCAAACGAATAACTCGGGAAATCATAACCCCCTTTTATATTCAGATATTCCCTGAAAGAAAACCCTTCAAGAGTGTATGCAGAAACACGACCGAAAAGTTCCGGATTCTGCTCATCAAGCGGCATGACAGAAGACCCGCTGAAAACTATCTGCAGATCTTTGAAATTATCATAGCAATATCGTAACTCTTTCGACCAGTCGGGATATTTGTATATCTGGTCAAGTATCAAAGTCTTCCCACCTGTCTTCCTGAACTCGTCAGCAAACGACACTATCGAACGACTCGTAAAATAAAGATTATTCATATTGATATACAGGCATGCCTTGTCAAGCCCGTAGGTCTGACGGGCAAAATCAAGCAGAAAGGTTGTTTTTCCTACCCCGCGGGCACCTTTAATACCGATCAAACGCTGATCCCAGTCAATAACCCGGAACAGCTCCCGTGTTACCGGAGAGTTCAGATGTTCGATCCTGTATCGATGCGTTTTATAAAATGCCTGCATAGCTTTATTTTGTGAAACAAATATAAAAGTTATTTCTCGTTTTTTGCTATCCAGAGATTGCAATTTTATGTTTTTTATGCTATTTAAAACTATTAAAGATAACAAGTATTAATAAAATATAAATTACAGTTCTGATTGTTAAAAAGAATTTAAAAATTACAATTCGAGGTAATAAAAGAAGATTGTTATATAGACAAACTTTCCATCCTGAGACTTCACATAAAATCGAGTAGGTAGGGGGATTACTCCCCCGTCCTCTCACACCACCACGCATGC
>JAOZOF010000263.1 GCA_029933425.1 Marinilabiliaceae bacterium
TAACTTCCTTATATCCACTAAAATTATATAAATATACGGTATTGTATCCCGCATATGTACTGAATTTGATATTTTGAACTGAAGCTAAACTCAGGGTAATAAGAACGTAAGCACGGCAGTCCTAAATATTAAAGTTACTCGTCGGTTAAACGTCACTTGCCGTTCAGAAAAACATGACAAGCGCGGCTATAACCGAAGCAACGAAAAGTATCAGCAGATAAGTCAACGGATTTCCGAAATTGAGTGTCATTCCCAGCATTTTATTCCTTTTGGGAACAAAGATCCTTGAGTCTTTTTTATTTACGTAAAAAACACCTAAGCGCCAGTTTTCAGGGTCTCTGTGCCACAGATCATAATTTCTTTGTTGTCCCGGGTCTTTCATCTTTTACTTTTTTAATGTTAACTTAATCGGTTAAATCAAAGATACTGAAACAGCTCAGGTAAAACCCGGTAAAGGATTTAGAACGGTGAACCTTTCTGCACCTCACAGAGCCAGCCCGAAATTTTAGCCCTGAATGGTCATTAGAATTGCAAAACAATTCTAATAGACCATCGATTAAGACATTCATCTGTTTTGTCAATTGCCAAAACAGTGAATCTCTAAATCAGCCTGTCCCGAGGTATCTCGGCCCGCCTGACCATTCGGGCAGGGAGGGTTAACCCGCATGGGGTCTTTAGTTCAGCGATTTCATCGCTTCCTAATGACCAATTTGGGTTTAAGAAGCTTAAAGTTAATTATTTATTTAAAGCTATCCTAAAATTCCGGGCCGGTTATTTATTTGTAAAATTAAATTTTAGGCCTTTAACTACTGCCATTGCAAGGTCCTGATCGGCTTTGTAGAAATGCTCAAGTTGTCTTTGTATAATTTCATCACGTTTATCACCTGTAATGCCTTTCATAGAATTAACGATATTGCTGATGGTATTTCTACGTTCATTATCGGTCATAACCTTTCGGAACAATTCACCGGGTTGCGTATAAAAATCATCATCGTTTTCGTTACGATCGTATATGTCTGCAATATTTGAATCAAGTTCCCATGCGGGTTCTTTGTATTTCTTATCTGCAACGATATTATCAAAACTATTTGGATAATAATTGGGTTTGTCTCCTGCATTTCCGTCAACATTCATCATGCCGTCTCTTTGATGATTATTCACTTCATTGATGGGCCTGTTTACAGGGATCTGGTGATAATTTGCCCCTAATCGGTATCTGTGAGCATCCGGATAAGCAAATATTCTCCCCTGCAATAATCTGTCAGGCGATAATCCTATTCCATCAATCAGGTTTGTCGGTTCAAAGGCAGCTTGTTCAACATCGGCAAAATAGTTCTCGGGTATTTTATTCAGTTCCATTATCCCGACATCTATTAACGGAAATTCTTTATGAGGCCAGACTTTAGTTACATCAAAAGGATTCCATTTGAAACTTTTTGCCTGTTCATCTGTCATAACCTGGATCTTTAAAGCCCATTTCGGATAATCACCTTTTTCAATAGCATCAACCAGGTCTCTTTGTGAGTAGTCAGGATCAGAACCTTTTATTTTTTCTGCTTCTTCTTCTGTCAGGGTATGATTTCCCTGTAGTGTCTTAAAATGGAATTTTACCCAGATCCTCTCATCTTTATCATTAACCATTGAGAAGGCATGACTTCCATAACCATTCATTTTCCGGTAACCGTCAGGTGTTCCTCTGTCGCTGAATAAGATCATCACCTGATGAAGGCTCTCTGGATTCAGACTAAAGAAATCCCAAACCATAGTTGCACTTTTCAGGTTTGTTTTTGGATCACGTTTTTGCGTGTGAACAAAATCAGGGAATTTCTTGGCATCTTTTATGAAAAATACGGGTGTGTTATTTCCTGCTATGTCCCAGTTACCCTCTTCGGTGTAGAACCTGACTGCAAAACCCCGCGGATCTCTTTCTGTGTCGGCACTGCCTTTTTCTCCTCCCACTGTGGAAAAACGGACAAACACTTTACAGGTTTTACCTATGGTGGTAAATCATCTGGCTTTAGTGTATTTGGTTATATCTCCTGTTACGGTGAATTTACCGAAAGCTCCCGTGCCCTTTGCATGTACCACCCGCTCAGGGATGCGTTCCCGGTTGAAGTGTGCAAGTTTTTCGTGTAAATGATAATCTTGCAAAAGAACCTGACCTCTTGGTCCTGCTGTCATGCTATCTTCGTTTTCGAAGTATGGCCGACCTGAATTTGTTGTTAACTTTTTTTCTTTCATGTTTATTTATTTTTTGATTAATTTCTGTTTTTGAATTTTCCTATTATTTGTAGCCTTACATCTTCTATCTCAAAATCCGTAATGTTGTGTTCCTTAAAATAATCTGACAGGATCTTGTTTATTTCGTCGTTATAGTAATCTGCAATATCTTCCGAGTCTGAAGAGTATAAATGATGATGTTTATCTGTTACTGCGTCATATCTCATACTGTCTTTCTCTGACTTTACTTTGCTTAATAATCCGTTTGCAACCAAAGCATCAAGCACTTTATACACTGTTGCCATTGAGATATTGGGATGATCTTTTCTTACAAAATCAAATATCTTTTCAGCTGTGGGATGGGAATTTAATTTATGAACCGCCTCCAATATTGCGATTCTTTGGGGTGTGACTTTTAGCCCTTTTTCAATAAGTTTATCTCTCAATTTAATAGTTTTCATGTGATAATATTTATGTAAAGATAATAATTCTCCTTTAAGAATATATCTATTTTAATGGAATTTTCATTTTTCCTGTAGGATTGTTTATTATTGTTATTGCTTAACCCTGTCCACAACCCGGAAATATGAACAAATACATCTACTTTAGTTTTGGAATTAAATCAAGCATATTCCTTTGAATAAAGGAAGTAATATTTATTCTTCCTTATTTTCTCCGGATAGGTATTTGAACACTACGCCTGCTACTATAGCTCCTGCTATCGGTGCCACCCAAAACAGCCAGAGCTGACCAATTGCCCAATCGCCAACAAAAATGGCCTGACTTGTACTACGGGCAGGATTGACAGATGTGTTGGTAACAGGAATGCTGATGAGATGAATAAGTGTAAGGGATAATCCTATGGCAATTCCTGCAAAGCCTTTCGGTGCTTTGGGGTGAGTTGCCCCGAGAATGACGATAAGGAACATAAAGGTCATTGCAAATTCGGAGAGCAGTGCAGCTGTCATGTCGTAGCCGCCGGGTGAGTGAGCTCCGTATCCGTTAGCTGCAAATGAACCCAGTTCGAACCCCTCTTTGCCTGAAGCGATGAAGAAAAGTATTGTTGCTCCGGCTATTCCTCCCAGCACCTGTGCAACGATGTAAGGCAATAATTCTTTACCGCTGAACCTTCCACCCATCCACAGGCCAATGGATACCGCGGGATTGAAATGACCGCCTGAGATATGGCCCACGGCATACACCATGGTAAGCACTGTAAGTCCGAAAGCGAGGGCGACACCTGCAAAGCCGATGCCAAGTTCAGGATAAGCCGCGGCAAGCACTGCACTTCCGCAGCCACCCAGCACGAGCCATAATGTTCCGATAAATTCTGCTGTTAATTTTTTCATGATCCGGTTTTTTGTAGTTAGTACTGTACATCAATTTACGGAAAATTAACGGCAGAAACAAAAAGAGGGATATTTCTGCTTTTAAAAAGATTAGAAAAAAATATTCTTATGACGTTTATGTATTGAACCCGCTAGCTCCCAAAAGAACAAGTAAGATCAATTCGCACCCTTTGGATGGGGTAAACGAATTGATCGCGCGCACTTTCATTAATTTAGCAAAAATTCGGATTTAAATTCTACTATCTGATGTTTTCCTCATCCCCTCATATCCCTCCCGAAATTCTTCGGGACAGGCTCTCTCCTTTTGGAGAGGGGGAAGAACGTACATTCATGGCTTAACGAAAAACTTTTCAAAGGGGGTGAGGAAAAGTAATCCGGTCTATCTGTGCGGCCCGAGCATATTTTCAGGTTTCAGTATCTCGTCAAGTTCCTCTTTCGAGAGTATTCCCTCTTCGAGTACTATCTCGTAAACTCCTTTTCCTGTTTCAAGCGCTTTTTTAGCAATGCGGGTACTATGCTTGTATCCTATCACGGGATTAAGCGCAGTGACAATGCCGATGCTTTTTCTTACCATTTCCTTACAAACCTTACGGTTTGCGGTTATGCCGTCAATACATTTAAGCCTCAGTGTATCCATCCCTTTTTTCATAAAGACCATTGATTCCATGATGCTGTATGCCAGAACAGGCTCCATGGCATTCAGCTGAAGTTGCCCTGCTTCGGCAGCGAAAGTGACAGTAAGATCGTTCCCTATAACTCTGAAACATATCTGGTTCATCACCTCAGGTATCACAGGATTCACCTTTCCGGGCATAATGCTGGACCCGGGCTGTACAGCAGGAAGGTTTATTTCGTTGAAACCGGCCCTCGGACCTGATGAAAGCAACCGAAGGTCATTGCTGATCTTCGAAAGTTTAACAGCCATACGTTTAAGTGCCGAGGAAAAGATCACATACGATCCTGTATCAGGTGTTGCCTCTACAAGGTTTGATGCCAGTACCAACGGGAATCCCGTTATCTCACCCATGTGCCTTACACAATTTTCGGCATAACCCTCAACAGAGTTTATCCCTGTTCCGATTGCTGTAGCCCCCATATTGATCTCGTTGAACAGATGTGCATTCTGAGAAAGACGATCGATCTCTTCAGCAATGTTGGCGGCAAAAGCACTGAATTCCTGCCCGAGGGTCATGGGTACTGCATCCTGCAGCTGTGTACGTCCCATTTTCAAGACATCGGCGAATTCATCACCTTTTTTCTTGAATGATTCAACAAGATGTTTTACATGTTCGATCAGCTTAAGGTTCATTTTCAGCAATGCAATTTTGATAGCCGTAGGGTAAGCGTCGTTGGTCGATTGTGAAAGATTCACATGATCGTTGGGCGAACAATGCTCGTATTCCCCTCTTTTGTAACCCATGATCTCCAAAGCGCGGTTTGCTATCACCTCATTAGCATTCATGTTTGTCGATGTCCCGGCACCTCCCTGTACCATATCAATAGGAAACTGATCATCGAACCTGCCTTCCATAACTTCATCACATGCCTGCACTATTGCATCT
>JAOZOF010000264.1 GCA_029933425.1 Marinilabiliaceae bacterium
TTATGTTTCCTGAACATAAAATTCCACAACAAAACTTTCACTACCTTTGCGGCAAAACAGATGCAATGCAGATCAAAGAGGCAGAATTCATAAAAAGCAGTCAGAAAGTTAGCCAGTGCCCGAAAGCGGATAAGCCGGAATACGCTTTCATAGGACGCTCCAATGTGGGTAAATCGTCGTTGATAAACATGCTGACAGGACGTAATAAGCTGGCAAAGATATCAGGCACTCCCGGTAAAACACAGCTTGTAAATCATTTTCTGATAAACGACAAATGGTACCTTGTCGATCTTCCGGGATATGGTTATGCCAAGGTCTCAAAAACACTGCGCAAATCTTTTGGAAAGCTCCTCGAGAACTATATATTTACAAGGGAAAATCTGATGAATCTTTTTGTGTTGATCGACTCCCGCATCCCCTTGCAAAAGATTGACCTTGAATTCATGATCACACTAGGCGAACGCCACATACCTTTCAGCATCGTTTACACAAAAACCGACAAACTGAAAAAGACAACTTACGACAAGCAGATATCCTCCATTGAAGATCAGCTGCTCGAATATTGGGAAGAACTGCCCCCCGCATTTCACACATCAGCAATTTCAGGAAAAGGCAAAGATGAGATACTTGATCTCATCGAAGAGATAAATAAAAAGTGGTAGATCGTTTTTCCGTTTTGTAAAAATTATTCTTCATATTCACTGTTCTGTATGATTAAATAATTTTGTTTTTTTATCTTTGCAAGGCACTTGTAATTAAATAATCAAACTCATATCAAATGCCACCAAAAGCACCTATCAAAATTTTTCCCGGTTCCGCAACAAGGTATCTTGCAGAGAAAATAAGCGCTGCCTCCGGACGCAGTCTAGGTAAATTAAATACCATAAGATTCAGCGACGGAGAATTCGAAACCAGTTTTGAAGAAACAGTCAGAGGAACTCACGTTTTTCTTGTACAATCCACATTCCCTCCATCCGATAATCTGATGGAGTTACTGATGATGATAGATGCAGCAAAAAGAGCTTCTGCTTACAAGATAGTGGCAGTAATACCTTATTTCGGATTTGCCCGTCAGGACAGGAAGGACAAACCTCGGGTTTCGATTGGTGCCAAGCTGGTAGCCGATCTTCTTACAACTGCAGGTGTCGACAGGATCATAACTATGGACCTTCATGCTGATCAGATACAGGGTTTTTTCGATATCCCCGTCGATCATCTTTATGCATCATTTATGTTCCTCCCGCAAATTAAGAACCTCAGCCTCGAAAACCTTGTAATAGCCTCACCCGATGTAGGTGGTTCCAAGCGTGCCAACACTTATGCCAAATTCCTGAACACACCGATGGTCATCTGCCATAAACAGCGATCCAAAGCAAACGAAATAGAGGAGATGAGAATTATAGGCGATGTTAATGGCAAGAACGTGATAATTGTTGATGATATGGTCGACACAGCAGGAACATTGACAAAAGCTGCTGATATGATGTTAGAACAGGGAGCATTAAGTGTAAGAGCTTTTACCACACATCCGGTGTTAAGTGGCCCTGCTTACGAAAGGATCGAAAATTCAGGTCTGGTGGAAATTTATGTTACCGACTCCATACCGTTGAAAAAGGAATCACCAAAGATCAAGGTGATCTCGGTTGCCGAACTTTTGGCCGATACCATTGAAAGAGTTTACCATTACCAGTCGATAAGTTCACAATTTGTAAGATAAGCCGTTTCCAATTCTGAAAACAATAAACCCAAAACCGCATGGGATCTTTAGTTCAGCGATTTCATCGCTTCCTAATGACCAATTTGGAATAAAAATATTCATTGTTCTGATTTAATTTTCAGTATAAAGTATTATCTTTGCGGCCACATTTTTTGCTAAGTGTGATGGGAAATTAAGCTTCCCCGCCACTAAGCGGACTTAATTTTGAGTAGCACAATTAAATTATTAAACATGAAAAGCATTGAAATTAAAGGTTTCAAAAGAGAAACCTTAGGCAAAAAGGCCACAAAACATCTGAGAAAAGACGGTAACGTACCATGTGTGTTGTACGGAGGAGATGAGGTAGTACACTTTTATGCACCGGTAAACGATTTCAGACATCTGTTTTACACTCCTAATGTTTACATTGTGAACATTGATATTGACGGGAAGAAGTATCCTACTATTTTGAAAGATGCACAATTCCATCCTGTAACAGATACTCCGTTGCATGTAGATTTCTTGCAAATACACGATGACAAACCTGTTATTATTGATATACCTGTGAAAACAGAAGGTTTTGCGAGAGGTGTTCAGTCCGGTGGCATCCTGGGTATTGAAAAGCGTAAACTGACCGTTAAAGGACTTCCGAAACACCTTCCTGATGAATTAGTGATCAACGTTGAAGACCTTGATCTTGCTAAAACAAGGAAAGTGGGTGATCTGAAATTTGATAATCTTGAATTAATGAATGCCCCAAATGCTGTAGTAGTAGCTGTACGACTTACTCGTGCTGCACGTGCTGCACAACAAGAGGTACAACCACAAGAAGAAACAACAGCAGAAGAATAACCCGTTGCAAACGAAAATTAAAAGCCGGTTTTTACCGGCTTTTTTTATGTAAATTTGCACAAAAACAACAATGCTGAGATCGATAATAAATCTTTTCAGAAATAACAAAGAAGAGACTGACAACGAGATGAAGTATTTAATAACCGGCCTGGGTAACATAGGCGCTGAGTATGCCCACACACGTCATAACATCGGGTTTGACATTCTGGATGCCATGGCCGCTGAAAAGGACCTGACATTTGAGGATAAAAGGTATGGTGCTGTTACAACATACCGGTTCAAAGGGAGAAGTTTTATTCTGCTGAAACCAAACACCTATGTTAA
This sequence comes from Marinilabiliaceae bacterium, assembly GCA_029933425.1. Classification (GTDB taxonomy): domain Bacteria; phylum Bacteroidota; class Bacteroidia; order Bacteroidales; family Marinilabiliaceae; genus JAADEM01. The sequence continues at coordinate 2,873 of JAOZOF010000264.1, forward strand.
TCTCAGCGGAAGAGCCGTAAACTACTGGCTTCAGAAAGAAAAGATATCCGTAAACAATCTTCTTGTAGTGGTTGATGATCTGGCTTTACCATTCGGCACACTGCGGCTCAAACCTAAAGGCGGCGACGCAGGACACAACGGGCTGAAAAGCATACAAAGCACACTTGGAACCACCAACTACGCGAGGTTGCGTTTCGGTATCGGCAACAACTTCAACCGCGGACAACAGGTTGACTATGTGCTCGGAAAGTGGGACTCTGAAGAAAAAGAAATTCTGACCGAAAAAATTGATCTTGCAATACAGATGATTAAAAGCTTCGGCACTATCGGAACAGCACGAACAATGAACCAATTCAACAACAAATAGAAATGAGTGATCCGGATAACGTAAGAATCGATAAGTTCTTATGGGCTGTGCGGCTTTTTAAGACCCGCAGTATCGCTGCCGAAGCATGCAAGAAAGGGCGTGTTCAGATCAACGGAGTTTCCGTTAAATCTTCAAGAAGCATCAAAGCGGGTGACACCATTGACATAAAAACACCGCCCATTACCCGGACCTACAGCGTTCTTTCGGTCGCTGAAAAACGTATGGGAGCCAAACTCGTTCCCGATTTTATCAAGGATATAACGCCCGAAGACCAGCTTGAAATACTTGAACTTACACGTCTTGCCTACAACCAGGGGCGACGAAAAGGCCTAGGTCGTCCCACAAAGAAAGACCGCCGCGATATCGAACGATTACTAAACGAAGAATAGACCAAGACCATAAAGTAAAGATGCAAAATTTTGCGTCTCAACAAAACAAATCCTGTCTGACGGCAGGCAGGCAAGAATCAACAAACCTACTAACCAATTAACTAAAAAACCATGATCATAGCACATCAGAAAAAAGACGAAAATATTATCGAGTACATCCTTTACATGTGGCAGGTTGAAGACCTCGCAAGAGCATACAACCTCGACATGAAGGAGATAGATAAAAACATCATAAGCCAGTACAAACAGCCTGACGACGTAATGGTACAGATCAAAGAGTGGTGGGAGAATCTCGTTGCCATGATGAAAACGGAAAAGATTGAAAAAAGCGGTCACCTGCAGGTAATCACCAATACCATAAACGACGTGAACCGCCTTCATCTTGAGTTGCTGAACAAACCCGGCGAAGCCGCATACCAGCATGCGTATAACTCCGTAGCATCGCTGCTTAAAGAGTTCGACAAAAAAAGCGAAAATCGTTTTAAAAACGATGTAGAAGCAGCAATAACAGCCATCTACTCTGCATTCATGCTAAAACTGCAGGGGAAAGACCTTACTGAAGGAACTGATGATGCCGTAAAACGTTTCAGTAAATGGCTTGCTCTTCTTGCAAAAAAATACAAGGAAGAACTTGAAATGAAGGAGTAGATTTCAGCTCGAAGGAAGAAGTTCGAAGCTGAAAGCGATTTATTGATAAAAGTTTCAGGCACATCCAAAACCGGCATGATCTTAAAGACCTGCCGGTTTCAGCACTATCAGACTTAACTCCTGTAATAGTCTATCTGTCCGGAAAGGAACCAAATCCGCATTGATGAACGCAGAAATATAAATATCTGCTGAACTATCAGAATAAAAAAGATAGTCCAACCGGATGTCGCATTCAGACCAAGTTTCCAGTAAAATATTATCAGCAGAACAGGCACTACTGAAAGCAATATGGTCAGGGCGTATGCACCAAAAAACTTCCTGCTGACAAACTTTGTAGCATTCCATAATGAGCCTAGCACCTTTCGGGTATCTTCAGCCACAATTATAATTTTAGAATAATTATTTATTGTGAAAAGATAGATCAGTATCAGGAAATGAATAATGAAAAATGGAAGAAGAGTGAAAAACATCTTCTTTTCATTGAACGAACCATCTTCACTAAATTTTATCATTATTGCAAAAGGTACCCAAACTAAAGCAGCAAAGAGCAACTGAATAATAATGAAATATAATTTAAGTTTCAGGAATCTCCAGAAGTATTTACTTCCTCCTGCAACAAATGAAGACAGACTGCTTTTAATGTCTTTATTAGCCAAAATAAATAGTGTACCTGCAGTAATAAAAAGACTTACAAACAAGTAAAAGACCACAAGCCAGACTGCCTGAACCTGTGATGCACTTATTCTGTCACCTTCAAATCTCATGAGCTCCGTATAAGCGGTATAATCAAATCCGCTCAACAATTTGCCGGGGGCAATGAAAT
>JAOZOF010000265.1 GCA_029933425.1 Marinilabiliaceae bacterium
CTCATAGGCTTTTACGCTGCATATTTCTTCTACATCTTTATTGGAGCTGATTTTGAAACTCTTAATTACACATACATCGGCTTCAACTACATACTGGCATCAGTGGCTATAGGAGGTTATTTCCTCATCCCGTCGAAAACAACATACCTTTGGATAATACTTATCATTCCGTTACTCGCGGTTCTGACTATCAGTCTGGCAAAGATTTTCGCTGTATGGAACCTGTCGATCTATGCTCTTTCATTCAATATCATTGTACTTCTGTTCCTGTATGTACTTAAGCTCAGAGGTCCGGCCGGCAGGAAACCCGTTGAGGTGATCATTCAGAACAACTCACCGGAAAAGAACTTTTATGCCTGGAAAAATGAAGTGGAAAGATTCGGAAACAGGTCTTTCGTCGCTATTAAACTGCCGTTCTTCGGCACCTGGAACGTTTCACAGGGACATAACGGAGAGTATACCCATAAGAAAGAATGGGGTAATGCCTGGGATTTTGTGATACTGAACAATAAAGGTCTGCAATACAAAAACGATGGTTACGTGCACAAAGATTATTATTGTTTCGGCAAATCGGTAGTTGCTCCGGCCGACGGCGTTGTAGTACAGGTTGTGAACAACATCCCCGATAATCCCATAGGTGACGTAAATACCATTGAGAACTGGGGGAATACAGTAGTAATAAAACACAACGATTATCTTTACAGTAAACTCAGTCACCTTAAAGAGGGATCGATCACTGTAAAAGAAGGACAGCCTGTAAAATTCGGGGCTATAATAGGCAAATGCGGAAATTCCGGGAGGTCACCCTATCCGCACCTGCACTTTCAGTTGCAAAGCACACCATACATAGGATCGAAGACACTCAGTCACCCTATTGCAAGTTACATCATAGAAAAAGATGGGGAACACATACTTAAATTGTATGACATTCCAGAAGAAGGTGATCTTTTAAGTAATATTCAACCCGATGAACTCCTTTCAAAGGCATTTCACATGATACCCGGAGCAAAGCTTCAATGGCATGATGATAAATCGAACCTGGTTGCAGAGTGGGAGATCTACACATCTGTTTACAACAAATCATATTTTTATTGCAACACAACGAAGAGCATAGCATGGTTCGAAAATGACGGAACCCTGTTCTACTTCACCCATTTCGACGGAGATAAGAACAGCCTGTTATATCACTTCTATCGTGCTGCATACATGATACAGCTTAGTTTTAAAAGCTCGATGGAGATAAACGATAAATTCCCTGCAAATAAGATATTCAAACCATACGAACTGATATTGCAGGATTTTATTGCACCGTTCTATCTTTTCAAAAAAGCAGCTTTTAAATTAAAATATGCTTACATCGACAATGAAACATTCCCGTCGGAGATAATAATCGAATCGGAAGTAACAAAAACTATAGGTTTCAAAGAAAGATCTGACAGTTCATATTCACTACATATCGATTCGAAAGGAATAAATAAATTCAGTATTAATACAAGAACTAAACAAATTTCAGTAATATGTACAAAACCACTTTAGTTTTGTTGACTGCTCTATTGTTTTTTTCGGGGCAAAGTAATGCTCAGAAAAATGACTATGTCTATTACGACTCTTTGACCTATAAACTTTATATGGAAAAAGATTACAAGCAGTTGATAAAAAAAGGTAAGGAAGCATTACACTCCGGTTTTGATTACTACTATCTGAGAATGAGGATAGGGATTGCTTATTACAATCAAAAAAAATATCGCCTGGCAGCACCCCATTTCAAAAAAGCACTCTCTTTTTCAGATAACGATATTGTGAAAGAGTATCTGTACTACTCTTATATATGGGGAGGGGAACCGCTGATGGCAGAGAGGCTTATCAATGACATGTCGAATGCCCTTAAGGACAAACTCAGATTAGGCAAAAGTGGCGTTCTGGCAACAAGTGTGGATATGGCATATCTGATCCGGGCCGAAGATTTTCCTGATGATCTTGATTTTCCTTCACTGGATCCGGGAACGCAGATCATTCCGGAGAATTTCTTTAACATGTCGGCGGGAATGAGCCATAAGTTAGGCAAGGGTGCCTCAATGTCGCACATGCTTACATACCTTCACAAGGGAAATGACAAATACAGCTACGATCCGGATTACTATCCCGCACCGAACGATCCGTATTATCCGTTCAACAACAATTTTAACACCAATCAGTTTCAGTACTATCTGGCTTCAGCAATTTCTTTAGGCAGATCATGGAACCTGATCTTTGGAGGACATATTGCGACCGTAGCTGTTCCGGAATACAATTATTATGAAACTATGTTCAGAGGACAGTTACAGTACCGGTATTCGCAAAGCTCGTCATGGGATTTTGATTATGCCCTGTCGGGATCGATATTGAAAAACTTCGGAAGAGCCTCCATTGAAGGAGAATTTGCAATAATGTCAATGAATGATGTGTTCATCATGCAGCCCTCAGGTATTCTTCGATTGTATCCTTTGGGTAATCTCAATCTTTACACACAATCCAGGTTCTCATATTCAATAAAAGATAACTCCGGCACTTTCTTCCAGGAACAGAAATTAGGATTCAAGGCACTGAAGCATCTTTGGCTTGAAGGCACCTATTTTTCGGGAGGAGTATCAGGTTTTACTCTTGACAACAATGCAATGTTCTACAACGGACTTGAAGAGATAAACAGTATGGCAGGCGGAAAACTGATAATCCCTACAAACACAAAATTCTCCTTGTCGATGGGTTATCAATTCCGGAAAATGACCAACTACTTCTACACGAATGATGATATTAACTTAAAAAGTAATAATTTAGAACTGAATTATTCACTGTTTTTTATAACACTGCTATGGACACTTTAAAGAAATTCACAATAGGGGTTTTACTGTTATTAAGTTTCACTGCCCTGAATGCTCAGGACAATGTGATAAAGGCATTTGAGGATAGTTACAAACTCGAAAAAGAGGGGAAATATGAGGATGCATTGGCTGCATTGAAGAGTGTTTATCAGGAAAAAAGCTATGAGATAAATCTCAGGCTTGGCTACCTGGCATACCTGTCTGGCAAGTTTACCGAATCGATAGCATACTATAACAATGCAGTAAACAAATATCCCTTGTCGGTTGAAGCAAGATTAGGTTTGGTATTGCCTCTTTCGGCCATGGGAAACTGGAACCAGATAATCGATCATTACAACAAGATACTCGAGATCGATCCCAAGAACTCACTGGTCAACTACCGTCTTGGAGTAATTTACTACGAGCGCAAGCAGTACGACAAAGCCGAATCGTATCTGAAAAAAGTGATAAACCTTTATCCTTTCGATCATGACACCCTTTTGATGCTTGGATGGGTCAAACTGCAACAAGGCAACTACAGCCAGGCAAAACTTCTGTTTAACAAGGCCCTCATGGCAAATCCAGCCGATGCATCGGCCAAACAGGGTCTGTCGCTGATAAAATAAAGTATCTTAAGCAATTGTTAATAACTTAAGAAAAGGTCAACAATTTAAGGTCACTTCAATTCCTAATGGTCAATTTTGGTTTAATACAGTAAGCCGAACAGCCATAGCGGAATTATATTTTTTGCACCTGTTTCAATATTATCTCTGACAACATATGCATTTTCAAGACCTGATATTTGTTTTTTTGTTTTATTTTGGCCTCCAACTTCAAAAATAAAGTTGTTGTCAATTACAAAATCTCCTTTGTCTGCTAATCCCACGTTGTGATTTATTTGAAGATGCTGAAGGAAAAATGTTTCTCTTACATTACCAGTATCAGGGTTATTATCACTTATTGCAAAACTTAAATTAGTATTATGAAGCCATATTTTATCCGGTTTGCTTAAGATACTGATACTTTTATTTTGTTTTCTTTTTGTCCGTATCAGCTCGGCTTTTTCCAACAACTGCAATCCCTGTATCAGGGTGTTTCTGTGTAAATCTATTTTTCCTGCAAGTTTACTGATGTTAGGAGTAAATGGAACATTATTTGCAAGAATGTAAAGGAGTCGTTTGAATTTTGCAATATTTGCATATTCTATGCCTTCAATACTTTGTAAATCAACATCTAAAATCAGATTTATTGTATTAGTAATTAATTGATAATACTCATCTTTATATCCGGAATAATACGGATAAGCACCTGTTGCAATATACTCTTTGAGATACTTTAAAGGTTTGATTTCGGAGCTTATTTCCAAACTTAACTTTTCATTATTGCTGATGATATCTGACAATGATAATTTAGACAGGGATATTTTATGATAAAATTGCAGATATTCACGGAAAGACATTTCTGACAGATGATAGTTTACAGCCCGCCTGCTTAAATCCGATTCTCCTTTGTAAATATCAAGAATTGAAGATGAAGTAAATATCACCTGTAATTCCGGGAAATCATCATAAATGAGTTTTATCTCTCTCGACCAGCCCGGATATTTATGAACTTCGTCTAAAAGTAATAGTTCTCCGCCATTTAGTTTAAAGTCTTCAGACAGGGAATAAAGAGTGTTTTGGGTAAAAAACAAATCATCCAAAGCAACGTATAATACATCTTTGTTTGAGTGCTTTGCAATTTGCAGCAACAATGTCGTCTTACCTGTTCCCCTTGCTCCAAGTACTGCAATTAACCTGCTGCTAAAATTGATCTCCTGATATAAATATCTGAAAAAGCTATCGGGAACTCTGTTTATTTTTTGCTTTGATTTAACCAATAGTTTTTCCATAATTGCTTTTATTTTTAGCAGCATCAATCATATTTTGCTAACAAATATAGCATTTTATGTTGTATTTTGCTATTAGGATTAGCAAATTTAGCCTTTTGTGTGAAATCTGAACATTATCTAAATTAACAAGTCGGTTATTTTTTCAACTGATATTCCTAACATCTGCGGATAATTTCTTTTTTATTACTTTTAAGGAGAAATAAAAAGTGTACCAATGAAAAAGTTTCTCCTCTCTTTAATCGTAATTGCATTGAGCATAACAACAGTTTTTGCTCAATCAGATACTCTGACCACCGATTCCACTAAGACCATCT
>JAOZOF010000498.1 GCA_029933425.1 Marinilabiliaceae bacterium
GCATTTGAGAAACTGAAGTGGAAGTTCCCGAAACCACTCGGATGGTTCATCACATTTCATTTTGTTGTGATAACATGGATGGTCTTCAGGGCTCATTCCCTTGAGACATTGCATGTGATGTGGTATCGCATGGTCAATGCTTTTCAGCCCGGGTTGATATTCGACATGGTGAGTAAGCAGCCTTACATTTTCATCTATCTTGTTCTTGGATTTGGTTTGCACTGGGTGCCCCTCAGGATGAAGAATTCGGCGAAGAAAAGATTCTGTAAGTCACCTGTGGTGGTGAAGATACTTTTGTCTGCATTTATTCTCCTGCTGATCCATATCCTTCATCAGGCCGACCTGCAACCGTTCATATATTTCAGGTTCTGATATTTAATATTTTCATACAATGTGTTGCACTATCTGTTTTAATTGGGTATTTTTAAGCGATGAAACAGCCTTACTCAAATATATTTTTTCTTTTTGTGATTCTTGTTGCCGGTATAAATTTTAAAGCGGAAGCACAGTTCTATCATTTCAGTCAGTATTCTCTTGAACAGGGTCTTACGCAATCGGAAGTGTTATCGGTCACGGAGGATCATTTGGGATATCTTTGGGTAGGAACGAACGGAGGCGGGCTGTGTCGTTTCAATGGTAAGAGCTTTGATGTCTTTACACGCAGGAACGGATTGTACGAGAACATAATCGTCGGACTTTATCTTGATAACAATTTCGATCTGTGGATAGGCAGTCCCGGGGCAATACTTCGCTACAACGGCAAAACATTCGAAAAGATATTTGTTTCCGACACTACTTTTTTTATTAATGAGATAAAATTCTATGAAACGTCCGGTGGCACGATCTGGGTACATGCAAACCTTGCAAACGGCAGTCGCGGCTTTTACAAGGTCGAAGGTGATTCTCTGGTAAATACCGTTACATTGTTTAATGAGCTGAAGGATAAAAGTGTTTTGTATGTGACACAGACGAACAGTAATCATCTGATCGTTACGACTGATAAAGGGCAGTATGATCTTAACTCGGAAAAGCTCTCGCCTTCGACGATCTTCCCTTCCGATGATAAAAAATTTTATGTCCCGTTAGTCATTGACAGGAACAATGATATATGGACACTTTCTTTTAATCTCAATGATCATTCCCGCAGGCTTCAGATATTCCGTTCGGGAAAATATGTGAAAGATGTCGAGTTACCCAAAGGAGCTGATGTTTATAATGTTTTTGACAGCTATCAGGACAGGGAAGGCGGTATCTGGTTAAGTATTTTCGACTACGGGGTCATCAG
>JAOZOF010000266.1:0-1782 GCA_029933425.1 Marinilabiliaceae bacterium
TAATATATTAAAATTTATGTTAATGAAGAAAAGAAAACATTTTTTACCGGAATCCGGATCAGGTTAAAAGAGCAGCCTGAAGATTACCGTTCACAATGGAGTTCGGTGATCGTTTAACTATGGATTTAATTTTGAAGCTTAAATACAAGCAATTTTTTAAACACTATTAATTAATTTAAACCTTTATTCTATGCGTAGATTAACTTTAATCTTGTTCTTAACAGTCTTTGCAGGCCTTAGTACACTAATGGCGCAGACAAAGACCATTACCGGAACGGTTACCGATAGTGAAGACGGCCAACCAATACCGGGTGTTTCAATTGTAGTGAAAGGTACTACTATTGGTACAATAACAGACGCTAATGGTAAATATTCATTAGCAGTACCACAAGATGCTACTGATCTTGTTTACTCATTTGTGGGAATGGTAACACAGGATGTACCTATCCAGGGTAGGTCTGTTATCAATATTTCCATGAAATCTGAAACTTTGGATATCGACGAAGTGGTTGTAACCGCTATGGGTATCTCAAGGCAGAAAAAAGCTTTAGGATATGCGGTTCAGGATGTCAAAGGAGATGACCTGGCCAAAGTACCTAATGAAAACGTTCTTAATACACTGAATGGTCGTGTATCAGGTGTTCAGGTAACCGCAAGCAGTGGTGCCGTAGGAGCATCTTCACGTATTACTATTCGTGGTAACAGTTCACTCAGAAGTAACAACCAGCCTCTGTTCGTTGTTGACGGTGTACCTATCAGTAATGCTACTACAGGTGCAGATCAGTGGGGTGGTCAGGACTTCGGTAATGCAGTTGCCGATATCGATCCCGAGAACATTGAGTCAATGACAGTACTGAAAGGTGCAAGTGCTGCTGCCCTTTACGGTAGTCGTGCCCTTAACGGTGTTATTCTTATCACTACCAAAAAGGGAAGTGCCCAGAAAAAAGGAATTGGTGTAACTTATAATTTCAATATAGGTTTCAGCAATGTTTATATCCTTCCTGATTATCAGGACAAGTACGGACAAGGATACATGGGTAGTGAATACTGGTACGAAAAAGGATTCCAGAACTGGGTGATCAATACTTACGGATTTGATCCCGGCAGCATGCCTGATCAATATACTTATGCAGAGTATTCTGCAGGTGGTCCATTCGGATTACCCGGATTTTCATACTACGATGGTAACTGGGGTGGAGTAATGGATGGTATGGACGAATCATGGGGACCAAGATTAGACATAGGTCTTAATCTTGCTCAGTTCGACAGTCCTTATACATTGGATGAAAATGGTCTTCCTGTATATGAGCCAACTCCTTGGGTTTCACAGCCTGATAACGTAAGGAATTTCTTTGATACAGGGATCAATCAAACTCATAACATTGCTTTAACAGGTGGAAATGATAAAATTAATGGTCGTGTATCATATACCTATGATAATACTAAAGGAGTTATTCCTAACACCGACCTTACTAAAAACACTGTTAATACAAGTACTCATATTCAGCTTTCAAAGAAATTTTCTGTTGATGCTAACGTTTCCTACATAAATAATAAGAGTGATAACCTTCCGGGACAGGGGTATGCTGTTAACAACGTTATGCAATCTCTTGGTTCATGGTTCGGACGTCAGGTTAACATGGAAAATCTGAAAAATCACTGGGACGAGTTGAATCCATGGGGAAATCCTTACAACTGGAACTCTTCATATCACAATAACCCTTACTGGACTGTTTATAACAACACCACTTCAAGGGTAAGGAACAGGGTATTTGGTAATGT
>JAOZOF010000266.1:1882-5032 GCA_029933425.1 Marinilabiliaceae bacterium
ATGTATACAAGTAATCATGAGACTAACAGTGTATATCTGCAGTTGAATTACAGCTTCAAAGATTACCTGTTTGTTGGTGCAACAGCACGTAATGACTGGAGTTCTACTCTTCCTGAAGGTGAATGGAGTTATTTCTATCCATCAGTTAATGTTGGCTGGGACTTTACTAAAGCCCTTGGAATTACAAGCAACGGATTCTCCTTCGGTAAAATTCGAGGTAGTTATGCAATCGTGGGTGGTGATGCCAGCCCTTATTCATTAAGCAATGTTTACAATGCTAACACTAGTGCTTTCAATGGTATTACTCAGTATTATTATACTAGAACTCTTGCTAACGCAGATCTGAAGCCAGAGAAGAAAAAATCATGGGAAATTGGTGCTGATCTGAGATTTGTAAGAAATCGCATCGGATTGGATATTACTTATTATGACTCTAAGACTTCTGATCAGATCATGGCTATCCAGATCCCTACCTCCTCAGGTTTTGGAAACAGATGGATCAATGCCGGACAGCTTTCCAATAAAGGTATCGAGACAACACTTTATGCCGATATATTCAAGAATCCTGACGGATTTAGCTGGCGTATGACAATTAACTGGGCTAAGAATGATAACATGGTTGATGAGCTTTACGGAGACCTTCAGTCATTACAGATCGGAAGCTCGTGGAGTGGTCTTTCTGTACAGGCCCGTCCGGGTGAAGAGTATGGAGTTATCCGAGGTCTTGGTTATGTTGTTGATGAAGAAACAGGAGCTTACGTTGTTGACGACAGCGGATTTCCTGAAGTATCTCAGGATAACATGACACTTGGAAGTGTTACACCAGACTGGACAGGTGGTATGTCTAATGATTTCAATTGGAAAGGAATTAATCTTCATGTATTGATCGATGGCCGTCATGGTGGCGATCTTTTCAGTGTAACTAAGATGTTTGGTCTCTATTCAGGTATTCTTGAACAAACAGCACAGGGAAGTATTCGTGAAACAGGAGTCGTTGCCGGATACAATGCTTTGCAACAATACAAATTCGTTCATGAAGACGGAACACCTCTGAATACAGATCTTAATGATCCGAATAATACTGATATAGTAGATGCTCAGAGTTTTTATGAAAACTTCTACGGATTGAAGCAGGAAAGTATCATTGACGGTTCTTTCATCAAACTGCGTGAGATCTCATTAGGATATTCATTGCCTAAATCATTATTAAGTAATCAAAATGTTTTCCAATCTCTTACATTATCATTCTATATTCATAATGTAGCATTACTTTATGTTGATGATTCGAATGATGTTAAGATCGATCCTGAAACAGGTTACGGTAATGGTAATGATGGCGTAGGATTTGAGCAGTATCAGTTACCACCATCACGTACGATGGGAATAAAATTATCCGTTAATTTCTAATCAAAATAAAATAGTAATTATGAGAAGAATATATTTAAAAATTTTAACATTTGTGTTCATCATATTTTTTGCACAGGGATGTACAAAAGACTGGGTAGAGTTGAACACAGACCCGAATAATCCTGTCGACGCGCCAATTACAAATGTGTTTGCACACTCTATTCGTCTTATAGGTAGTAATATGTATAATGATTGGCAAGGAATGAACAACTTCTGTAGCTACACCGGGCAGATCACTAAGATCCAGTATACTGACGAATCACATTATCAGTATCGTGATAATGTAGTGTATTATCGTTGGAGTGATTATTTTGAGGTTCAGTTAGACCTTGAGAAGATACGTGCTAAGGCTCAGGAAGAAGGAAAAAACAAAACCGAAGGAGCTATTTTGACATGGTCGGTATTTCTATGGCAAATGGCTGTTGACCAGTGGGGTGATATCCCGTATACTGAGGCATTGAAGGCTGAAGATGGTAATAATACTCCTAAGTATGATGCGGCTGAAGATATCTATACTGATCTTTTGAAAAAGATCGAAGAGGCAAATCAGTTACTTGCTCAGCCTAATGCTGCTGATGATATAGGTGCTGGTGATCTTATTTACGGTGGTAATTTTGATAAGTGGAGGAAATTTGCCAACGCAATTCATCTGCGTCTTGCAATGAGGATATCTTACGCAAATACTCAAAAAGCAAAAGATGAGATAGAGAAGGTTCTTACACATCCTGCTTTGTATCCTATTTTTGAAGGAAGAGGTGATGAAGCTAAATTGAAGTGGCAGGGAACAAACCCTTACGAAGAACCTTACTATCATAATCGTTATACAAGCAACAGGGATGACCACGCTATGGCAAAAACAATGATAGATACATTGTTAAGCTTTAATGATCCCCGTATTGCTGCATTTGCTAAGCAAAACGATGATGGCGAATATGTTGGCCAGGTTGAAGGTGCTGCAAGTGGTAACATGAACTCTTCACGTATCGGAGCAATGTACAGAGATGATCCGAAAGGTTATACTTATTTCCTGCGTTATGCTGAAACTCAGTTCACTATTGCCGAGGCTGCAAATAAAGGCTGGGATACCGGTGGTATTTCTGCTGCTGATGCTTATGCCAATGGTATAGCTGCATCATTCGATGAGACTTATGGCAGCGAAATGTCTCCTCTCTTCGGAACCGATAAAGACGGAGATCTTGCTGATTACATGGCTAATCCTAAAGTTGCTTTGACAGGTGATATGGCATCTGATCAGACGAAGATCTATGTACAGAAATGGATATCACTGTTCAAGGAAGGTCAGGAGTTATGGGCATTACAAAGAAGGACTGACTTCCCGCCGATGGATGCAGCTCCTGCTTCTACATACCCGGGTCATAACCGTGGTCCTTTCCGCTATCCTTATCCGAGTACAGAATTTAACCTGAATGGTCCTAACGTTGAAGCTGCTGCTGCAGGTGTTGTTGACCACTTCTGGGGTAAGCAGATATTCTGGGATACCCGTGCCGGTGTTCATTAATATCTTTTAACATACATAAAAAAGCTGTCCTTTCAAGGGCAGCTTTTTTTTGATATATATCCGGATAAATAACATTTTATATCGTTCCTACGGAACTTTTTATCCCAAATTGGCCATTAGGATGCGATGTAATCGCTGAACTAAGGGCCCCATGCGGGTTATTTTGGGTTTATTTTTTAGTTCCTTTTTTCAAGGGGCTTACACCCCTTGTTAGAATATGTCGT
>JAOZOF010000055.1:0-2198 GCA_029933425.1 Marinilabiliaceae bacterium
CCTGAATTTTTAATGAATGACCGGCTGTTTCTGGAAAACATTGACCTGAAAAAAGGAACAATTATTATAGAAAAAAAAGAGTACAAACTTAACGACACCAATTTCCCGACCATAGATCCGAAAGATCCATACAAACTTACGCGACAGGAAAAAGAGGTAATGGAAAGACTTAAAAACTCTTTCCTTACAAGTCATAAAATGCAACAGCATTTAAGATATCTGATAAACAAGGGAAGCATGTACCTGATCTTCAACTCAAACCTGTTGTTCCATGGTTGCATTCCCATGTCGAAAGACGGCAAATTCCAGGACGTGGAAATAGAGAATAAGAAATATTCAGGGAAAGCATTGCTCGATAAGTTCGATGAAGCGATAAGACAATGTTATTACTCGCGCAATAACGATGAAGAGCGCCCGAAATATCTTGATTATCTTTACTACCTCTGGACAGGTCCTGACTCTCCACTGTTCGGAAAAAAACGTATGACCACGTTTGAACGCTATTTCATTGATGACAAAACAACACATGAGGAAGAAAAGAACCCGTATTTCCTGATGCGTGATAAAGAGGATCTGAGCATTAAAATACTGACCGAGTTCGGTCTTGATCCCGGAATCTCACATATCATCAACGGTCATGTACCGGTAAAATTCAGGAAAGGAGAGAATCCGGTAAAAGGGAACGGCAAAATGATAGTTATTGACGGAGGCCTTTCAAAAGCCTATCAATCTGTAACGGGCATAGCAGGTTACACACTCATATACAACTCATACGGACTTATTCTGGTAGCTCACGAACCGTTCGAGTCGAAACAAAAGGCTATTGAAGAAGAGGTCGATATTATCTCTTCTTCGAACATACTTGAAAACTCATCGGCACGAAAACGTGTAAAAGATACCGACATAGGCCGCGTTCTTAAAGAGGAGATCGAAGATCTGGAACAACTGCTTGCTGCATATCGCAAAGGTTGTATCAAAGAAAGCGGCACACAAAAGAATTAGACCGGAAATGTATTGCTGAAAAATAAAATACTTTATATTTTCGCAATACGTTGCTGCCTCTTTAGCTCAGTTGGTAGAGCAGCTCACTCGTAATGAGCAGGTCGCCGGTTCGAGTCCGGTGAGAGGCTCCAAAAAAAAGCAGACAAGTTCAAACCTGTCTGCTTTTTTTATTTTATTTCTGTCTTTTACTTCTTAACGAACTTTGAAGTAAATGATCTGCCTTCCCCGATGATCTGTATCATGTAAATACCTCTGTTAAGGTCTGATACATTTATTACGGCAGAAGAGCTGTTTGCAAATCCGTTCTTAACCAATGTTCCGTTAAGACTATACACCTTGTATTCGAATGAACTTAAATCTTTTACCGAAACGTTCAGAACATTCACCGCCGGATTCGGGAACATACGTGTAGATATATTTTTATCCGGACGAATAAAGGTCGGAGTATCGTTGCTGTAATGCAGGAACTCTTTTGTTACCAATTCATAAGAAGACGTTGATACTGAATATTCATAATACTCCACAACTCTCAGAACACCTTTGTCATCGAAAACATAAATATATTTATCTTTCTCAGTCCAGTTTGTACCATCAGCGCTGGTAAATGTTTCCTCGGTTATCAGATCACTACCTGAATATGCATATTCTGTCTTTGTACGCAATCCTGTAGGCTGCCCGTCTTCATTATATCTGGTAACGACCTTTGTGACTTTTACTCCACCGGAATAAGTATAATCTGTTTTCTGTATCAGACTGGTTAAACCTGTATTCTTCTGTTTTACAGCTTTAAGATTCAATTTAACCAGTTTAGTTTTCTTGTCCTGATCGATAAACCACTCTACATAATTGCTTCTTAATTCATCAACTGTGATTGTAATACCCTCATCATTTCCTGTAGCTTTCAATGCATCAGCAAGGGTCTTACCTGCAACACCATGCAGACTGTAATTCACATTATCTCCGTTTGCATCAACAGCGTAAACATTCAAATTTTGAACATCGGAAGCAATTACATAATTTGTAAGGTCTGTTTCAGTTGCATAACCTTTAACAAAGTATGCAACATTAGAGAATACCTTGTTATCACTTTGAGAGAAAAGACTGTCGGTTACCACAACAGGCACAGGTGCAACTACAGCAACAGCTTTCACATTAAGTCTGACAAACTTCAGATTTCCATCCTCGTCCTTGAACCA
>JAOZOF010000055.1:2298-5290 GCA_029933425.1 Marinilabiliaceae bacterium
TTATACAGATCAGGAGTTTCCACAACTCCGGGAATTTGTCCCATATCAACAATAGCTTTCACATTAAGTTTTATCAAACGTCTTCTGCCTTCATTGTCGTAGAACCACTCACGATAGTCGAATCTCAGGGTGTCCAGAGCAATATGTATACCATCCCTGTTTTCACCGTTAAATGCCTGCCACAACGTTTTTCCGGCAACATCATAAAGTGAAAGTCTCTGTTCATCCCCATTACTGTCAACATAGTAAACATTTACCCAATCAACAGTATCAGCCAGTGTATAATCACTCAGATCATCCATTACGGCATCGTTATGAATAAAATATGCAGTATTGAAATATTCATTTGTTTCACCTGTACTGTAAAGCTTATCATTCACGTCAACCTTAGCATCCGATTGGTAAACTTTTACCGCCTTGATGTTAAGTTTAACAAGTTTTTTCTGACCGTCTTTGGTTTCAAACCACTCAACATACTTATGGGTCAGGCTGTCAACTGTTATTCCGGCTCCCTGCAGAACCTCACTTAAAGTCTGGCCGGCACAATCAGCAATATCTATCCTTGTGTTTCCCAAGTCAGGATCACTGATATCTTCAAGAACATAAATACTTGCCCAATCGATATCTGCCGGAAGCTGAACCTGTGCCAGTTCAACCATTGATGCCGCACCTTTCACGTTATAGGTTGTATTCTCGTAAAGTGTCTGCCCGTCAGAACTCTTGTTAAAAAGTTCGTCATTAACGACAACAACTTCACTTACATCGAACGATCTTCCTGCTTTAACATTACAATTTATCAAGGTTAGATTGTCATTCTCCAATACCCGGAACCACTCTTGATAATCACTTCGTAATTGAGCTATATCAATGGTTTGACCTTCATTATTACTTCCTTCAAATACCTCTTTCAATGTTTTACCCGATACACCATGAAGGTTGTAACGAATATCATTTGTACCATCATTAATATAAACATTTAAAAGTTCAACATTGGGACCTAATGTAATTTCAGCAAGGTCATCTGTTGTAGCAGTGCCGGTAACTTTATAAACATTCCACAGATAGTTATTCGTTCCGTCGGGATTCTGACTGTAAACGCCTTCGTACTCTCTTACCTTTACATTTTCATACCAGCTGAACTCAGAGAGTGAAATCAGATTTCCTGAGCCGTCATAGGATGTTTTTACTTTTTTAACTCCCTGCCAATACTTAAGGTTTGTAGCAACCTCAATTGAATCGAGAACTGTTCCGGTATAGAAATAATTGTATTTTGTATTTCGTAACCACTCAGGCTCTAAACCTGTACCATCATTCATGTTCCCAAACTCGATCTTTTCTTCAACATCACCATTGGCATTATAGGAATCATATTCCATATAATCTTTTGGAAATACCCCGGCCTGATCCTGAACTGTTTTGTAATCTTTTTCGAGTGTCTTTTCACCATTGGAATTATACTCATATTCACGCACTCCGTAATTTGCCCAGGCATCGGCATCCCAATAATACTTGTTCAAATGGAGAAGATTTCCATTATCGTCATACTGATCCATGTAATTCTTCAGATGTTTCATCGAATCAGCGGGACTCGAATACTTGTAAACAATTGTCGAGTCCAATACATCTTTAGTCTGTGCAAACATAGCAGATACAGACAAAACCGCAATAAACATAAGGGTAGAGATCTTTTTCATACTCTTTCTTTTTTTAGTTATACTTAAGTTAAATAAATAAATTCTGAATTTTGGTTATCCCAAGTGCTAATACTGTTTAAGAAACCATCTCATTAGCACCTTTACGTTATTAAACAAATGTTTTGTTATTTTGTTCACAAAGTAAGATAATTATTCAGGCTAGTATTACTTTTTTTAGATGAACAGATCGTTTCTTTACATTAATATCACGATCAAGCTGAGATTAAATCCATGTGTAACCGATAAGGGTTTATGAAGTGTTTACCAGAAGAGGAATAAAGTTAGGAAAGAATTATTGCAAAAAGGTCAATAAATTATCGTTTGTTCCTTTTAACCAAAAACAGTCCAACGCCTATGATCAGAAATAACAAAATCCCCATAACAATAATTGCAACCCTTAAAGGAGAATATTCAACAGCCTTGTCAGCAATTACCACCTCATCGGATATTTTATTCTTTTTTAAAGCAGCATCAAGATCTATTGTCTGAGGAGCGAATGAGAAGTCACTTTTCCCTGTCTCCAACGGTTCCTTCGAAAGTATCTGTGACATCTCTGTCAGAACCATGGGATTCTCAACATCAATATCCAGCATCTTAAAAACATCACGATTCATATCATCGGTCCAAACAAACGGGATAGCCCGTTGCAACAAAGGACTGAGATCGATGCCACACTCACAATCCGTCCCAAGGGTTACAAGCTGATTGAGCAGGTTATGCACCGTTATCTCATCACTTCTCAATGGCATGCCCGTAAGTCTTCCCCGTCCGTATATCACCACAACAACCGGTTTAAAGTCATCAGGGTTCAGTCCCAGTGCCCTGATCACTATCTCCTCCTCCTTTCTTTTTGATCGTGGAATAACTATCTTCATGATATTCTCGTCAACCTTTTTATCGAGACTAGACGACACCTTTGCAAATTGTGAAAAGGCCTTATCAATAATGCTGTTTATTTTCTTGTCATCTTCATCGTAAAAACCCACCACAAAAGCAAACACATTACCGATCTGATTGTACATCATTTTCTGAAGGGAAGAATAAAAAAGCTGATGAAAAAAAGCAGTGATATCATTCGTTTCCGAAATTTCTTTTTCTGATATCACGTTGTCATTGCTGTTAGTACAAACCAAAACCGGCTTTCTTCCCTGAATATGAAGTATCCTGTAATTTACGTTACTGCTACCGGAATATTTGTCTGCAATGCTTTTAAACTCTTTCAGGAAATTGCTGTACTCTACCGTATCCGCCTCAAACTTCACAAGGTATGTCTCAATGTTCAAACGGGTATAGCCTAT
>JAOZOF010000055.1:5390-17665 GCA_029933425.1 Marinilabiliaceae bacterium
CATCAATGAAACAAAACATCACCCGAAATCCTGCGTTTGCGTGATGTCGGGGTTTCCCATACAACACCAAGCGCCTGTCCCTGCGACGATTGAAAATACTCAACTCGGAACTCATGTAAACCTTTCTGCAAAGGTATTTCTCCTGATTTCTCTGTCGGCGCATGTTCCCCGTCATTATCCACAATTTTTGTACCGTCAATGAAAAGAGCACTGCCGTCATCACTTCGTGTGTAAAACTTGTAAATACCGTCAACAGGCACTTTGATATATCCCGAAAATACCATTCCGTAATCGTTCAGTTTATCCGCCTCCATTAAACTGATACCGTCAACAACAGTATTCTTCACAGGCTTCTCTTTGCTGAAATCGGGCAGTTTATGCCATAATCCTTCAAAGTAATACATATTCAGGCCGGGATGTACATCCTTGCTCACAGCAGGATAAAGTTCAGGAACATCAATGGTTTTTGAAATCACTTCACTGCTGAATGTTCCGTAATCCTCTTCCCAAACCGTTACCGCCTTAACGGTAACTTCTTTATCAATATTGATCTTACCGGTGTAAACAGGTGAATCCTCATCAGGCACAGAACCGTCGGTTGTGTAATGCACAACGCCGGTCTCTCCTGTTTTTTTGATTACCACATTACGCCTTCCTCCTTCAAGCAGCTTATCTGCCCCGATCACCGGTGCAGGTCTCAGTCTTTCAAAATATTTACTTTTCACAAACTCCCTTTCACGTCCCTCCTTCTCTGTATAAACAGCCACTCGGAATTCGGTATCCTTGTAAATTTTCACAGGCTTATCATATTTCAATGACTCCTTATCGGGCTTTGTTTCATCAAGAGTGTAGTACACATCCCCTTTTACGCCTTTTTTCACCTCTACGGAAACAAGAAGAGTATCGATGAATCTGGTATCACCATTGAACCTCAGCATTATCGGAGCACGTGATCTGGGAGCCATCACCATTGATGTCTCAAACCAGTTACCGCAGCTACAGCCGCCACCTCCCTCAGGCGAAAGAACCATGCCTAGAGCAGGAACTGTGCTTATCCAGCAATCGGGTCGCAGGCGCTCCCACTTGGAGAACTTACGGGTATCGAAGCTGAATTGTGTAATACTTCCCCCGCGGTAGAAAACCGAATTTTCACTCAGCGCATACGAAGAACATCCGTGGCCTGCCTTAGGCACATCGTAATCAAGACGCTTTCCGGTAACCACATTGTAAAGTGCAGGCTTCACCATCAGACGATCTCCTGCAATGGCAGGAATGGAAAGATGTCCGCCATGATTGTTTGAATACCACCTCTGTTCGGCTGTCCATACCTCATCACCGGTTTTTGAGTCATAACCGTACAAGTAATACCTGAAATTGTTCGATGATTCGATCACGATCTTTCCTGAACCTGCAGCCATGTAATAGGCAGTGATCCCGGGTTTATTCACGATCTTCTTTCTCCAGTTCAGCGAACCATCCTTACCATTCAGACTTACAAGGTATATCTTATCAAAAATAGCCGGAGTTCCCCGTTTGTTCTTCGACAACACCGGTGATGCCGACTCAACAAAAAAGACATTGCCGTCGTAAGTGATCATTGTAGGATTGATGATCATTGATCTGCCGTTGCTGTATGTCCACACCACCTTATCCGTGCCGGGTTCAAAGGCAAATATTTTTGTACTCATCACCTTGTCGGTGGCGTCACCTTTAACGGCATCGTACCAACCGTATCCCCCGTAGTAATCGGTAAAGCTGCTGTTCTTTGGTGATTCTGACACAAGCACCAGACCATCATCTGTTCCTATGTATCCCCAATCCGATCTCTTCACATCTTTTTGCGGAACAGCTATCTCCTTAACAAGTCTTCCGGTATTCTGATCGAGTTCAAGCAGTTTATCCTTTACCACAATGTAAATGTACTTTTCGTCGGCTGCCCAGTTTGAGCAGTCGTGGTTCACATTCATCCGCATCATTCCCGGAATACCTTTTGACCAGAGGATAGTTCCGTTGTATGCATTAATTGCTGCTATCCGCTGATCACCCTGAACGAACATCTTGCCGTTTATTGCCAGCGGTGAGGGTTTTCGTCCTGTACGGTCTGTCTGGAAACGCGGACCGGGACGTCCCATCCACTGTATCTCAAAATCATCGCTAGAAGTGTTACCCCAAAAGTCTTCACCACCGAATGAACTGTTATCACCACTTCCGTACTGATGTGTCCAGACACCTTCATTATCCGGTACTTTTTTTGTAAGGACAACCGCAAGTTTCCCTCCAAGCTTAACCCGTTCTTCCCCGGCTTCCCAGTCATAGTTAGAGTTTTCTGATCGTTCAAGAAAGAGCTTTGCCAATGTCTCTTTGTCGTCTGCTCTGAGAAAAACAGCTTTTCCCTCCGGTGCAGTTACCCGGATCACTTCATCAATTTCAATATCATTGTTTGAACATATCACAAGGTCGGCCAGATCAGAAGGCACAAAAGTACTTCCAAGGTCATCGACCTGATACGCTGAGATCCTTATTCCGTAAATTCCGGCCTTTTGAATACTTTTTCTGAACTCCCTGATCTTTTTTTCTGATTCATCCAGAACGATCACATCAAGTTCTGTTTTTGCTGCGAGTTGAACCGGCAATTGTTTTGATGACAGACCAAATACGATGCAAACACCTTTTGTCCTGCCTGTTTTATCTATCACATCCTGCACAAACCGGGTAATATCCGCATCTTTGAACCATTCGCGGGAAACATGCACCTCAGGTTTGGTATAATTGAAAAAGTTATCATATTCGATCTCCCGCGTGCTTTTGCCTTCACTCTCGATCCTGTATTTGTAAATAAAATCTTTTCTGACAGGAAGAATGAACTTATGCTCTTTAACCGCACTCTTATCCCTGAACACCTCTTTCACGATGTATCCGTTTGAGTGCCAGTAAACCGTGCAGACAGAAGGATTTCCGGTACTGAAGGTCAGCGAAACACTTTTTTTGTCAATTACCTCTGTAAACGGCCCTGAAGCAAGAGTTAACGGATTCTCTTTCATCTTTACGGTATCAGGCATCTCAAAAGTTATCTCTGACGGCTTTCTTTTGTCTGACCACTGTTTACCGTTCTTTGCAAAACGATATATCTTTCCTTCACCTGTTGAAGCGAAAAGAGAGCTGTCACCAACTGCCATAGCATAAACTGTTCCCTGCACTTTACCTTTCCATAAAGGCATTCCGGTGGAAACCGAAACAGCATAAACAGTATCAGTCGCACCTACGAACAAAACAGTATCGGCAAGAACCACTCTGTGTCCGAAATAGGTCTTATTCGACCAAAGCACCTCTTTTGTTTTCCTGTTGTATGCCGAAACAGAGTGATCGGACAGCACAAAACTTGTATCACCCGATACCACCATCTCTTTGCCTCCGTTGAACGACATGTATTCGGGTTTCTTCTTTCCAGGTATAGTCTCCCATATTCCAAGATGGCGGGAAGTCTGTGTATTCACGATGTGATTCTCAGGTGTTACTAGTACAAAACACCCTCCGGCACCCGGGAGCTGCCCTTCTATCTTACCTGTTTCTCTATCGATGAATACAGGCGATATTCTTCCCTGCGGTTGTATCAGCCTGTCGCCTGAAGAAGCCATTGAACCCTCAAATGTTACATTCTCAACCTCTCTTACATAAGTGCCTTCTCCTTCCGGCTCTCCGTTCTTTGCATCAACGGAACAGAGATAACTCTTTTTCCACGGAATGAGCGATGCCCCGAAATAGGCCTTTCCGTCCTCGATGAGAACACCTGTGCGAACAGGCCAGAATGAGATTAGCCTGCCGTTGTTCAGCAACTTCTCTTTCGATTCAGAAGGCGAAAACCTCCACTTCTCCTCACCTGTTTTCGCATCGATACAGTACACAAAACCATCATCGGAACCAAAATAGAGATTTCCTTCCCAATATGTTGGAGCTATGCGAACAGGCCCGCCCGTTGTAAACAACCACTCTTCCCTGCCTGTTGAAGCGTCGATACAATGAACGGCATCATCAGAAGAAGCATAATACAACCTTCCGTTTACAACAACAGGATAGTATGCAAGATCATAGTCACGCATCGACGGCAGAGGACCGCTCAAAGCGTATGCATCCTCTTTGGCAGGTCCGTACCATGCAGGTGATGGTGGTTGCGGTGCATTATAGATCCACTTTACTCCGAAGGTATTGTCAAAAACAGCTACTTCCGATCTCCCGCTGCGATAATTATCGTTCTTGAATTGAGGCCAGTCATTGACCGTTGGCTGATACGGTTTGCTGCATGATGCAAACAGCAACACAAAAAGAGTAAAATAAAATACCTCTCTAATTCCCCGAGGGGAAGAGATAAGATCTTTTTCTTTTGAAAACATTGTGTTTCGGTTGATATTATTCATGATAAAATTATTAACTGCTTCTATTTCTTTACAACATGCCGTTCCTACGGAACTGATCATCTTCTATTCTTTTTTCAAGGGGCTTTCGCCCCTTGCTGTAAGATATCATCCCTAACGGGATTTTGCCGGTACAGTGTCGGGCTAACTTCATTCATCGTAAAGGCAGTCACCCCGACACTCAAGATCATAATCTTATCTTCACCCCGCCGCTCACAATTATGCCGTAATCGGGATAACCGGCAACGGTCTCAAACTTTTGGTTCAGCAAATTATTTATTTCAATGTAAAACCTCACCTTCCTGTTTTTCTTTAGTGTGTATCCTGCCGTCAGATCCACATCGAAAAAATTACCCAACGGAGCTTTCCCGTATTGCTGCAGATACTTCTTATCCACAAAACGATCATTGTAAAACCGTCCCGTGTAATTCATGTACACATTAAAATCGAACTGCGATTTTGTAATATTTGCACCCACATTCCCGATGAACACCGGTATCTCATCATCCTTGATCCAATCCAAGGAATCACGCACCTCCCCTTTCATTGCCGTAGCATTTGCAAAAATATTCATCCAGCTTACCACCGGCATGCTCCACTGCACCTCAAGACCATAATTCATCTTATCCTCATTTTTGTACAGCTCAACGATATCACCGTTATCCTGCTCAACGGTCTCACCGCTGTAATCAATGGCATCAACTCTCGACACAAGAAAACCTGTCACAGTAAGCAAACCTGAATTATTAAATTTTTTGATCATCCCGAGATCAACATTCGTTCTTTTCTCATTCTCAGGTCTTGTACCATCAGAGGTGATAGCACCTGTGCGCGGAGCAACAATGCCCGCACTCACGTTCGCTGAAAACGACAACAACACATTTACAGGCCGCATTGTTCCCACCGAGGCCTGCCACACAGGCGACTGCCACTCATTTGTTATAGGTTTAACATCCACAAACTTACCTCCCGAACCTTCAATGGCAAAACCGCCCCACTCTTTGTAATACTCTTGCGTTAACCTGAATCCTCCGTCAACAAGCCATTTACCCCAATGCTGCTGATCGGTCACCACTGCCGACCAGGTAAAAACATTAGCCGGATTACCGTGATAATATCTCTTGCCTTCAGGAGCTCTCCAATGATCTGCCAGAATGCCTGCTCTCAGAACATTTGAATTTCCCAGCTCCCAGGCATTCATCTGATTTATGGTAAATCCGCATTCAAGTTCCCTGTATTTGTCGGTAGCTCCTGTCTTAATATTTTCAACGTAATATTTCGGATTTCTGTAGAGATAGTTCACCTGTAACTCTCCTGTATATTTCTCTTTCGGTTTGAACTCTGTCCTTGATGAAAGTAACAACGTAGTAAGAGGAGCATATTTCTCTTTCTGATTGATCAGCTTCGGAGCTGCGGGATACACGGGTTGAACGAGCTCACGGGTACCGTCAACATAAAGTACCTTGAAATGAGTGGTTACCTTTTCATTTATCCTCCAGCTCATATCACCATTAAAGTTTACAATGCGCTCATGGCCGTTCCTGCCGGCAGGGCCGTTCGTTCCGAAGAACTGCAGTCCGGTGGAATAATCAAACTTTTCGGAGCTGTTACCCTGAACAATTCCTGCATTAAAAGTATTCAGAGAACCATACTTCACTGATATATCCGTCTCTCTTGAAGTAAACTTACGACTGATAACATCAACAACGCCTGTCAGAGGAGAAAGGCTTTTAAGCAAAGCCGATGAAGAACGATCGATCCTGATCTCCTGTATGTTATCTGCATTAATAAAATATGCAGACTCGTAAAATTCCTTTTGCCAGACACCGTCAATCGAATATGTGGGATAGGGATATACCTGCCCCCTGACGGAAAAGAACTGTTTCACTTTCCTTCCCCTCGTCTCAATCAATGCCCCGGGTACGAACTTCATTGCATCAATCAGAGAAACTGCTCCCTGTTTTGAAATGTCGATCTTTGATATTGTACCTGATGACGCCTTCAGCGAAACAGGTTCGACCATAACATCATCAAGTATCCTTTTTTCGGCTCCTTCACCGATAACAGACACTTCGCTCAAGTTCGTATTCTCGATCTGAAGATATATCTTCAAATATTTACTGTCCCCCTCTCTGATGACTACATGACGCATCTCTTTTCTGAATCCCACCACAGAGACCGAAATGTCATACTTCCCGGGTTTCAGATTCCTGATCTCAAAATATCCATTTGCATCGGTCACAGTCCCGGTATTCAATGGCATTACCAAAACATTAGCATCCGACACAGGTTCATTATTCTCTTCATTGAACACAAATCCTGAAAGTACTTGCTGTGACCATAAGTCGAACGACAAAAAAGTCAGAAGCAACAAAAGACCTATCTTAGTATAGTTATGCAGATTCATCACAAAGTACAGCATTAATCCAAAAATTAAGGGAGAAATAATTCACTCCTTTTGCATAAATTAATAACATTAGAAAACCGGATAAAGCAGAATGTTTTATGCACTTTCTGCCCAATCCGGGAATAAAGGTAATACAACCTGAAAAAATGATGCATCTTTAGGGATAAAAGATACGCTTTTGGTATAAAAACAAGTAAAGTGACTACTTTTCTTCTTCCTCAGGGGTCCAGCTCGGCACAACCATGTATGGCGTTTCTTTTCTGAAATCAGGATAAAAAACCGCCTGCCCCACATTGTTCGCCGCTTCGATGTAGTACATTCCACCTTCATGATCAACAGGAAAGCTCCCTTCAAAATGATCGCCGTTCCTGACCATCTGCTTTCGCTGCCACGGTAAGAATGAAGGTAACCCGTTATAATGTAATGTTCAGCTGATGCCTTCGGGATCAGCCTCCTTCAACCCTCAAGCATAAATATCACTTACTTTTTAACATATTAAATTTATTAAACATGTTATTTTTTTGTAATTTGGCAATTGAATAGTCAGATTTGTAATCTCAAACCTTATTCTCGATATCAATCAACGAAACGGATCATGAAAAGAATTTTTATACTCACTTCTCTATTCACTGTTTTAATATTCACTGCCAGACTCGCGGCACAGGACGATCATCCTTTAAACAGCAACTACCTTATAGAAAATGGTATTTCTCCCAGAGTACTGGATATTGCTGCAAGCCAGTTCATGCAGGACGGCAGTTTTATAAATGTTGTCAAAGTAACCAAAGACCTTAACGGAGAAAAGAAAACTTATGATATTGAAATTATTTATGATCCTTTATACAAGGACGGTATGGACATCAGGGTTGTAACCGAAGCGGGGAAACTGACAAAGAAAAACAAAAAGGAATTAAGGAAATATATTGAAAAGAATCATTACCTCAGCCGGATGTCAAGAGACTACCTTTATGATGAATCGACATTAAAACCCATAAAAAATGAGAATGACACTCTGATACTTGAATATTACTATCAGAAAAAAGATATTGATCCGTATCTCAGGAACGTCAAAAAAATAAAAGGAGAGATTTATATCATCAAAGGGAAACTGGATAAGGTAGTTCTGAAAAATGTAAAACCCCTGAGAGGAAAATTGCTATCCCTGACCAAAACCGTAAACTTTGCAAAATCAAGTGAAGGAGGATACATTATCGCATCTTCAACTGAACAGACAGAACGAAAATTAAAAGGAGATACAATAAGATACACTATCGAATCCCGGACCTTTGATTATGCCGACAAACAAGGGACAGATGTAAAATGGAGTAACAAACCTGATATACAACTACCACCAACGCTGTACAATGACACAATAAACGTTAAACTGGGAGGACCTCTTCCTCTTCTTGGCAAGACTGCCCGGAAAATAGGTTTCGAGCTGCCCCGTCCGATAGGTGTAGCTGTTTTCTCACACATCCAATCGCAGAATATGGATATAACAAGACTTAGTGTAGGAGTAAACGACGGTAACATGACCGACCTGCAAAACATAATAGCTTTCAATGAATCGGATGTTACACTTAACTCAACCATTAACCTCGCTAAAGCCGATATCTGGATATTCCCGTTCCTGAACATAATGGCCATTGTGGGAGGAGGAAAGAATGTTCTGAATGCAAACCTTAAAGTAAGCGATGAATTGATTGACTTTCTCGACAAACTGCCCGGATTTATCATCGACCCGCCTAACCTCCCTGAATACCTTCCAATCAACAGTACTTTGACTTCTGAGATCTATGGCGGCGGAGCTACTCTAGCCGGTGGATTCGGAGACTTTAACATTACTCTCAACTATCAGTTGATGTTCACAAATATTGTTGAGGCAAATACCACTAACATGGTCAACATCATTACTCCTCTGGTAGGTTACATGACCCCTTTCGGTGTAAATATCATGGCGGGTGCACAGGGACAATTTTATGAAACAGAGGTAAAAGGATACTTTCGTTTGACCGATGGTGAAGGCAATCCATTTGATCTTAATTACATCATTGACTTTGAACCTATGCGATGGAACGGAATGGTAGGACTTTACAAAGGGTTCAGCAAACATTGGGAAATGTCGATACAGGCAGGATTCGGTGAAAGAACCTCGGTCACAGCCGTTTTCGGGTATAGATTCTGATCTTTACAAGAACAGCTTAGAACAATTCATACTGTAAATTGGTTTTCATAACAGATGGAAAAAAGAGTTAAACATATGTTGTTGTTTGTATCCTTAACTGTAATGACCTTTTTACAGGCTACTTCACTGTATGCACAGGAGGAAATTATTCCGGATGCCATTGCAGAAAAAATATCGGGAGCCGGTATTTTTATACTGTGAACCTGTAAGCCCTTACAAAATTTTGGAAAAAGCTGAGCAGCGAATGGAAATATTGCTTATGGATATTGAGGAATACACCTCAGTGCGCAAAAAAGCTGAATTAATGGTAGCTTCAGCCAGGGAAAGACACAAGAACGGATTGCTTGATAAATTTGATGCCATAATTGTTGACACCGAATCGAGCAAGACTTATGCAATAACCTTCACCTCCGAAAAGTCATTGAAAGCGAAAACTCAACAGGTAAGAAATATTTCAGTGTTTTTCTTTTCAAAACCGGTAAATGAGTATGATGTTATTACCAAACTGCCTGCGAAATCCCCTAAATATGATGAAAACGGACTTTTACAGGATAAAGTAACCAGTATGATAAACCGTGCCACACGAAAAGTTAGATCAGGAGATATCAGCAAGTTGTGGTGCATTGAAAAGTAACCCAATAACAAAGCAAATAGTTTTTGGACAAAATTATCACTCGAATATTTTAACTTAAAAACTCATATTATGAAACAATTACTTTTAGCAGTTTTCTTTCTGATTAATATAAATGCTATTTGTCAGCAGTCCAGTTACGAATGCATAAATCATTATCAAATGTTAGTATTTGATTATAGCGAGACATCTTTATCTACAAGACAAGCCTTAGACGCAACTTATCTGGATACGATTAATATTAATAATTGGAATAATGTAACATATGTGACTACTGGACCTAGTGGTGTCAGTTCCAGTACAAAATTTGATTGTATGTCATATTCGATACTAATCAGAACTTTCGGCCGAGACACCAGTCAGATTGATGGAGCCATTTATCTTTAAGAGGATTACGGTCTTATACAAGAGGTAACAACACCACAGCCCGGAGATATTGTTTTTTATATGAAGCCGGGATATAATGGTGAAATTGGTTACTCCAAGCATAGTGCGGTTTTCATTGACAATAACAATACTGCTTCTGATGTACATGATGACAATGTTATTTCAAAATGGAGCAATGGCCCGCTCGCTAAACACCCTGTAAATGAGTGCCCATGGTATGTTAACAATGTAACAACATTTAAATATTACAGGAAAGTAAGTACTGCCAAAACACTGCCCAACCCCGAATTTTTATTTTCACCTGATTATATAGATTGTGATGGAGTTAAAACCTTTGAAATAACGGATATTAATGATGACATTGATGCATATTTATATCCTCCTTATATAGGAATCTCTTGGGAATTCGATAATCCTATCAATGTAGAAGAGATATATTACCCTGATAGTCTTAAAGCGGATGTTTCAATTCCGGCCAACACATCAGCTGCAACCAAAACCTTAACCGTTTCATACAATTTTTGCGATGATACAACCTCAACAACTAAAACTGTTTACATTGGGAAACCCCATACAAATAAACTGGAATTCTATAGTGACCCATGGGGCGAATCCATATTGAGCACATGTGAAACTGTTAGCGCAGAAGTTGATTACCCTTATGGCTCTATTTCCGCCTACGAATGGACTATACCCAACAATTCGGACTGGGAAATAAATGATGAATATAGTGGAGGTTCAAGTGACTACCAGTTTGTAGAAATTGATTACTGGGAGGATCCTGCCCCATCAACAGAAGTAGTGGCTGTTAGGGCAACAAATAGTTGTGGTACCGGAGATTGGAAAATGTCCACTTGGACTGTTGAAGATTGTGGTGGATATTATATGATGTTGACCCCTGTTCCAGCAAATGATATAGTGACTTTATCAATAGTTTCTAAAGAGGAACTTAATCCGGGTCAGGTTGGTGTTAAATTATTACAAATAGAAAAAGAAAAATTAAGCTCGGATAAGATCCCTGAGTATATTATTGAAATACACCACATAAATAAAGGGCTTGCAAAAAGATTAAAATCACGGGATAAAATTCTTCAGATAAATACTTGGGATTTAGAACCAGGAATATATTCGGTTATTATGAACTTAGAGGGTAAAAGGTATAAACATAAACTTGTTATTGAAAGGTAAATATTAGATCTTGTAAATGCTTATTTTGTTAAGCATAAATTTGAATGTTTAATAGAAAAATCATCTTAAAAAATGCAAGTTATGAAAAAGATATCAATAATATTATTTGCTACAATTATTTTAATTGGATGCAAAAAAGAGGAAGAGTCAACTTATTATGGTAATGTAGTGCTTACAACACAAGAAGAGTTAGATGAATTTGGCAGCAAAAACTACGAAACAATCAACGGGAACCTCCAGATAGGAGTTTTAAAAATACCTGGAGTAGAAATTGAGACTGATATTGTATATGACAAGGCTCTTTCCGACTTAAAAAGAATAGAAGGTGATTTAATTATACAAAACACATCGTTACACTGGATTGAAGGATTAAAGAACCTTGAATATATCGGAGGGGAATTCAATTTTTCATTCAACGACCGGATTAAAAAGTTAGAAGGCCTGACAAATATTTTATACCTGGGAGGCAATTTAACTATTAAATTTAATGACAGGCTTGAAACGATAGATAAATTTGAATATATTTCTTCAATATTTGGAGATTTGAGTATTAGTTTTTCGGGAAGAACTCTTGATTTTTTAGGCAATATTAAATTGATAGCAGGAGATTTAATTCTTTACGGCGTTTCATTTATTAACCTAAATGGGCTGGACAAATTGGAATCTATTGGTGGATCAATGGAAATTGAGCGTTGCTGGGGGCTTGAAAACCTGGATGGACTTTCAAATTTAAGGACTGTTTCTGGTTCGATCTCAATTACTTGGAATAAAAATTTGGATAACTTTTGTGGTTTGTCTAATGTTTTAAAAGAATTTGAAAATACATACTATGTGCATTCAAACAAATACAATCCTTCAAAGGAAGATATTCTTGCAGGGAATTGTTCTTTAGATTAATTGTAACCCATTGGGGAAGCAACAAACGACACCACAACAATGGCTCATAAAGCATGGCGGGCAAGGCGTTAAAATTAAAACATTGAACCCATACAAACCATCGAAGTGAAATAAAAAGAAATTGTTTCCCAACCCCGCCACGCTTCATAGCCAACCCGTTCGACGGAATTA
>JAOZOF010000499.1 GCA_029933425.1 Marinilabiliaceae bacterium
TGATCGACATCGGCATCTCATACCATCAGCAGCTTGGTGTCACTTCCGCTGCATCCCTGACCCTTTCGCTGAACAGGAAAAAAGTTAACACAGAAAAGCAATGAAGCGGTTTTACATCATATTCTCACTGCTTCTTCTGTCAGCCGTTATGCGTTCACAGCAGTTTAATGATGCCCGTCAGGCAGTTACTGACCTGCTTGAACCGTTAGCCGAAAGACAACTGATACAAAAAGATTACTCGGAACTGCTCAATGACCTTGTCGACATGTACGAGAACCCTCTGAACCTGAACACAGCCACAAAAGAAGACCTTGAAAAGATACCTTTTCTCACCGACCACCAGATAGAGGAGATACTATTTTATGTTTACAACAACGGTCCTATACTTACTATTTATGAACTGAATGCTGTTAAGGGGCTGACTCCCGAAACCATTAAACAGATAATCCCTTTTCTGAAGGTTGAACCGGTAAAAGAACTATCGAAACAGACAAATAGACTACAGGCAGAGGCAATTTTCCGGGGACAAACAACATTACAAACCCCTTCGGGCTACCGGTCAGTGAACGACTCTGTTCCTGTACCGTTCCTTGGTTCCCGTGAAAGAATTTACACAAGAATACGGGCAAATTACGGAAATACCCTTTTTGCAGGTTTTACAATGGAAAAGGATCCCGGTGAACCGGCTTTCAGCAAACAGATACCCGTAATGGATTTTCTTTCGGGTTACCTCATGCTGAAACCCAAGGGATTCTTTAAGAAGATAATCATCGGTGATTACAAAGCATCTTTCGGTCAGGGAGCGGGACTGTGGACAGCAATGGCTTTTACAAAAAGTTCTGTCACCACCGATATCCGCCGCAGAGCATCAGGAATAGACAAATACTCTTCTGTTAACGAGAGTTCTTTCCTGAGAGGGATAGCTGCTGAAATGCAATTCAGAAGTTTCAGACTTTCCCTCATTGGTTCCTACAAAAAGATCGACGGGACAACTTACGGTTTTTCAGGCATTACCTCGATCCGGAATGACGGTTATCATCGCACATTAACAGAACTGGGATACAGAAAAAACGTAACTGAGATGATCGTCGGCGAGATCATTTCCTGGCAGTCGAACTCATTAAAGATCGAAGCCGGGCAGACATTCTGGAAGATAGACAAACTGATCGTTCCTTCCGGCATTCCATACAAATTCCCGGCTTTTGCAGGTGACAGTCTGTACACAACATTTGCAGGATATAGCTGGTTTACAAAGAAACTGATACTTT
>JAOZOF010000056.1 GCA_029933425.1 Marinilabiliaceae bacterium
TTTACCTGTTTCAGTGTCTATTACTTTTTTCCAATAACTACGGGTTTCGTACTGACAACCGCTAATACTTGATTTTTTGCTTTTTAAAGGTCGTTGATAAAATACTATATCCTCAACAAATAAATACTTAAAATCTTTATCATTTATTTTATTTCTATGTGCTTCATTTTTCGGATAAAGTTCATCAATACATCTTTGATAAAACTCTTTGCTTTGCAACTCCTTATGCTCCGAAATTTGTTTGGAGATTATGGATTCTAACTCCTCTTTGTAATATTTACGTTCAATAGTTTTGACTAACTTCCCTTTTATTTTTTGATCAGTATTTTGTAATAATCTTTCATATATAAAAGTTCCTATAGTCCGGTTATCTCCTTCTTTAAGATAAAGATCCAGATCCTGCTCTGTTTTCTTTTTAACTAAACCCCAGTCATCTTCTTTTGGTGCCCTAAAACTCCTTTTAATCTTACCGTCTTTGCTAATAGTAGTTGTTACAATAAATTCCTTTTTTGTTCCCACCCAATTATCTAACGGCTCTTTGCTTTGCCTTTTGTATGTCCAATCATTTTCTTCAAACTTTACCTCATACCAGGTACCTTTGGCATTGCTTTCGTCAGTTTTAAATACCTCTTTTATTGTGAAAGCATAATAATGTTCATCCTTATTATCATCTTCTTTTTTACTTAATTCATCACCTCTTAGTTGATAGTATCCCCTTTTTTGATTGAAGTTTAAAATAACCCAGGCTAACTCTTTTTTGCTTATTTTCTCATACAACGCTTTTTTTCGCAAAAAGTAAATTGTCCAATCATAAGGTATTTTAGTTTCGTCTCCGTTTCTTTTAATATAAAATAGTTCCGGATGTTCTGATTTAAACTCTTTTACCATTTCATTAAAAGAGTCCTTAAAAACAAACTCATATTTCCCGGAATCATTTTTTTTATAGTTTAGCTTTACTTCCGATTTAAACTGACCTTTTTTATTTTCAAAATCAATCTTATTTTTATAATGTTCAGGTAAAAATCCAAGAATATTCAAAACTCTGTGCAATCGTTCTCTACGTAAATTCTCACGCTGATATAATCTACGGGTCCCCCTGTATGCAGTGCGTTGTGCTGTTGCTGAAATTGTATTCCCGGATTCAAAATCAGTTAATTGTTTCTGATCCATCGGTATTATTCTGCTTCCCGCATCAATTATTCTTCCTTCTTTTTTGTCGAAATCCTGTTCAACCAAGGCCCAGCCAATACTGTTTGTTCCAAGATCTAATCCTAATATTTTTTTCATGTTGAGTAGGTTTTATATTCTTTAAATGTTATATTTGTTGTACAAATTGAAGCAATTCACAATAAGGATTATTCCGTTGTGAAAACATTTAAAGCGGTCAGTCTACGGTTGATCGCTTTTTTTCATACAAAAAGCGGATGAAACACATCACCCGCAACAACCAACAACAAGGAAAGTTAAGAATTTATTCTCAGAAGAAAAAAATAACACAGTCAAATAAAAATAAATATCCGGTTTACTATCCGAATAGCAACCTGAAAGCTTCTTCAATTTTGCTGACCTGCTTTATCTCGATCTCTGCAGAAGAAAAATCAACGCCTTTAGGGTAAACAGGTACGATGATGGTTTTGAATCCCAGTTTAGCAGCTTCGCCAATGCGCTGAGTAATGCGTGTAACGGGACGTATTTCGCCTGAAAGACCTACCTCACCGGCAAGGCAAATATCAGGCGACAATGCTATATCTATGTTGGAAGAGAGGATAGAACTTACAACTGCCAGGTCGATGCCCGGATCATTCACTTTAAGTCCACCCGCAATGTTCAGGAAAACATCTTTAGCCGAAAGTTTGAAGCCCGCCCGTTTCTCGAGTACGGCAAGCAGCATGTTAAGCCTTCGGATGTCGAAACCTGTTGATGAACGTTGCGGCGTACCGTAAGCCGCTGTACTTGTAAGTGCCTGCACTTCTATCAGGAACGGCCTCATCCCTTCGGTGGCTGCAGCTACCGACACCCCGCTCATGGCATTATCGTGATGCGAAAGCAATAACTCCGAAGGATTTTGCACTTCGCGCAGTCCGCCCTGCTGCATCTCAAAAATACCTATCTCATCAGTCGAACCAAATCTGTTTTTTATGGAGCGAAGAATGCGATACATGTGATTTCTGTCGCCTTCGAACTGAAGCACAACATCCACCATGTGCTCAAGCACTTTCGGTCCTGCAAGACTACCTTCCTTGTTGATGTGCCCGATGAGCATTACCGGCAGGTTACGCTCTTTTGAGAACCTGAGCAGTTCTGCCGTACACTCCCTTATCTGTGACACACTTCCCGGCGCCGACTCTATCCTTTCGGTCTGAAGTGTCTGCACCGAATCAACAACAAGAATATCGGGTGCTGTATTTTTTGTGTGGGTCAAAATTCTTTCGAGGGAAGTCTCACTTACTATCAGGCAGTGTTCAGTACTTCCGCTGAACACCCTTTCACCTCTCAGTTTTATCTGTTGCGGGCTCTCCTCTCCCGAAACATAAAGTATTTTCATGTTGTTCATGTGGAGGGCCATCTGAAGCACCAGGGTCGATTTACCTATACCCGGCTCTCCGCCGATAAGCACCATGGCACCCGGGACTAATCCTCCGCCAAGAACACGGTTCAGCTCACGGTTTCCCACATCTATCCTCGGCAGGTCATCCACACTTATCTCCGAAAGAGGTACAGGCTTAGATTTTTCGGCCGAACTACTGTAAGCTGCAGCAACAGAACTTTTCGCTTTCGGCACCACAACTTCCTCAACAAAGCTGTTCCATGCACCGCACGAATAGCATTTACCGATCCATTTGGATGACTCAGCACCGCAGTTCTGACATACATACACCGTTTTAGCTTTGGCCATTTCTGCCTCCTATTTTGTTCCTTTTATTCTTTCGATGAGTACTGTTGTTGATATTCCCTCAACCAGGTTTATTGTCTCCACCGATCCGCCACGACCAATCACAATGTCGTAACCAACGATATCTTCCACATTGTAATCACTGCCCTTTACAAGTACATCGGGCTGAACCTCTTTGATAAGTTCGTAAGGAGTATCTTCATCGAAATAGACTACCGCATCCACAAATTCGAACGCAGCCATAAGTACTGCCCTTGATTCCTGATCGACAACCGGCCTGTTCTCTCCTTTTAACCGTGAGACAGATGCATCTGTGTTCAGCCCCACGATCATCCTTTGACCAAGGTCGGCAGCACGTGAAAGATACTCGATGTGACCACGGTGAATAAGGTCGAAACATCCGTTGGTAAAAACGATCCTGTCGCCGTTGTTCCGCCACTTTTCTGCCAGTCCGGCAATCTCATTCCTGCGGATCAGTTTACTGAGTATTTTATCGATATGTCTCATGAGAACATCTGTTTATAAATAGTAAACCCCGGAAATATCCGGGGCTTCAATATCGTTATTTTATTTTTTAAATCAAATCAATTTGTTGGTTTCCGTATCAGGAAAAACAAACACCGGTTTGTACTGCTTGGCCTCTTCTATCGGCATTGAAGCATAAGTAATAAGTATCACCACATCGCCGACAGCAACCTTACGGGCGGCAGCACCATTCAGACAAATGACACCTGAGCCCCTCTCCCCCTTTATCACGTATGTTTCAAACCTTTCGCCATTGTTGTTGTTAACTACCTGAACTTTTTC
Source organism: Marinilabiliaceae bacterium (assembly GCA_029933425.1). Lineage (GTDB taxonomy): Bacteria > Bacteroidota > Bacteroidia > Bacteroidales > Marinilabiliaceae > JAADEM01. The sequence goes on from JAOZOF010000056.1 coordinate 3,701, forward strand.
ATTTTCGATTATGTTTGCGGCATCCATCAGATCTTCATCAATGGTGATGCTGCCAACATAGTTCAGGTTGGCCTCAGTTACGGTAACATTGTGTATTTTCGACTTAACGATATAAATATTCATGACTAATGATATTTGTATGTCACATTATCAATCAATCTAACCTTTCCTGCAAAAACAGCTATACAACCAACTATATAATCACTGTCGTCCCATTTATCGACCGGCTGCAGGGTATTTCCGTCAACGATCTCAAAGTATTCAACCTCAAGCATTCCGGAACCATTAATGGTGTTCACAACCTGATCAACAGTCTCTTTAACTGTTTTTCCGGATGCAAAGTTAAGAGATTCAAATAAAGTTTTAGCAATTAAAGGCGCATTTTTTCGCATTTCGGGTGTCAGAAGCTGATTTCTCGAACTCATTGCAAGCCCGTCAGGCTCACGTACGATGGAACATCCGACAACTTCAACAGGCATTTTTAGGTCTTTGACCAGCTTACGGATAATTGCCAACTGCTGAAAATCCTTTTCCCCGAAAAAAGCTTTATCCGGCTTTACCTGATCAAAAAGTTTGCTCACCACCTGGGCCACTCCGTTGAAATGTCCCGGTCTGAACTTCCCTTCCATCACTTTATCCAGCATTCCAAAATCAAACTGCCTTTTATCCTCTTCAGGATACATCTCTTTAACAGTTGGCGTAAAAATAAGTTCAACCGACAGATCTTTAAGCATCTTTACGTCCCTGTCAAGATCACGGGGATAAGTCTTCAGATCGTCAGGATTATTGAACTGTGTAGGATTAACAAAAATGCTAACAACAATGTAATCACTTTGCTTACGGGCTTCCTGCACCAGCGACAAATGCCCTTCATGCAAAGCCCCCATTGTAGGAACAAAACCGATAACACGGCCCTCCTTTTTCTGCTTTTTTATTTCATCCTGAAGTTCTTTTATCGATGTAACAATCTTCATATTCTCAAATCCTTGATTTTAAAACCGGATCAATTATAAACATACAAAAAAACAAAGTAAACAAATATTAAATTAGAATAAAAATAGTCTAATTCCGCTTTTTCCTGATAAAAGAGCCGCATCTTCCCATGTTACACATTTTGATAGGCCGTAATTCTTTGTTTAAAAGCGGATTTTTCGTACTTTTGCGCTTTCAAAGAAATTTTTCGAATAAAATGGAAAAAGCTAAAGTTCTTTTTGTTTCTCAGGAAATAACACCTTACCTGCCGGAAACAGAAATGTCAAAAATCGGCAGGTATCTGCCACAAGGCATACAGGAGAGCGGGAAAGAGATACGTACTTTCATGCCGCGTTTCGGTAATATCAATGAGAGACGTAACCAGTTGCATGAAGTTATCCGGTTATCGGGAATGAACCTGATAATTAACAATACCGACAATCCCCTGATAATAAAAGTCGCATCGATACAAGCGGCAAGGATGCAGGTATACTTTATTGACAATGAAGATTATTTCCATCGAAAATTCACTTTTACCGATGCCGATGGTAAAGAATTTGAGGATAATGATGAACGTTCGATATTTTTTGCAAGAGGTGTACTTGAAACAACAAAGAAACTACGATGGGCTCCCGACATTGTTCATTGCCAGGGATGGTTCACTTCACTCGTTCCGCTTTATTTGAAAAAAGCCATGAACGACGACCCTCATTTCATAAATTCAAAAGTTGTTTATTCGGTTTATGACAATGAGTTTACAAGTGTATGGAAAGATGATTTTAAAGAAAAACTTAAACTTGAAGGCATTGAGGACAGTGATCTTGAAATTTTGTCACCGGTTAACTACATTAACCTTACAAAGTTGGCGATCAGTATGTCTGACGGCATAATTCAGGGCAGTGAAAAAATAGATCCGGAAATAGAACAATTCATCAAAGATTCAGGGAAACCGTTTCTTGCATATCATCCGGAAGATACCTACATTGCCGCCTACAATGAATTTTATGACAAAATGCTTGGTTAAGAATTTAAGCTTATGTTTTTGAGAGAGAGAAGAAGAGTATTAAAAATAAAAGGCCAATATATTTTAATTGGCCTTATTTCTTTAATGTTTGTTGCCGGATGCCAGGATGACCCTGCCGACTTTGGTAAGGATATACTTCCGGGTGAGGCTTTTATAAGTACTAACAGTACCGATGCAACAAAACTCACTACTTTTAATATTACAAAAGATTCGGTACGAACTGACGACCCGTCTTACGGAATACTGGGTTTTCTCAGAGATCCTGCATTCGGCATCTCAAATGCCGACCTGCTCACACAGTTTGGTCCGGGTTCAATGATCACCGACAGTGCATTCCGGGTTGATTCACTCTATAAGGTCGATTCGTTAATACTTTATCTTAACTATCAGTTTAACTGGTGGTACGGCGATATGTTCGCGAAACATGAGATAAAGGTCTTTGAACTAACGAGCGATCTGTATCCCAGCCCGACCAAGTATTACTCAAACCTCAATGTCGACGGTTATTACGATCCTAACAATCCTGTTGTCACTGATACTATTTTTGTAAATGATGATGTTCCTGATTCACTATGGAGAAGGAATTCGTCAAACATATGGGAGTATCCTGATTCACTATGGACTTACCCGTCGTACCTGTGGGAAACGGGAACAAGCGGATTTGAAACCCATTACTGGAGCCTTAAATTGAGTCAGGACTTTACGGACAGGTTATTCGCAGTGGATTCTGCGACACTTGCCGATCCATTAGCATTCAAACAATTATTTAAAGGGTTTTACATCTCAACCGACCTGCTCGACCCGGGCGATCAGGGCAGTCTGGTAAGGATCAACATGCTGGGAAGCGGAACAGCCTTGAAGCTGTATTATCATTATGTCTCACTGAACGAAGACGGAGAGATAACCGATACTATCCCTAAATCTCATGTCTTCCCCATAAATGTTGAGGCTGTAAGAGTAAACAGATTTGAACATAACTTTGAAGATAAGATCATATTCAATGATACTACCGTAAACCATTTGTTCGTTCAGGGTATGGCCGGAAGCTACGCACGACTGGATTTCCCTACAAGTTTTTACAACTGGAGTGACTCTCTCGACTACGAACAGGAAAATGGCTTGGTGTCTCACTGCCGGTTCAGTGTTGTTGATATGTTGATACACGTTGATTCTCTTGCATCCGATCCGCAGAAATATCCGCCACCGGGCGTGCTTTCAATTTACATTCCCAAGAAAGATGAGAACGGGAATTACCTTGATGAGAACGACAACATAGTTGATAAAAGCCGTATGGTGCTTTATCGTCCGGTATATGAGGATAAGAACGGGAAGTTGCAATATGCTTTTTCAGATGGAAATTACAATAAAGACAACAATCTTTACTATTTCAGTGTAAAGGTTGAGTTTATGGAATATATCCTTGAAAGAAATGAAGAAGCAGATGTCAAACTTCTTAATGAGATGTATCTGGCTCCACAGCATCCTGACGGGAACTTTCAGAGGGTTATTCTTTACGGAACACATTCTGATACTGACCCGGTACAGTTCATCATAGGATATGTGAAATATTACTAAGAGATTTTTGGAATAAAAACGTTTTACCATGAGATTGATTATTGAATCTGATTATGACATGGCATCCAAATGGACTGCTAACTACATTGCAAAAAGCATAAATGACCATAAAGGAAACGGTCCCTTCATCCTGGGCCTTCCTACCGGCTCATCTCCGCTCGGGACATACAATGAACTTATAAAACTGAATAAAGAAGGAAAGGTATCTTTCAAAAATGTTGTGACATTCAACATGGATGAATACATAGGGATACCAAAAGAACACCCTCAGAGTTATTACACTTTTATGTGGGATAATTTTTTCAGCCATATCGACATTCCTGCCGAAAACACAAATATCCTGAACGGTAATGCCAAAGATCTGGAAGTCGAATGTATTCGTTACGAGGAGAAGATAAAAAGCATGGGAGGCATTGATCTTTTTCTGGGAGGCATAGGCCCTGACGGGCATCTTGCTTTCAATGAGCCCGGCTCATCACTTCAGTCAAGGACAAGGGTTAAAACCCTTACTTACGACACCATTCTTGCAAACTCACGTTTCTTCGATAATGATCCTGACAAAGTGCCAAAAACAGCTCTTACCGTAGGAGTAGGAACAGTACTTGATTCAAAAGAGGTTATCATCATCGTTAACGGCCACAACAAGGCAAGAGCTTTACAAAATGCCGTGGAAGAAGGCATAAATCACATGTGGACCATAAGTGCACTGCAAATGCATCCGAAAGGGATTATTGTTTGCGATGAGGCTGCAACCTATGAACTTAAAGTTGGAACCTACAAATACTTCAAGGATATTGAAAGGGAAAACCTTGATCCTGACAGTTTGCTCTAAATAAACCAATATATATTTTCCAAAAAAGGATGCCAATTGAATGACATCCTTTTTTTATCTTATAGATAGTCGGGGTGCGACTTCAAGTCGCGCCCCGACTATTAACGACTTTCACCTCTCCACGTACTGCTTGTTGTAATATTTTTCGTAGGTACCGTCGATCACGTTGTTCATCCATTTTTCATTTTCCAGGTACCAGTCAATGGTCTTTTCAATTCCCTCCTCAAACTGCAGCGACGGTTTCCAACCAAGCTCACTCATCAGTTTACCCGAGTCGATAGCATAACGGAGATCATGCCCGGCACGGTCTTTCACAAAAGTGATCAGCGATTCTGATGTTCCCGGCTCTCGATCGAGCTTACGGTCAAGTATCCTGCACATCACCTTTATCAGGTCTATGTTTTTCCATTCGTTGTTACCGCCAATGTTGTATGTCTCCCCGACTTTGCCTTCGTTAAATATCAGATCGATCGCTCTTGCATGATCCACCACATACAGCCAGTCGCGGATATTTTCACCTTTTCCGTAAACAGGTATCGGCTTCATCTTTTTAATGTTGTTAATCACAAGTGGAATTAACTTTTCAGGAAATTGATTAGGCCCGTAATTATTCGAGCAGTTCGAGATAACTACAGGCAATTTGTATGTGTGATGATAAGCCCTTACCAGATGATCGGAACTTGCTTTCGATGCAGAATACGGACTTCGCGGATCGTAAGATGTCTCCTCGGTAAAGAAGCCTGTATCACCAAGCGAACCGTAAACTTCATCGGTGGATATGTGATAAAAAAGTTTATTCTCAGGTTTATCGTTCCACTGCTTCCGTGCAGCATTCAGAAGATTGACAGTACCAACGATATTGGTCCGGATGAACGACAAGGGATCTGCTATCGAACGGTCGACATGCGATTCGGCAGCAAGGTGGACCACTCCGTCAAAATCATTCTTTTCGAATAACTCATCGATAAATTCTTCATCGGTGATGTCGCCCTTTACAAACCTATAATTGGGGGCTTTGTCAACATCCGCAAGATTCTCAAGATTCCCGGCATACGTGAGGGCATCAAGGTTCACTACCTCAATTTCAGGATATTTGTTCACAAACAATCTTACCACATGCGAACCGATAAATCCGGCTCCTCCTGTTATCAGTATTCTTTTTGCTTTCATATTCTTTGATCAATAAAAAAATAAAATTAAACAAAAGGCATGCGATAGCAAAACATTATTCCACCAAAACACTTTATTCTTCCACCGATAACATATCAACTATGTATCACAAACAATTAATTTTCCACATGTTAAAAAGTGTTATTTTGCATAATTTGCATGTCAGTTCCTGAATTACACTATTTTATCAGAACAGTTATGGAAAAAAAGAATAAACGAATAGTATCAGTAGATGTGCTCAGAGGCTTTGATATGTTCTGGCTCATCGGCGGTGCCGGGCTTGGGATGGCAATAGTAAAGCTTTTCAGTCCGGAAGTTCAGAATGTGCTTCTTCCCCAGTTCGAGCATTGCGAATGGGAAGGATTTCATTTTTATGACCTCATCTTTCCGTTATTCGAGTTCGTTATGGGAATGTCAATTGTTTTTTCCCTTTCAAGGATACTTGGCAGCGGAGACAAGAAAAAAGCTTACATCCGTATTTTCCGCAGGTTCATCTTACTATGGGGACTGGGAATAATTTACTACGGAGGCTTTAAACATCACTGGCCCGACATGCGGATAGTAGGTGTTCTCCCGCGTCTGGCATTTACCTATTTCATTGCTTCCATCCTTTTCCTGAACTTCAGAAAACGGGGATTAGTGATCATCTCCGTATCAATTCTGATAGGATACTGGATACTACTGAGCTTCGTTCCCGTTCCGGGAGTTGGTCATCCTTCGGTATCACCTGATGCGCACTGGGCAATGTACATCGATCAGCATTACCTTCCCGGAGCAAAGCATGACGGCACATGGGACAACTGCGGAATACTCGGAACATTCCCGGCAGTAGTAAGTGCACTGCTCGGAGTATTTGCCTCTCTTATCCTGTTGAGTAAGTCGATAACTGACATGAAACGTGTTTACTTTCTTGTAGGAGGAGGACTTGCCATGGTAGTTGCAGGTTATCTCTGGTCGATGCAAATGCCTATCATTAAAAAAATATGGACGCCTACCTATGTACTTGTTGCCGGCGGATACAGTTTCATGCTTATGGGTATTTTCTTCTGGCTGATCGATGTTCTGCATTTCAAAAAATGGATAACTATCTTTGTGTGGATAGGTGTGAACCCGATAACCATTTACATGGCACGCAACATCATGGACTTTAACGATCTGGCACGACGTTTCACAGGCGGCGATATTGCCGACTTTGTAGGGAAAGACCTTGCATATCTTCTGCTGAATATTGTATCGGTAGGGTTATCCCTTTTACTGCTTCGCTTTTTGTACAAAAACAAATTATTCATTAAGGTGTAATGCGATTGAAAATGCATTTGAAGATCATCATCCCGGCTCTTTTCATCTTTGTACTGAATGTCTGCGGTCAGACATCAAATCCAACAGACACAGCATTCATTCAGGATCTGTTACCTGTACCGCAACAGGTTAAGGTAGGTAATGATGTTTTCGAATGGAACAATGAACTGATAATAACTTATTCATCCGGAGTAAGTGATTACATTGAAAATTTCAGATACCTGTCAGGGCTGAGTTTTAAAAAGGATACAGGAAAAAGTTCTGACATTTTTTTTATCATCATTAGCAACAAGGCAAAAGTAAAGATCCCAAGAAGAGACGAAAAGATCAAGGACAAAGGTGATGAAGCATACACTCTGACAATAAACAAAAAAGGAATTAAGATCACTGCTAACTCCCGCAAGGGACTGCTTTGGGGACTGATGACCCTAGCACAACTCATCGAGCATAACCATAAAGGGAAAGCTTTTGTAAGGAACATTGAAATAACCGACTGGCCCCGTTATCTCTGGCGCGGGTACATGCTCGACACCGGCCGGGCCCCGTATTCACCTGAACAGATAAAACGGGTGATCAGGATATGTTCGGCGTTCAAACTTAATTTTCTGATCATCCGCGAAGGTGACGATGAGCTGAATGCCTTTCGTTTCAACGATCTTCCTCTCGGCAGCGACAATCCTTATGCCTTGACAATGAGTGACATTTCTGATCTGATAGCATACGGCAAAAAGTACGGGTTGACGGTTTTTCCTGAGATCGAATCTTTGGGACATATCGAATCAAAGAGGAAGTTCTATCCTGAATTGATACAGGGTGGAATAAAACAGGATTACTGGCCGGGCTTCTACCATACCCGTAAAGCCAATCTTAACATCAACAATCCCGGAACATACAAACTACTTTATGCAATGTACGACGAGATTTTCCCGTTACTTTCCGTTCCGATGGTACACCTCGGTCTCGACGAGGTCAGACTGACAGAAGAAAAACAGGAAGAACATTTTTCACGGCTCATTCCCATGGCATTGGAAGTCGGGAAAAAATACGGAAAAGATCTTAACATTCTGGTATGGAGTGATGCTCCACCGACACCGGAAGGATATCAGGACAAAGTCATTCGCTGTTTGTGGCGATATGGTCACAAAATAACTAAGGACACTAAAAAACTTGATCATCAGGGAATGAACGACCTTCTGAAACCCGGATGCCGCCAGCGGGTCTTCATGGCAGGGGGCTCAGGAACAAACCATAAACCGTACAGCAAAGACAGCTTTTCCGGAGCACTGATAAATCTTTACAGTTGGGCAAAAACAGGCAAAGATCATCCCAACTTCACGGGAATTTATGCCGTACAGTGGGCAAGCAACACCATTGATGAATGGATACCCGATTTTCTCATGGCTGCCGATTTCGGATGGCATGTTCCTGCAAAAGAACCGGAATACACAAATTACATGCAAAAGCTCAGCAATAGACTGAAAGCCCTGAAGGACTACATCTCTCCTTCAGAGAGCGAAGTCCCCCCACCGGCATGGGACGGAATATGGCTGAACGGCAACTATTGGGGTGAGGATATCATGACAGGTGAAAAAGCAGCACCTGTAGTTAAAATTACTCCTGTAGGTGGATATATTTCCGGTAGTGGACTAAAGGTAACCATAAGCTCATCACTGCCCGAAGCAAAAATTTATTACACTACTGACGGCACGATACCGGATGACAAAAAAGGGGATCTCTATTTTGAGCCATTCAACATCAGTTCAACCACAAGCGTAAAAGCTGTTGCATACATTCCGGACAGAGCTCCGTCGTACCTGAAAGAAGCATTGTTCGTTGACTCAGCGTTACAAACGCCTCCTGACATCAAAACTGACCTGAAACCCGGTCTTGAATTCCAATATTTCGAAAACGATGTGAACAAATCCTGGAAACTTCAGAAATTCAAGCCTGTAAAAAGGGGAGAAACAGGATTTGTAAGTTTTCCTGACTTAGTGAACGATATCGAAAAATTTGGCCTTATTTTTGACGGGTACCTAGCGGTCCCTGCAGACGGCAGGTATACCTTTTCACTCCTTTCCAACGATGGCAGCCGCCTTTTCATTAACGGCAAAGAAGTCATCAATAACGACGGACGTCATGCCGCCGAGGAAAAGCAGGTGAGACTTGCCCTGAAAAAAGGTATTTATCCTTTAACAGTAAAATATTTCCAATACGGAGGAGGGAAAGAGTTGAAACTATTCTGGGAAGGACCGGATTTTAACAAACAAGAGATCAGCGAAGAATATTATTTTCATAAATAACAATAAACATTTAAATCTTAACTTATGAAGTTTCTAATTATTTTATTTTCAGCCATGATGGTTTTTAGTTCATGCGGCAGCAAACAGGGTAAAAAGTCGAATGAAAAAACAACAAAACACCCTGCTATTGTTACCGAAGAATTCATCTACGAGATCAAAGATGCCCCTACTCCGCAATGTCATGCATCAACTGTTGAAGAGAGCAACGGCGTTATCGTTGCATCCTGGTTCGGAGGCACAAGGGAGAAGAACAAAGATGTGCAAATATGGGTTTCACGCAAGATCAATGGAAAGTGGAGCAAACCTGTTGCAGTAGCCAACGGCGTTCAGAATGAGAAATTGCGCTATCCTACATGGAATCCTGTGCTATTCAAGCCTGAAGGCGGCCCAATCTACCTTTTCTACAAAGTAGGTCCTGACCCGCGAACATGGTGGGGAATGTACATCACCTCAAACGATGACGGCAAAACATGGTCCGACCCCGTAAAACTTCCCGATGGAATTTTAGGCCCTATCAAAAACCAGCCTATACAACTTGCTGACGGAACAATTCTCTCACCCTCAAGTGTTGAGTATGAGCACGGAAACTGGACAGCACACATCGAAGTAAGCACCGACAACTGTAAAACATGGTCGATCGTCGGCCCGTTGAACGACACCACCAAATTCGATGCGATACAGCCGGCAATACTTAATTACGGTAACGGGAAACTCCAGATGCTTAGCAGAACACGTCAAAGTGTGATCACGCAAAACTGGTCGGATGATTATGGAAAAACATGGAGTGAGATGACCGCCACAGACCTTCCGAACCCGAACTCCGGTATTGATGCAACAACGCTTAAAGACGGCCGTCAGTTGCTTATTTACAATCCAACAGGTAAAAATTGGGGCGACAGAGTTCCTCTCTGTGTTGCGATTTCAAAGGATGGCAAAAAATGGGACAGGGTTCTCGACCTTGAACCTCTAACCGACAAGACCGACAGAGAAAAAGAAGAGTATTCTTACCCCACGGTCATTCAGGCCTCGAACGGATTGGTACATATAGTTTACACATGGAACCGCAAGACAGTGAAACATGTGGTACTTGACCCGAAGAAACTCTGATCAGATCATAAAGTTTAAAATCTCACCGCCGCCATGGATATATTCCTGACGGCGGTTTTTAATTACTTGTAAAACGGATCTTTCAGGGAAGCTATCTCGCAGTAAAGCAAAAAACCGTTGATCACAATTGATCCTAATCCGCTGTGTCCATACCCTCCTCCGTCACCCATAAAAGAACCTGACAATGCACTGAGCAGTGCGATCGCCGTGAATATCAGCATTATTATCACAGCCCATTTCTGCCCTTTGAACATTCCTATGGTGACGAATACTCCGAGAACAATAAAAGGAACAACCAACAGGATGATCATAAAAGCTCCTGCTCCGAAAATAAATGAAAAAACCGGGTCATCTGCCATCCCCGAAATGAAACTGCTGCCCAGCATGATCAGTAAGATCATTACACCGGCCATTACAAGTCCTACAATGCTTACCACCCCCAGCAATGTTCCCTGCCAGGGTCTGGATTGTTGATCTAAAATCTCCATAGTTTTGATTTTGGTTAAAAGTACAATTTAAGCAAAAATAAAAGAAAGTCCTTTGAATCTGTTGTGATTTATTTATTAGCGTTGTCGGAAAATTCATCTTAACCTTCTGGTTTTCTACTGTATCCAGAACTTGTCCCGGAAAAATCCGGATATAACAGAAGGAGGTAAAACAGATATACATAAAGTGGATTTCATCGTACAGCCATCATTTTTCTATTAATGATTTTTTTCTATATTTGTTCTGTGCTTAAACAAATACACATTGTAAAGCACTGTGACAAAAACAAGACGGGACTAAACCTTTAACAAAACTAAATTTTTAAAACACACTTGATCATGAAAAGATTACTATTATTTTTCGCTGCCTTATCATTTCTTTCCACAATAAACGCGCAGACTTTAAAGCCTTACATCCTGGGATCAACACTTAAAGGCAGCATGACTGATGCAAAACAACTGGTAAAAACGGGTTTGGGAAATGCCGGCTTCACCATTGTCGGCGAATACAGTCCGGCTGAAGATGTATCAAGATATGTGATGGTAGTATCCCATCCTGCTTTGGATAAAGCTGTGAAGAAGATCGGCGGGCTGACCGGTTTTGCATCGACCCTTCGTATGGCGATCACCGACGAGAACGGCACTTTAAATATTACCTACACTAATCCTGTTTATTGGGGCAATGCCTATTTCAGGAACGATTTCCCTAAAGTTGCAACAGAATACTCTGAAGTTGAGAGTAGTTTTAAAAGATCACTTGAAGGGATCGGAACTTCCGTAAATTCACCTTTCGGCTCAAAGAAAGGTTTGAAAATCAGCAACCTGAGAAAATATCATTACATGTTCGGGATGCCGTATTTTGACGATGTAGAAGAGCTTGGTAATTTTGACAGTCATGCCGATGCTGTTGCCTCCATCGACAAAGTTCTTAAAGAGGGTAAACCGGGTGTAAGCCTCGTGTACAAGCACAACGTGCCAGGAACAGAACTAACACTTTACGGCATTGCTCTTTCAGAGGAAAAAGGTGAAAGCACTTTTCTGCCAAAGATCGATCTCAGCACACCAAAACAAACCGCCTTTTTACCATACGAGATGTTGGTGAACGGCAATGAAGTAGTTATGCTTCACGGACGCTTCAGAATAGCGATCTCATTCCCGGACCTTACAATGGGTACATTTACCAAGATAATGTCAACACCGGGCGATATTGAAGATTTGCTAAAGCAGCTCGTTAACGATTAACTAAAATAAACTGTCAGAATCGTTGTACGTATGATGTTTGATCTCTACTATATGTATACGACAATTAAAAGCAATGGATCATGAATAAAAGTCTTTTGTCTGTTTTATTTATTGTTTTAATGATACAGTCAGGGTGTGAAAAAAATACCATAACAAAAGAGCCTCACTGGTACAGTCAAGATTCAGGAACACAAAACTATCTTTACCAGGTGGTATTTCCTAGTTCTGATGTTGGCTATATATTAACAAATAACAACAGCGTTTTAAAAACAACAAACGCAGGGAAAACATGGACGGAATTACCGGTTAAGTTATCTACTGATCTTGCTTATATATTTTTCCCTGATGATAACGTAGGATATGCCATTAACAGGTATTCAACAATACTGAAAACAACAGATGGCGGACATACCTGGAGTTTTGTATATATGGCAAATAAACCTCATTTAAATGCACTGTTCTTTGTAAATTCTGAAGTGGGGTATGCGACAGGCGGTGATATATTTGAAGATAAAGGGGCACTTTTGAAAACTTCAGATGGTGGTTTAACCTGGGAAGACATGTCGGATAAAATCACTTCTAAATGGTTGTATTCTGTTTATTTCACTGATGAAAACAACGGGTATTTAGCCGGGGATGATGCAATATTAAAAACTACGAATGGTGGAACATCTTGGACAAGTTTGGATGTTGAAAACAATAAAATTTTGACCTCGATCTTCTTTACTTCACCGGATGCCGGTTATATATCAGGTGGTAATAAAATTGGAGATAAAGGAATTATCATAAAAACCATTGATGGAGGAAAGACATGGACTACAGTGCATGATGGTACAAGAAGCGTATCCTCTTTGTGTTTCCCAAGTGCCAGAATTGGTTATGCAATTAGCAGGGACAGAAGCTCAAAAGGCCTTATCTTAAAAACTGTCGATAAAGGGCAGAATTGGTCCGTATTAAATGTTGACATAATAAACAGCACCCTTGGTTCTCTCTGGTTTACTGACATTAACAAAGGTTATGTTGTAGGTGGAAACGGAGCGATCATTATTTGGGGAAAAGAATAAAAGTTTTACAGCTGCACATTACTCTTGATAGGGCTGCCCAAAATAAAATAATAGAAGGCAGCCCTTTGTATAATGATTCAGGATATTTGTATGAATTTAATTTCTTGCTATTCTATTCCCCGTAATCTCTTCTCCCAGTTCCAGGCAGACAACAATGTCTCTTCCATCGTTTTTTCGGCATGCCAGCCAAGCTCGGCATTAGCATAAGATGTGTCAGCCCATATCTTTTCAATATCACCTTCGCGACGACCAACTATCTTGTATTTCAGATCAACTCCTGTAACTTTCATGAATGTCTTCACCAACTGCATTACCGATACGCCTTCACCCGTACCAACATTGAAATACTCATAGTTCTTTCTGTTCTTTCCGTTAAGCAAACGGTTGATTGCGACAACATGAGCTTTGGCAAGATCAACAACATTGATAAAATCACGGATAGCCGTACCGTCAGGGGTATCGTAATCATCACCGAAAATACTTAGTTCTTCCCTCACTCCTGCAGCTGTCTGTGTGATAAATGGCACAAGATTGTTCGGTACTCCTACAGGCAGCTCTCCGATAAGTGCAGATTCATGAGCTCCAATAGGATTGAAATACCGGAGTGCTATCAGGTTATGTTTTTCATTCACTTTTGCAAAATCACGCATTATATCCTCACTTACCGCCTTAGTGTTCCCGTAAGGTGATTCAGCCTCTTTTCTCGGTGTCTCCTCGGTTACCGGCAGCTTGTCCGGCTGTCCGTAAACAGTACATGAAGAAGAAAAAACAATATTTTCAACTCCGTAGTTCTGCATCCCACTGAGGATATTCATTAAAGAGTTAAGGTTGTTACGATAGTACATCAGC